>JBJXGA010000225.1:0-20904 GCA_046152955.1 Planctomycetales bacterium | reverse complement strand
CAGACTGCGCGCGGACGGGCAGACGCGAGCAACTCGCGATACGAAGTGGATTTGACGGTGCACGATTGGCCGGAGTTTTTGCGACAGTCGCCGTAACGTCATGCTACAAAAGCGGCAGTGCCATTCGCGCCAGTCCCTTTTTGTGCCGCAGTTCGCCGCTGAATCCCAGCACCGATTCGCCGGGGAGCAGCCCCAGCGCGGCGCGCAGCGAAGCGTCGGCGGGGGAGGGGTGAAACAACTTTGCATCCACGCTGTTGGGAATCACCTGGATCGGACGATCGTCCCCCAGCAACACGCGAATCTTGCGAGCCAGGTCGGCCGAGACGGCGGTGATCACCCGCGCGCGCTCCAGCGTCCAGGTGAGTCGCGCGAAGTCTCCCGGTGGAAACATCAGCATGTCCACGTCGTTCCCCCGAGCGCTGACCGCGGCGGGAATCCCCACCGTCCCGGCGGAGAGGACCGCCAGAAACCCGGCGGGAAACAGGTAATGCCCCCATATCCCGTCAAACGGCCGCTCCCGATGCCAGGCTTCGATCAGCGTCAGCGTGTGTTGCAGCGAATAATCGAGATTCGCAAACAGTCCCAACCGATGGACCACCAGCTCCACAGAATCTGGTCGCTTGCCGTACACCCTTCGGCTCTGAAGCTGCCCGGCAGGAATCGTCCGGCTCCAGGCAAGGACATGCACTTCGACCCCCAAATCCGCCAGCGCCTGTGCCGTACGCGCCGCACTCCGCGCCACCCCCCCGAGATCTGGCGCGAATCGCTCGGAGATGAATAGCAGACGCGGGCGGGGCATCGGAGTCGAGTGGAGAGTAGAAAGGGGATGGTGGATGGTGGATAGTGGATAGGGGATGGTGGGTGTTTGCTTCCGTTGCCGGGGGAATCGCAGTTTACACAGAGGGTGATCGCCTGGAAACGCATTGCCATGAACGATTGCCATGAATTGACCTGCCTGGTCGCCAACGATATCGTTGCCAGCGGCAGTTCTCGATTCTCTTCGGCGCAGTCGTGCCGTCGATCGAACGTGAATTCGCACTGTGTTGCCTTGCTGCTAGCGCGATCAACAATGAGGCGGAGCGCCACATCATGCTGCACCTGAGCCGCTGCTTTGCGATTGTGTTGTGCCTTGCCGGTGTCGTTCTCGCTGACGAGCCGGAGCACTCGCCGTCGCTCAGATCGATCGAAGCGGCCCTGACTTCCCAGGCGTTTGCCACCTCCAGTCTCTACGTCCGCTATCGCTATTCATCGGAACTGCGCGGGGACGCCGCGGATGCGACGCGCTATCTGGGGACGATGATCCTCGTCGACGAACGACACGCTTACGCAATGAAAGGGGTCAAGCGCTACTTCAGCATCGAGCGCACTGGCAGCCTGGCGGATGAGTCCGTCACTCGACCGCTTCTCGATCCTACTCAGAGCACGGATGGCCGGGGAACGATGAAGATCGCGGCCAACGCGATCTCAGCTTACAACGGCGTCGAACTGCGGCGACGTGCGGCCGGCGGGGGTATGGCGGCGATTGCGCATCTTGATCGGAACAAATCCGATGCACAATATTTCTCAACAGACTATTTGAGTCTGGCCAGTCGAACGCCGCCGGACATCGTGAATCGGGCCCTGACAAATGGACAGGCGCGATTGCTCGAGGGGATCTTGCGCGGGGAATGCACCCTCAGGAAAGAAGAAGAGCAGATTGGCTCGCATCAGTGTCTGGTGATTGACTGGGATGGACCTTACAAGCGGACATTTTGGGTGGCTCCGGCATTGGAATATGCGATCCGCCAGCAAGTCACGTATCACAAAGACTCTCCGCTCCTGATGTGGAGAACCACGATATCTGAGTTCTTCGAACCTCGGGACGGAATGTCCTGGCCTCGGAAAGCGACCTCCGAGCAGTTTCCCGGAGCCGACGCCCCACCGGAACTGCACAACCGACCGCTCATCGCCTATGCCTACGACGTCGAAGAGCTCAGTCTCAACGCAGTCTCCGATCAGTTGTTTGAGCTGGCGATTCCTCCCGGCGTCACCGTCGTCGATTTTTCCGACGGCGCTGATGACGCAGAGGGGCGTCGCATGGGCAAAATCAAATCGATGACCGACACCGGCCGGCTGGTGGAACTCTCCCCCTCCAACATTCCCGTGCCAGCGAAGTGGCAAATGCCTCGCGGGATGGCGTTGCTGATTGGCGGACATCTGGTCCTGATCATTGCTGTGCTCTCCTTTTTGCTCTGGCGGAAACGATCCAGGCCAGAGTAACGGGGCAGGAAACTCGACTTGGCGTTTTTCGTGTTCGTTCGTGTATTTCGTGGTTCAAACTTTGAAAACCGATCCGGCCAATATGACTCGCTTCGGCGAGAAGAATAGACCACGAAATACTCGAACGACACGAAAGGAACTCGATTGGAACGGGGTTGAAGAGTCGACCATCGCCCAATTTTCTGCACCGCAATCCAACTGAATCTTGTTACGCCGAAAAGAATTTCGCAATGTGGAATGCAACTGCCGCGTGGGGAAGAATCGTTGGTGGCAGATTTTCTCATCTGCCCGTGCTTCAATATCATCGCCGACCATTTTTCAACCCAATATCTGCGGCAGAAAATGGCGGCGGGGCAGGCACTGCGGCAATCAATGACTTTGTGAGCTGCGCCATGAAAATCAGAATCGAAAGGTGAATCGCCCTTCCGCAGACGATCCCTGATGTCCCGAAACGCCATCATTATTCTGCCACCATGCTCTCCCCGACGAGCTGTTTTCCTCAAGGGAATGCAGATTGGGTCTGGAGCAAAAATCCTCAACGCAAAGTCCGGCGGCGATCCGATCTTCGAAGGGACCGTTGACTAAGAATGGAACGCCTATGCCCAAAAGGTTTTTGATATCAGTTGTGTGCGGCATACTCATTGTTGTCGGGAATGCGTTGCTTGTACCGTATTGGTGGACAAATCGGCAGAGAGTTCCGGACGAACCGGTTGGCGCCGCAGATGCTCGGTCTTCGAGTACGGAAACGGAGTACGACAAAGCGAATCGCGAGGAGGAGAAACGCAAAGAGGTGGCCTGGTCGCGATTTGACGAATGGAGCGACCTACCGTCCGTGCCGCTGGAGGATGCCGAAGCTGTACACCAGGGAGTGCGATCGATCCTCTGGGATGGTTTTCCGCTGCAGGCGGAGGCCACTGGACTACTTACCAAAGCCTCCCTCTCGTCGGCGCAGGCCACCGATCTCGATCAGGCGGTCGAGCAGTTTATCGGCGCCTTTGCCGCCAATTCTCCGCATGCCGTCATTGCGTTTATGCGCGAGCGCGGCCTAGAGTTCAATCCGGAGTTGGCCAAGATATACATTCGATATATGCACAAGAAGACCGATGAGAATCTCGATTCGCTCTCGGGGGATGAGCTGTTTGTCCGCTGCTGGGAGCTGGATCAATGTGCGACGCGCTGGCATGGGATCATGTTCGGTGCAACGATGGGACAGATTTGGGATGGCTCGATCGTAAAGAATGTTAGGGCAGTTGCGGTGCTCGGAGGGCTTCGTGATGAACCGACACCAGTTTCGGACCTTTACCGGGATTTGAGGGGCGTCACTACCCGGACCTGTACGTTTCGTCCGGTACAAGGCTCTTTAGAACAGCAGCAGTCGTCCGGTGGCCAGTTGCTTGTTGCGGACTTGCAGATGATCATTCAATATCATGAAACTCTTGACGGAAAGGTCGGGCCGTACATCCTTCGCCTCTGGTACAACTCAGCGGCGGAGAAATGGCAACCATTTGTCCTGGCTCAATTCGCCAGTGGAGTGCATTTGCAGACTCGGCCAAAAATCCAGTTCTAGCGGCGCATCGACATGGCATCCGCCTCCGGGCTGCGGAAGACGATGCGCAGGGCGAACTGTTGTCGGCGGCTGAATGCGCCGAGTGACTTCGAGAAGTCGGGGTGCGGACCAGGGAGAACGGCAAGCCCGGAAAGGTCATTTGGAACCAGCGATCGAATCCTTTTTTCTATATTGACACGATGCAGTATTATGAGGAGGAAGTCTCGCACAAAGCGTGGCAGGAGACGATGCCCTAGTTCTGCGAGCACGGAGTCAAATAGGCGGTGTCGGTCTGGGCGGCCCGTCAATAGACACTGGACAGAATGGACTCGTAGTGGGTCGGGCGATCAATCTCGGGAATGGCGCCGACTCACAACGATCAGCTGGCACACGATTGCTGGAATCGGGGTTATCGGACAACCTCCCTTTTTGCCTGGATGGCTATGGCGTCGAAAGGTGAGACAAGCCAGCCGAAACCAGGCATTGTGGAACACCAGACCGTGGCATTAAACCCGCACACGCAGCTCGCTCGGAAAGGCTGACGCTGGCCCACCATCTGGCTGCGGTTGTGGACGCTGGCAGCGTCCACGATAGGGATGGTGGGGCTGCGCTCGCGACGCCGGCTCGGGAACCGTGCGGGTTTGACATCGTACCTCGACACCGAATCGCGAGCTGGTCCCACCCTACCGCGCGGCTGGATGTTGAGATGCGTTTGGGGCGAGGAGTCGCGGTCCGTGGGCCGCGATGTCTCGAAAACGCAAGGGGGCGGTGGGGAGGTCCAGACGGCGCGCGACGTGGTGCAGCCAGGGGATCAAGCCGCGGTCGGGGTGGAAGTACAGTTCGTGGAGCGCTCGTTGCGTTCGGGAGCCGTCCGCGCGCCGGTACTGTTCCGCGGGAAGCTGAAACAGCGTGTGCATTTGAAATGAGGTGGCGCCGCGGAGGGCGTATTCGACCGCCATCCGGCCGCTGTCGATGTTCCCCGTGCCACTCCACTCCAGAAGGCTCCCTTCCCCTGCCGGCTGCATCATCTGGCAAAACCGGGTCATTACCCGCAGGTTGCGATCGCTCAGGTCCGGACCGCCGTAGGCGATTCCCCGGTGGCCATCGAAGAGACGCTGAGGATCGAACAGGCGATTGCCGTAGACGAAATAGTCCGGGGGGCTTCCCCGGCGATCATGAATCGTCCGCAACATCTGGAGCTGAAAGTCGTCGTCGAACAGCGCGTTGAAGAGTTTGAGTCCCAGCCGGATGGAGGGGGCTGCAGCCGGGTCGCTGCGCGCGGCAGCGACGGCTGTTGCAGTGCGAATCAATGGCGGGACAACCCGCAGCCACTCCAGAATTCGCTCCTGCATCCGGGCGCTGTCCGAACCAGCCAGCGTCGGGCTGAAGTCCTTTTCCAGCGGCATGGCCAGTTGCGGCGTGGCGGCAGAATGATTCCAGGCGCGGAGCAATTGCTCGATGGTGTATTGGTACTCGGCCGCGCGGGGAGTCTCGTCGGCGTCTCCTGGGAGGTGAAACTTGCAGGAAGGGACGATCAACGTCCCGCTGTGTGCCGCGGCCGAACGTGCCTCGCGGACCAGCGTCAAGTAGTCGTCGAACGATTGCCACCAGCCGCGCCCCTTCCAGCTCACCGTCCAGCCAGTATCGCCGCGAGTCCCCTGGATTGGCTCGACGAACATCCGCTGTTCCTTGATCGCCCAGGCATGCATCGACTGGACCCCCGACTCGTCCTGGGCGATGACCGTCTTCAGAACCACGAACCCCAGTCCCGCCTCGATGTCTTCTTGGACCTGGCGGAGATTCATCGACAGTTGGCCGGAAGCTTTGCCCCAGGGATTGGCGATCGGCAAGCCGGCGTAGGTCGTCGAGAGATCAATCTGATAGGTCTCACGTACATACTTAGTCAGACCGCGCTGGTCCGCTTCCACCGGCAGACGCTCGTAGTCCGCCTCAAGCTTCGCCCGCAACGCGGCGGGAATATCCGGCGTAGGGGGTAAATTGTGTGGAGAAGGAAGCGTGATCGGCGACATCTGGTTCACTTGATTGACCGCGTGGCGATGGCCGCATACTATCAATCCGGTCCGCGATTTTCATGAGGTGGCGCAGAGTCGGCGACAAGGAGGAGTTCCTGCGTGGCGCGCAAGCTGGTGATCGATCTGGATCCGGGAATCGGAGACGCGCTGGCGGCCCTGCTGGCGCTCCTGGATCCCGAACTGGACGTGCTGGCGCTCACCGCCACTCCTGGCGTGGTTTCGGGAGTCGCGGCGACCCGCAACCTGCAAGCGCTGGTGGCGCAGATCGACCCTCCCAAGTGGCCCCGGATCGGCACGGCGTCCGCCTCCACTCCCCTGATTCCCGAGGAACTCTCGCGATCGCATTGTTTCAATGGTCCCGACGGGCTGGGGGACTTTCGCGGTTGCGTCCTGGAATTGCATCACCCGCACGAGTCGTCGAAAGTGCTCGTGGACACCGTCCGGGCGCACCCGCATCAGGTGACCCTGCTGACGCTCGGCCCGCTGGGAAACGTCGTGGCGGCGTGCGAACGGGCGCCCGATTTTCTGTCGCTGCTGTCCGATCTGGTCTGCCTGGGAGGGGCGATCAACGCGGGGGGAGACGTCACCGCCGCCGCGGAAATGAACATGTTCCTCAATCCCGAAGCGGCGCGGATCGTTCTGACCAGTCCCGAGGCGAAGTCGCTGGTGCCGCTGGATGTCACCGACCGGGTGATCATGACGTACGAACAGTTTCAGCGGATCGCGGAGGCCCCGACCCCCGCGGCGCAGTTCGCCAAGCAGTTGCTCCCCTATGCCTTTCGAGCCCACCATCAGTACCTGGGGATGGAGGGGATCTGGTTGCGCGAGGTGGTGGCGCTGGCGGCGGTGGCCCGCCCCAAGTTGTTCCACCTGACGCCGTTTCCGATCGACGTCGAGACGCGAGGAGAATTGACGCGCGGTATGACGGTGGTTGAACGCCGTCGGCGACAACATACCCGAGCCAGCACGACGGCAGCGGTCGAAGTCGACTCGCAGGGAGTGATCGACTACCTGACCTCGCTGTTGCGGTAGAACTCCAATTACCGCTGATAAACGACAACCTGGCTTTCGGTCGTTCCGCGCTGGCGGCGTTTGACAGTCAGCAGAACCGAGTCGCTCTGAGAGGCCGCATCGAGGGCGGTTTCCAAATCGGCGACAGTCCGCACCGGAGTCCGGGCGACCTCTTCGATCAGGTCATACAGCTTGAGATCGTCCCCCATGGGGCTTTCGTGATCCACGCGGAGCACGAGCAGTCCGGCGGACCCCCGTTCGAATCCAAGCTGCTGAGCGATGTCGGGCTCCAACGGATGCAGCGTCAGCCCCAGATGCTGGAGATGCGTTCCCATCCCCGGTTCTCCGGAGGCATCGGCACGCGAGTCTTCCAGTTCCATCAGATGCAATTCGACCGTGACATGCCGCCCCTGGCGGAAGACGACGATTTTCACCTTTTTTCCCACGCTGGCCAGGCTGACCAGATTGAT
This sequence comes from Planctomycetales bacterium, assembly GCA_046152955.1. GTDB lineage: Bacteria > Planctomycetota > Planctomycetia > Planctomycetales > Planctomycetaceae > SIAF01. Next base: position 13,585 of record JBJXGA010000225.1, on the reverse strand, counting down.
CAGGTGATTCTCATCGAGGACTTCGACGCCGTCAAACGTCAGAATTACGTCGTCGGTCTGCAGGTTGGCGCGGGCCGCGGGTGTATTGGGAAACACCTGGACCACGCGCGACCCGCGAACGCGATCGAGTTTCAGTCGGGCAGCGACGTCGGCGTTGTAGTCGGGGTCCAGCTTGACCCCCAGGTAGGCGCGGGTCACCTTCCCTTTGGAGATCAGTTCATCGATGACTTTGCGGACCAGGTTGCTGGGGATGCTGAAGCCGATCCCCTCGTTGCCGCCGCTGTTGGAGGCGATCGCCGTGTTGATGCCGATCACCTGTCCCTGCATGTCGATCAGCGGCCCGCCGCTGTTCCCCGGATTGATCGCCGCGTCGGTTTGGAGGAAGTCCTGGTTGAGCATGTCGCGGGCCTCACCCAGCTTGAGCGACCGGCGCCCTTTGGCGCTGATGATTCCCAGCGTCACCGACTGGCTGAGGCCAAACGGGCTCCCCATGGCGAGCACCATGTTGCCGATTTCCACCTGATCGCTGTTGCCCCAGCGAGCCGGCTGCAAATCGGCGGGGAGGACTTTCATGATCGCCACGTCGGTCGCCGGATCGGTCCAGATTTTGGCCGGATGGATGACCCGTCCGTCGTGCAAGTGGATGGAGATGTTGTCGAGGACCGCCTTGTCGACGATGATGTTGTCCTGCGGCGTGCGGCTGCCGGGACGGCGATCGCCGATTTCGACGACATGCCGGTTGCTCACCACGTAATATCCCGGCGCTTTGGAGCTCTCGACGATGACACCCGACCCGGTTTCTTCGACCAGTTTTCCGCGCATGCGGCGTTCGCTCTGGATATGAACGACGCTGTTGGTCGTCAGGCGGGAAATCCGGGCCAAAAGTTCGCTGGAGTCCTGCAGGGCGCTGCGGCCGGTCTGCAAGTCACGGTAGGCGCGCTCCGGCGCCCCCACTTCGAACCCCTCCGCATGCAGCGGGGCGACGACGGCCCAGCGGTCACCCCGCATCCCCAGCACCAGCCCCCCCAAAAACAGGGTGCTGCCAGCCAGCGCAACGGTCCAGCGATTCATGGCTCATTCCACTTCGATATTCAGGTCGCGGATCGTCAAATCCCGATCGCGATGGGCGCCTTCGTATTCGAACACGGTTTCCCAATGTTCCCCTTCGTCTTCCACCACCCCGCGCCGCGTTTCCTGCTTCTGCCGACAATCGATGCAGACGGTCGTGTAGGGGAGCGCCTTGAGCCGCATGATCGGAATCGCGCTGCCGCACACTTCGCAGCTCCCGTACCGACCCTGGCGGATGAGCTTGATGGCCCGTTCAATCTGCTGCAATTCGCGGCTCTCGAAGGCGGTCAACTGCGTGTGCATTTCGATCTGCGTGCCATCCAGGGCCGCATCGAGCAAATCGCCCCCAGCGTCCCCGGACTGCGCAGACTCCAGCTCATGCGCCAGTTGCGCCCGCATTTCGTCCCGCTTGGCAACGAGGTTCTTATGGAGTCTCAAGAGTGCGTCTTTGCGGCTCATCTTCTCTCTCCTGGCGGCGAGGTTCGCCATCCCGAAATCCACCCGTGCGGTCAGGCTGGTGGCCTGGTTGTGGTCGCGGAGATGATCCCGACCGAATCAACTATAGCTCCTGAAATCGATGCGGCTGGAACACGCTGCATTTTTCCAGGCTCTTCTGAACCTGATCGTGTATACAGCCTGGGAAATCATACGCCTGGCGGACTCTTTTCTGGTGGAACAATTCCGCATTCCGCGGCAACCCTCGTCCATTAAAATCACCGTAACCCATTTAAATACAATAAGATAAGTTATCTTTACCGACTCGGATCACGGGGTCTCCCGTACCAACGGTTGTGCTTGACGAATCAACTCGACAGGACGATTCAACGGTATGGGAAATTCTCCCGGCAACCAACGGCGCGATTCTCGGCAGGTCAGGTGCGCGGGACTATCCCTTACGACGGGCCGGATCGCTACAATCCTCCGCTTGAGACGTATCCTCATCATCGACCCCTGGAAAGAAGCGGATTCAGTCGAATCCCTCAAGTATGGGCAAAACCCCCGAAAGCAAGACATATGTCCAGTGATTTGTCCGCCTGGCTCGATGCCGGCGACGCCGAATTTTACGACCTCCAGACCAAAGCGGCTGGCCCGGCGGGGAAACTCCCCCTCACCGAGCAGCTTCTTCTAGACAGTCCCAGCGGCGATTTGTTCGGGATGTCGCAGAGCGCGGGGATGGGATGGAACCCCGCGCAGTTGCTTCGCAAGCAGTTTTTGATCCTCAGCACCCAGGGGGGAATCCGCGCGGAAGATGGGCATCCCATCGCGCTGGGTTATCACACGGGACACTGGGAGGTCGGCTTGTTGATGCGGGCCGCCGCCGAGGAGCTCGATCGGCTGGAACGGCTCCCCTTCGCGGCGTTCGTCAGCGATCCGTGCGACGGCCGGACCCAGGGGACGACCGGCATGATGGACAGCCTCCCGTATCGCAACGACGCGGCGATCGTGCTCCGGCGGTTGATCCGATCGCTCCCGTTGCGGAGTGGCGTGATTGGCGTGGCGACCTGCGACAAAGGGTTGCCGGCGATGATGCTCGCTCTGGTTTCGCACCCGCGCCTCCCTGGAATTCTCATTCCCGGCGGCGTGACCCTTCCCCCCGCCGTCGGTGAAGATGCCGGCAAAATCCAATCCATCGGTGCGCGGTTCGCGCACGGAGAGGTGACCCTCGACGAAGCGTCGGACGCGGCCTGCCACGCCTGCGCCAGCCCCGGAGGAGGATGCCAGTTTCTGGGGACTGCCGCCACGTCGCAAGTCGTGGCAGAAGCGCTGGGAATCACCCTCCCGCACGCGGCGCTGGCCCCCTCGGGACAGCGGATTTGGCTGGAAACGGCCCGCCGCTCGGCAACGGCGGTCGTCCAAATGGAACAGACCGGACGCAGCATGGGGGACATCCTGACTCCCGACGCGCTCCACAACGCGATGATCGTGCATGCCGCGGTCGGGGGATCGACGAATCTCCTGTTGCATCTGACCGCGATTGCCTTCGCCGCCGGATTGGAGCGTCCCACCAGCGCCGACTGGAGCCGGATCAATCGCCAGGTTCCCCGGATCGTGGACGTACTCCCCAATGGTCCGGTGGGACATCCGACGGTGCGGATGTTTCTGGCGGGAGGGGTTCCCGAGGTGATGCTGCACCTGCGGGAACTGGGACTGCTGAAGCTGAACGCCCTGACCGTCACGGGCAAGACGCTCGGTGAGAATCTGGAATGGTGGGAAGGATCGCAGCGCCGCGCCCGCGTACGGCAGATCTTGCAGGAGCGCGACGGGGTCTCTCCCGACGACGTGATCATGACCCCCGACGAAGCCCGCCGCCGCGGATTGACCAGCACTGTCACGTTTCCGGTGGGAAACCTGGCCCCCGAGGGATCGGTGATCAAAAGCACAGCGATCGACGCCTGCGTGGTGGATGCCGACGGGGTGTATCGCAAAACGGGGCCGGCGCGGGTCTTCACCTCGGAGCGCGCGGCCATCGCAGCGATCAAGGGACGTGAAGGAACCCGTCCGATCCAGGCGGGAGACATCATCGTCCTGATCTGTCGCGGCCCGCTGGGAACCGGAATGGAGGAAATTTACCAGATCACGTCGGCCTTGCGCTACTTGAAATTCGGCAAGCAGGTGGCGCTGCTTACGGATGCCCGGTTTTCCGGCGTTTCCACCGGCGCCTGCATCGGACACGTCGGCCCCGAAGCGCTGGCGGGCGGGCCGATTGGAAAAGTCCGCGACGGCGACTTGCTGCAGATCGTCGTCGATCGGAACAATCTCACGGGGACGATCGACTTCATCGGCACTTCTGAGGCGCGGCTCACCCCCGAGGAGGGGGCGCAGGAACTCGCTCGGAGAGTACCCTCCGTGGCGCTGCAACCCGACCCCGACCTGCCAGCCGACACGCGGCTCTGGGCCATGCTGCAAATGGTCAGCGGAGGCACCTGGGGAGGGTGCGTGTATGACCCCCAGCGGATCGAGCAGGTGTTGCGCGCCGGACTCAAAGCGCTGGAAAAGAATTGACGCCCCCGGCAGCGCTCGTCGGCCATTCCCCACCTTCCCATCATTGACCAGGACGCTTGAGATCAAATCTTGGACACCGCATCCGAACATCGCCCGATCCACCCGCTGGAACTCCTCTCCCTGCTCGTTGCTGCCGCACTCATCGGCGGTTGTTTTTGGTTGGCGCCTCAACCTCCCCCCTATTGGATCGATGAGGTGTTTACCGCCGTAGCGGTCGAAGATCCGTCACTGGGACATATGCTGAACGCGCTGCGGGATGAGATCAACGCGCTGCCGCCGTTGTATTTCATCCTGGGCTGGCTGTGGGCCAAGTGCTTTGGGGCCAGCGAGATGAGCATGCGGACCCCGTCGGTCATCGGCGGGATCGTGGCGATCGTCGGGTTGTGGTGGGGATTGCGGCGGCTGACGAGCCGCCGGGTTGCCGTGGCGTGCGCCATCTGCGTGCCGCTCATGAACCAGGAGTTTCGCGAGCATCTGTTTGAAGCACGGTGTTACACGCTGTATTTCGCCGCGTTTGTCTGGGCCTGGGCGCTCTACGTGCGGACTGGCGACGGGGAACTGAGTCGGCGACGACTTGACTGGCGCGTGTTTCTGGTACACCTGCTGCTGGTGGCGGTGCATTACGTCGGAGGGCTGTTCAGTGCGTTGCTTGTCGCGTCGGCCTGGCTGACCGCCAAAATCCAGGGGGATCAGCGCTATCGCCGGTATGCCTGGAGCGCGGTGGCGAGTTGGGCGGGGGTCTTGCCCTCATTGCCATTTTACTTGGCGCAGCGCAAACTCGCGGGGGAATTCAATTGGGTTCCTCGTCCGCCGGTCAAGCTGTTGCTCACTGAGTTCATCACGACCATCGACGGCCTGCCGCTGATCCTGGCATTGCTCGGAACCGCCTGGCTGTTTCTCGAGGTGGTCGGGAAAAAATGCGACACCAAGGAGCCTGCCGGATCCCGGCAACAACTCCCTCAGCTTCGACCGGTAGCAATCTTCATTGGCCTGCTGATATTGTTCATTCCGGCGATTTGGTTCGAATCCAGGCTGGCCGCGCGACTCTTTCTTCCGCGCTACCTGTTCCTGACAATGGTGGGATGGATCACGCTGGTCGCATTGGTGATTGATTCCGTTTGGCATGGAATCCTAGGGTTCTCGCGAGGCCCGGCGACTGGCGCTCCCAGGGACGGTGGGGCCCTGGCGAGGGTTTATGAAACGGGGGTGATCTGGAGCGCGCGGTGGCTCTGCTGGACGGTTGTCGGGATCATGGGCGTATTTGCACTCTGGGGGCTCCATCGAATGCGCCAGGTCAGTGAGCATCACATGAACCGCTCTTGGCGACTCCGGGACACTCTCAACGTGGTTAACCAATATCCGGATTTGCCAGTGATCACTGTGGGGATCCAGGAGTTCGGCTGTCTGCGGTACTATACGGGATCGCCAGCTCGAGTCTTCCTGAACGCCGATCCAACATGCCCCTTGCAACGCAACTTTCCGTCGATCGTCCGCTACTCCTTCGCTCTTGAACGCCATTACTACCCCGACAGCGTAGTCACCGATTTGCCCAAACTGATTAACGAGCAGGATCGATTCCTGGTGGTAGCCTATCCCGCTCAACTTCCCGAGTCGGGATTTTTTGCGAACCCCGAAGGTTGGACCAGCACGAAATTGAAGCCCAATCTATATCTCTGGGAGCGGCAGACCGCCACGCCGAAGTCCAATCAATGATCGGATTTGTGAACTACGCTTGACTGTGGAACCGGACACCGCCACAATAGATCAAAGGTTACCTACCTGTTTGAGTTCCCACCTGATTGCGTCAACTGGACATTCGCGTATCGCCCCTATTCCCACCCGCTTGGCGACCTGAGCGAAAGTCCTCGACTTGTTTCTGACATGAGGCTCGACGTGAACCGATTTCGCCGGGACGCTTGGGCTGGACTGCGACTCCTCAGCGTCTCAATCTCCTGCCTCTTGGCTGGTGGGGGTGGGCGGAGCTTGGGAGCGGAGCCTCTCCATTCGCAGATCGACCGCCTGATCGCGTTTCAAACCCCAGGGTATGAACAACTGGCAGCCCCCGTCGCGTCGGACGAAGAGTTTTTGCGGCGCGTTTGGCTGGACCTGGCGGGGACGATTCCCTCCGGCTCCGAAGCGCGGGCGTTTCTGGCGGATGCCGATCCGCAAAAACGGGAAAAGCTGGTGGATAAGCTGCTCGCCAGCCCGGAACACGCGCGGCATATGCAGCGGATGTTCGACCTGCTCCTCATGCGGCGGCTCCCGCAGAAGAATGTCCCTCTCCCCGAATGGGAGAAGTTCCTGCGCGACGCCTTCGCCAGCAATAAGTCGTGGGACCAGATCGTCCGCGAGATGCTCGTCGCCGACGGAAGCGATCCGGCCAATCGCGGCGCGGCTCGGTTCTACCTGGATCGCGACGGCGATGCGAATCAGATCACGCGCGACATCGGCAAGCTGTTTCTGGGGGTCAATCTCGAATGCGCCCAGTGCCACAATCACCCGCAGATCGACGACTACCGGCAGGATCACTATTACGGCATTTCGGCGTTCTACATCCGCAGCTTTGTCATGACCGACAAGGAAAAGCGGGTAGTCTTCGCTGAGAAGGCGGATGGCGAAGTTACGTTCGAATCGGTCTTCGAAATTCGGGACAAGGTGTCGAAGGGGCCGAAGACCTCGGGGATGCGGCTGTTCGAGGGGTTGACGATTTCCGAACCCAAATTCGACAAGATCGACGACGCCTATCAGGTGAAGCCTGATGAAAAGGACAAAGCGATCCGTCCCATTCCCCGCTTCAGTCGCCGGACCAAATTCGCCGAATGGGTCGCCTCGGCCGACAATCGCCGCTTCTGCCGGACAACGGCCAATCGACTCTGGGCGCTGCTGCTCGGACGCGGGCTGGTCCATCCGGTCGATCTGGACCACTCGGAGAATCCTCCATCGCATCCGCTGCTCCTGGCGCTGCTCACCGAAGAGGCCGCCGCGCGGCAATTGAATCTCAACTCGCTGATCCGCGAAATCGTCCTCAGCCAGACCTACCAGCGCTCCAGCCGCAAAGGGTCCGAGCCGGGCGCCCCCGAACCGCTGGATGAACAATTCGCCGTGGCACAACTGCGGCCCCTGACCCCCGCGCAGCTCGCCTGGGCCATGCTGCAGGCGACGGGGGAGACCGACGTTCATCGGCTCTCGCTGGGGGACAAACTGACGGAAGAGTCGCTGTTTGCCGCGCAGCAGGGTTACGAGCAACGCTTTATGCAGTTGTTCGGCGGGGAGCCAGGAAAGCCCCCGGAGAGTTTCGAATCCACGACTGATCAGGTGCTGTTTCTGGCCAATGATCCGGCGGTGGGGCAGTTCCTGACGCGCAAGAACGGCAATCTGTGCGACCGGTTACTCAAGATTTCCGAGGACAATTCGCCAGGAATCGCCGAAGAATTGTACCTGAGCGCCCTCACGCGGATGCCGACTGCCGAAGAAATTGAAGAGGTGCGGGGATATCTGGCGGGCCAAACGGGCGACCCCCGTGTGGCAGCGGTGCAGGAGTTGATCTGGGCTCTGGTCACCTCCAGCGAATTCCGATTCAACCATTGAGAAGGAGTTGAACATGCGTTGCAACTACGCCTGCGGCACGGAAGCCCATGTTTCACGGCGATCATTTCTGCAGGGAGCCGCCGGCGCCCTGGGGGCGCTCAGCTTCGGGGGAATGACGACGGCCCGCGGTTCGCAGGAACTGGCTGCCGCCCAGAAGCAGGTGGTCGTCTTCTGGTTGGCGGGAGGGGTCAGCCAATTGGAAACGTGGGATCCCAAGCCCGACACCGACACCGGCGGCCCGTTCCAGGCGATCGACACGTCAGTGCCGGGGGTTCAAATCTGCGAACTGCTCCCGCACACCGCACGGCAGATGCACCATCTGGCCCTGGTCCGGGGAGTCAACACCGCCGAGGACGATCATGGCAAGGGGGCGCACATCATGCTCACCGGCCATCGGCAGACACCGGGTTTCGACTATCCATACATCGGGTCGGCCTTTTCGTCACTCTTGCAGCCCGAGTCGAGTCCACTGCCGGGGTACATTCACGTCGCCGGGGGAGGGAGTGCAAGCGAGGCATCGTTCCTGGGGCCGCGCTATGCGCCTGTCGGACTGGCCGACGGCAAAGCTCCCCCCAATCTGGCACTCCCCGCGGGGTTGGCCCCCGAACAGGACGCCCGCCGACGCGCCTTGCGGAGCAAAGTCGGAAGCCGCTTCGTGGCCGGTCGTCGGCAGGCGGAAACCGAGGCGTACAACTCGTCTTACGATCAGGCAGCGGCGCTCATGGCCCGCAAGGACATCTTCGACTTCAGCGCCATTCCCGATGCCGAACGCGAGCGCTACGGCAAGCACGATTTCGGACGCCATTGCCTGATGGCCCGCAAACTGGTGGAAAACGGCGTGACGTTCGTGAAGGTGACGCACACCAATTACGACACCCATTCCGAGAATTTCAATTTCCACATTGAGCAATTGGGAGAATTCGATCAACCGTTCGCGGCGTTTGTCGGCGACCTGGCCGACCGCGGATTGCTCGCGCACACCTTGATCATCGTCATGTGCGAATTTGGCCGCACCCCGCGGATCAATCACCTCGTCGGTCGCGACCATTGGAGTAAAGCCTGGTCGATTGCCGTGGGAGGCGCGGGAATTAAAGGAGGAACGGTGGTCGGCAAAACAAACGAAAATGGAACGCAAGTGATTGACCGTGAAGTCAACGGCGGGCATTTGTTCCATACATATTACCGGGCGGTCGGACTGGATCCCACCAAAGCCTTCTGGCACAACGGACGCCCCTTCCACAAAGCCGATCCCAAGACCGACGCCATCAGCGAAATCCTGGCCTGAAGAGGCGTGATGCTCCCCTTCGCACCGCGCAGAGTGCGGCCCGGTCACTCGGAGAATTCATTCATGCCGCAGGTCCATCCCCGAAAACAGCGCCGCGACCTCCCCCCCCATCGATGGGGGGCGCTGCTGGCCCTGGCACTGTGGAGTGCCTGTCTCTCCCCTGCCTTGGCGCAAGAGTCCCCCGTCCAGGGGGAAGCCCCGCCTGCGGCGCTGCGATTCGCCCGGCATGACGTCGCCCGCTGGGCGGCACAGATCGAGTCCCTGACCCAGGCTGCCGCGAAAGCCACAGCCTCACTGGAATCCGCCAACAAGAATTTCGCCTCTGCCAAGGCCGCGCAAGAGGCAGCGGACAAGGTGCTGGCCGAGAGCGCCGCCGCGGAACAAACCCAGGCCGCGGCGGCCAAGATGGTCTCCGAGATGCTGGATGGCCTCAAGAAGGTCCAGACCGAGACGCCAGGGGATCAGGCAGCCCTGGTCGCCGCCCAGACGCTGGTCGAGACGGCGGCAAAGGGGCTGCAGGCCGCGGCGCGAGACCTGGCCACAAAGACGGAGCTCAAGAAGCAAGCCGCGCGAACGAAACCCCAGATCGATCAGCAGGTGGCTGAACTCCAACCACTCATTCAGCCCGCCACCGATGCCAAAGCGGCCGCCGACAAGGCGCTGGCCGAAGCAACGACATTCACCAGGACGGCTCAGGAGCGCCTGGCGGCGTTCGAAAAGAGCGCCCCTGCGGCCGATCCCGCCGCGACGCGCCTCGTCCAGACGATCACGCACGACCGGCCGCTCCTGTCGTGTCGTTTCGACCCACAGGGGAACTTTCTGTTTGCCGGGGCTCAGGACAATTCTCTGCATCGCTGGGATCTGTATTCCGGGGTGGGGGTTCATCCCAAAGTCCACAAGAGCTGGCTGGGAACACTGGCGGTCGTATCGCCGGGCGACCCGCGGATCCTCACCGGAGGACACGAAGGACTTTTGACCTGGTGGGAGGGGGCCACTCCCGATCCTCAAGCCCTCCGAACAATCGGCGCGCACCGCGGATACCTTCGCGCCGTGACAGTCAGCCCCGACGGCCTGCTGGTAGCCACGGCGGGGAACGACCACATGGTGCGGATCTGGTCGGCAACCGACGGAACGCTGGTCAAGGAACTCGCCGGACACCCGCGGCATGTTTACAGCGTGGCGTTTCATCCTTCGGGAAAGGCCCTGGTCTCCGGCGATCTGATGGGGGGGATTCGCCAATGGGAGGTCGGTTCCTGGGGGCAGACGCGCGAGCTGGATGCCAAGCTGCTGTCGAAGTTCGACCCGACGTTTCAAGCCGACGTCGGCGGAGTGCGCTGTTTCGCATTTTCCCCCGATGGCAAACATCTGGCAGCCGGGGGCATCACCGAGGTGAGCAACGCCTTTGCTGGGATCGGCGTTCCCTGCGTCGTGCTGTTCGACTGGGAGTCGGGCAAGTCGCTGAAGGTCATGAAACCCAAAGACAACGTGCAGGGAAGCGTCTTCGGGCTGCGGTTTTCACCCGCCGGTGACTTCCTCATCGGTGCGGGGGGAGGTTCCTCCGGGTTGCTCTGGTTCTGGAAACTGGACGATGAAAAGTCGTTTCAGGCGACCGCGCTTCCCAGCGTGGCGTACGATCTCGATCTGCACCCCGACGGCCTGCGGATCGCCGTGGCGCTGTACGACAAGACTCTGCGGGTGTACGACATGTCCCCGAAATTCGAGGCGGCGCCTGCCAAATAGGCTGGGTGTGACCTTCGCAAGTGCGCCATCGAATTCCGAAGCTCACGGGAGCAGACGAACGTGCCTTCGACCAACTCGCGGTGCTACTGCTTCTACTGACAAGGGGACGCAGAGGCGATTCGCCGTCCTACAGTGTGCCGTCATCGATCCGAAAATGCAGCGGAGGAAGAACTCCCGGCTGATAATGCGTGCCAATCCACTGCGTCACCTCCTCAGGAAGCCGCCGCAGGTTGTCGTCGAACAGCACGGCGGCCGGGGGAGTGGCGCGCAATTGCCGCAATAGACCAGACCCAAGCTCTTCGGGACTCATCAGGGCCGACGAGTATTCGTTGATCCACCAGTAATAGTAGGCGTGTCGCCGCAACGCGCCGTAGCCGGTGAATCCATCCAGCACCGTTTGGTCCAGCGTCACCTTGAGATGCAGTTCCTCGACTCGCGCCACCTGCGGAGCGTTCGACCAGCAGGCGGCATCCATTTGCCGCCAAGCGGCATAACCCATCCCCAACGCCGCGCAGAGCCAGACCGCGGCAGCCCCCCCCCCCCGTCGAGCAATCTGAGGCGCGGCGCTCGACGCATGGTGAAAAGGAACTTCAGACCGGGAGGGCGAAGCTCCCGCTGAGCCGCCAATGTGCTTTCGAGAAAGTCGAAGCCCTCCGGTGGGAGTCCACAAGGCAAGTTCCCCGGAAGACCTCCACAGGAACCACAGACTGGCCAATCCGATTGGAATCAACACGCAGGGCCAGAGGATCGCGAAGGAGCCAGTCGATTCAAACAAGTGCGGCAGCGCTCCGGCCGGCCCCAGGCGCGCCGCTCTCCAAACGAGAAGTGTCTGTCCCGCCAACAGGCCGATCGCCAAGCTGCCAGCGACCAGGCGAGGAACCGGCCGCAATGCCAGCCGCGATAGAGAATCGACCGCGAGCACGACCAGCAGGGGCATCCACAGCAAGTAGAACTGCGGATACGTGGCTTGGACCCAACCGAGCGATCCAACGCAAAACAGACCGGCAAACGGGAGGAGCCCCCGACCGAGCCCCCAATTCTCGCGCGAGAGGCCACAGCGAAGCCACTCCAGGACCGCCAGTCCCGCGGCGATCCACACGGTGAAGTCAGCAGCCAGCGTCGACCGCAAATGCTCCCAGCGCTCGCTCCGGACCGGCCAATGGAGGAGTTGCACCACGGCACCATGCCAGAAGTCCGCCGCACTGCCGTTCCAGGCGAACAGCCCTGTCGCCACCCCCCAGGCCCCGCCTCCTCCCAGCAACATCATCAACAACAATCCCCCGGCCCGTCGCCAGTGTCCCCCGAGCAGTTCACCCAGAGCCGCCGCCAGCGCCACGCCGGCGATCGGGACAATGCTCTTTTGAGTCAACAACGTCGCCAGTCCCGCCAGCACCCCGGCAGCGAGCCACTGCATCCAACGAAACCGGCCAGCGATTCTCGAATTCCGGTCCCAGGAACCGACCGCCACAAGCGCCACCCCCATGACCAACAGTGCCGCCGGAACATCCGGCCGCAATTCGATCCCCTTGGTGTGAAACACGCTGGTCCACGCCAACAGCGTCGCGGCCGGAAGTCCGGCAGCCCCCCCGGACCAGCGCGTCGCCAGGCGGGCCGTGGCGCACAATAGACCGAGCGCGCAGCACCATATCGCCAGCCGCGCACACCAAAGCACGGTCAACTCCGGTCCGAACAGTTGGAACAAGGGCTGCAAGGCGTAGTACAGGAGCGGTCCGTGATGCTCAAAAAAGTCCCGATAGGGGACCGCTCCCTGCCAGACCATGAAGGCCGCATGCAGGTGCTCGAATTCATCCGGATCGATCCCGCGGCGACCAATCTCCACCCCCTGGAGCGCGCAGGGGATCAGCAGGGCGATCCACCAGCAAAACGTCGGCCCCCGAGAGTTCGCCATGAAGCTGGAATGCACTGGATATGCTTGGTGGAAACCCACCCCTACAGGGGCGAGACGGTTTGACGCAATTCGGTAGGCTTACGGGCGGCGAGAATCCGGACCAGCAACAGGTACCCGGGATAGAAATTGGGATCCCCGGTCGATTCTCGGATCGCGGGGGTGCGTCTCCCGCCGACCCACGCCTGAAAGAGCTCGCCGCTGGCGTCGATCCCGGTCAACTGGTCGTAGCGATACGTCACCGGAGGCTTCTTCGCCAGGAGACTCGGCGCACGGTACTCCAGTCCGTCGCGGAGCAAGGCGAGCCGCGACGTCCAGGCAACCCGTTGACCTTCCGCCAGCGATTGAGCCATTCGAGTGGCAATCAGGCGGCTCACGTGATCGCGGACATGCTCCAGTTCAGGATCGGCACTCCGTAGCGTGCGAGCGAATCGCAATTTCACCGGTTGCCCCTCCTCTTCCCCTTCCAACGACAGCGTGAAGGTGGTCCCTGAATACACACCCTTCACATATTGGCGCACGGTTTGAAACGTCACGTTTGCGACGTTCGCAAACATCAATCGCCGGACGCGCCACAGCCAGCGCCAGGCGGCGCCCCGCTCATGGCACGTCAGACGTGTCGCTTGCGACAGCGCCACCCCCCACAACAGGAAAAGAACCAGAGCAGTCACCCCTCCGATCGTCAGCCATTCCGGGCGGCCCCACCATGTCGCGACCAGCGATCCCACCACCACCCCCACCCCCTTCAGCGGGGCCAGCCACAGCAACCAGGTGACCGCGCGACCCGGCCCCCGCTCAAACAGAATTCGTCCCAGGTCGTTGCCGTCATTTCTCCCTCCGTCAATTGGATCGGCGATCACGCGCTCCTTCAACAAACGCCCCAGGGTCACCTTGCTCACGACCACGGGCCTCTCCGCGATTCCCTCGAGCATCGCCACCAGCCTCAGAAATGGGCGGACGTATTTCCAGCGACTGCCCGCGCACCTGCAGCAGCG
>JBJXGA010000349.1:0-30581 GCA_046152955.1 Planctomycetales bacterium | reverse complement strand
GCGCGTTGGGGTGGACGGCCCCCGACGGCATCTACGTGCCAGAATGGGTTGTCACAACTCATTCGAGGGAGCCGCCCATGGCCAGGTTAGCACGGATCGGGATCGATACATCGAAGAGCGTCTTTCAACTGCACGGCGTCGATGAGGCTGAGCAGGTGGTGCTGCTGCGCAAGTTGCGGCGGCGGGAGTTCCTGGCGTTCTTCGCCAAGCTGGAGCCGACGTCGATCGGGCTGGAGGCCTGTGGCGGCAGCCATTGCTGGGCGCGCCAGTTGCAGGCGCTGGGTCATGAGGTCGTGCTGATCCCGCCGCAGCACGTCAAGGCCTACGTGGCGCGCGGCAAGAACGACGCGGCGGATGCCGCGGCGATCTGCGAGGCGATGAGCCGGCCGCGCATCCAACCGTACCTGGTGCCGATCAAGAGTGCCGAGCAGGCTGCGGCCCAGATGCTGCTCGGCGTCCGCGAGAACCTGATCAGGCGTCGCACCCAGCTTGCCAACGCCATCCGCGGCCATGCCGCCGAGTTCGGCCTGGTCGTGCCCAAGGGGCTCGACAAGATCGAGCCCCTGCTGGCGCTCGTCGCCGACGATGCAGCCATGCCGACGCTGGCCAAGGAGATGTTCGCCCTGCTCGGCCGGGAGTTCGTCGACCTGCGTACCCGGACCGCCCAGATCGACAAGAAGCTGAAGGCCTTCCATGGCGGCAACGAGCTGACCCGGCGCCTGGCGACGATCCCCGGCGTCGGCCCGATCGGGGCCTGCCTGCTGGCGACCAAGATCACGAACCCTCACGGCTTCCGCTCCGGCCGCATGTGCGCCGCCTGGATCGGCCTGACGCCGAAGGACCATTCGACCGCCGGCAAGCAGAAGCTCGGCGGCATCACCCGCGCCGGCGACGAGAGCTTGCGCTCGGTCCTGGTGAGTGGGGCAACCGCCTACATCCAGCAGATCAAGCGCGGGCGCACCGTCCCCTCGCCCTGGCTCGCCAGCTTGCTGGCGCGCCAAGAGCCCAAGCCGGCCGCCATTGCGCTCGCCAACAAGACCGCCCGCATCGCCTGGAAGCTCATGACCAGCGGCCAAGCCTACAATCGCGAACATGCTACGGCACCGGCCATGGCTGCCACCTGATACGTCGGGCCCCGCACGGATCCCGGCACGACGCCGAGACCGCCTCAGGGGCCTAAACCGAGGTTTGCACCAGCAGCAGGAGATGATGCGATCAGGCGATCCAACACCCGGAACACTCCGTCGGACCGCATGGCCTTCGAGGTCACATGCGCGTTGGGAATCCGGGTTGCGCATTCCATCTTGGCCAGCGGTCGTGACTGACTGCACAAACAGGCCGGACATACGAACGCAAACGCCCTCGATCGTCAGAAACTCAAACTGCCCTTGCAAACAGGGGGCCGTCCACATACGCGGTCCGGAAGATCAGTACGTCTTGAGCAGCCGGTCGATATAGTCGAGTTCGTCCTTTGGCCGAAGCTGTTCACCGGCGCGGCGGCGCAGTTCGTCGAGGATCTCGCGGCTGCGCTGGCGCTCGAGTTCGAGCGGGACCTTGTCAGTACCGGTGTCGACGGCGTCGCCGTAGTTGCCGTCGGAGCGGCCGAGCGGATCGCGATCCTCGCTCTTGCGCTCGCGCTCCTCGATCTCGGCGAGATCCTGGCTATTGCCCGGCCCGCGCTGGCGCATCTGGTCGGCGAGATCGCCCATGCCCTGCTGGAGATTGTCCAGCGCCCGGCGCTGCGAGCGCGACGCTTCGCGCGGATCGCCGCGACGAAGGGCCTCCTCGGCCTCGCGCATCGAGCGCTCGGCGCGGCCCAGCGAGTCGGGGATCGGCATGCCGTTCTCGTCGAGGCGCCGCAGGAGATCGCCGAGCTGACGGCGCACGCCCTCCTGCTGGCCACGCTGTTGTTCGCCCCACTGGCCGTCGCCGGGCTGACCCTGTCCTTGCCCGGGCTGCCCCTGGCCGGGCTGCTGCTGGCCCTGCTGCCCCTGTCGCCCCTGCTGGCCGCGTTGACCCTGCTGACCTTGCTGGCCCTGCTGACGTCCTTCACGCTCGGACTCGCCCAGCAGCTGGTTCTCCCGGCGCGACAGCCGGTCGAGCTGGTTCATCATCTCGCGGCCCTGCTGGTTGCCCTGGCCCTGCTGGCCACGCTGCTGGCCGGGTTGGCGCTGCTGCCCGGGCTGGGCCATCATCGGCGTGGCGTTTTCCATCATCTTGCGCAGCTCTTCGAGCATGCGCTTGGCGCCCTCGCGGTCGCCGTTCTTTGCCATCTCGCGAATCTTGTCGAGCATCTTCTGCAGGTCGTCGCCGGTGATGGTGTTGTTGGGATCCATCTTCTCCGCCTGCTCTTCCATGCGGCGGCGTTCCTCGGGATCCTTCATCTTCTCGGCGAGTTCGCGCTGCCTTCGTCGGCGGCGACGGCTTGTCCTTGCGAAGCGTATTCTCACCACTCATCTCGCCAACTTGCTGGCCGTCGGGATCAGTGTAGCGGAAATGCCAGCGTTCTTTGCCGGGAGTCGAGAAGTCCGCCGTATTTGTCGCACGAATGCCATTCGCGTCCGGTGGCGACACCGAAGTCATCGTCTTCGACTTGGCATCCCAAGTCATCTCCGCCTGGCTCGTCGAGCCGTTCGATGCGAACGTCCAAACAAGATACTTCGATTTTTCCGTGTCAAACGTGAACAGCGTCGTGATCCAAATGTCCGGGTTGCCTGGCGAGTGCATCACGCCGGATTGCTCCAGAAACCGCCCACCGAGAATCCACTTCACCGTCACCGTTCCTTTGCCCGACCCATTGCCGGTCATTTCGACATCCCAAGTCCCGGCGTAGTGCTGTAATACCTGAAGCTCCGGCACCTCCTTGGCCGGACCCGCATCCTCGGCTTGGACGGACGAGATTCCCGAAAGAATCACCAGAGACCAACAAACCGTCAGAAGTCGTCGCATCGGAGTCGCTCCTGGAAAGTGGGAAAAGAGCCTGCACGCAATTGACCGGTGATTTGAATGTACCTGAGCGACGCGATTCTTACACGCAAGATCGAACGTCTCCCAGGTCTTCGCCTCGATGCGTGGCCCTTCTGACTCCAGTAGCCGAGCCACTACATGTTGGATTGCGGCCGCAGCCGAGGGAAGATAAATCGGTCGATGACAAACCAGTGCGGATCGTTTGCCACGCCACTGCCCCACCGCTAGGCGCGCCGAGAAACACCGTAAATCATCGTCAGGGCCGTGAAGTCCGGGGCGGGCTGGCCGACCACTGCCGAGCCCATCGCTGTGCGATTGATTCCGCCTGAATACGGTTGTCGAATCTCCGCCGCATATTCGACCTCGCTCAGGAGCTGGCCAGAAACAAGCTTGGCGACGAAGGGGGCGCCAGGGTCGCGGTCCTGCAACGCTAATTCGATCACTTCGGGCTTGATCTTGAGCAGCGCGAGCGCCTCGACGGTCCGCATCCGAACCACCTATTCTTGGTCGTTAGACTCGCGATGAATGGCACGCAGGTATTTGCGCGTCGCCGTCGTGACCCGAGTTCCCGGCCTTTTGTCGAAATGAGAACGACGGTGTCCGATGCCTCATTCGGTCCCAAACTCAGCTCAACTCGTGCCCCTGTCGCAATCCCCGCCCAGCATGAATCAGCTCCAAGACTCGCCAACCCTCACGCTCTCAGTGTTTCGCCGTATCACAGGTTTCCAGGGGGCAGGATTGACGCTGTGCCACTTCCGGGTTATGTATGCCCTTGTGCGGCAGGGTGTTCGCGGTGATCTTCGCGGTTGACAGGTCTGCAATCTCGAAAAGTGCTCTTCGCATCTTGACACGTGATTTCACGGGCAGGCACTCATGAAAGCCGAACTGGTACGCTGCGTGCCACGCGTTGCCTTTTCCATCGTCGGGCTGATCTATGTGACCTCTCTCTTTCTACCGTCGCTTTCCATTCCGACCACCAATCAGCGATTGCTTGATCGATCGACCTCGGAAATCGAGAGTCGAGTTCCCGGCGGAGGTTCCGCGAAGATCGATGTTGACTCGATGCAAGGCCCTCGGACCTTCGAACTCCGCGGATACGATTGCTTTCGAGCGTCATTTACGATTGGTTCCAATGGATTGCCGATTCTGATTTGGTGCGCCAATCCGCTGGTGTGGATCGGTGCGTTTTGTTTGGCTGCGAGACGGTTCAAATACGCGCGCCTGGACGGCGTCCCCGCCATCGGGCTTGGATTGCTCGCCTTGGTTTTTCCCTATATTGGACGTGCCCGAGCCGACATTTACTGGTCGTGGTATGACTACCGAATTGGGTATTGGATTTGGCTGGCCAGTGCCGAAGCGCTTGCGGCGCTCAGCGTTTTTGGTCCAGCCCCGCCTGAGAGTGCAGGGAAACTGGCGACCGCCCCTGAACCGAATTCACCGGAGAGATAGTCTCATGAAGTTCCGACACGCCCTTGCCGCGCTCCTTTCGCCAGTTTCATCGCGAACCGCGCCACCGGCATCAGCCACGCGCAATGCAACACGATCATGACCCGATTCGGCCAGCCGGCCAAAACGGTGGGGCCTGGTTTGCCTCCGTTGGCGGGAAGCATGACGATCAGCGATCCCACAAACAAGACGAGACCCAACAAGGGCAAGAATGCGGTCCAGCGCAACATCCGCTTGGCGGGAAACCACGCCGGGTTCCTCGAGAGGCTCCAATTGATGAGCGGTGCGCCGAACGGTAAGTGGTCGAGCTGCGCTCCGACCTCGTGCAAATTGTTGAGGGGGTCCGGCACAAAGGCGCCGGCGAGCGCCATGCCGAAGGCGGCCAGTATCACCAGCGCCAGGCCAATGTACCCGGCGATCATTCGCACCTGGGAGACGATTGCCACACAAAAGGCCACGCAACTGAGTGACAATGTGAAGAAGGCGACCTGCATCACCCAGCCGTAGTCCCCCAACTCGTATTCGCTGATGAATCGCCACGAGGGGTCGAGGTCCGGTCGCAACAGGTGTAGTGCGACAAGCAGGAACATGAAAAGGGCGGACGTCGCGAACGAGACGCAGGCGACAGCGCGTGCGGTCTCTGAAATCGGCATTGTGGGAGGGGTTGTATTCGCCATTGGGTTACCAGTGCGGCTTGTTATCAACAGCAGGTCTCGCAGAGGAGCATCGAACTTCGATGTCCGGAGGCACTCAAGCCAGTGTGGCGATGAGTGCTTCCAGTCGGTCATGCGATTCCCTCGTCCCATTTTCCATTCCCGAATGGAGGTGGCCGTCGCGATCCTCAACCGATTGATAGAGACAGCGGCAGGTCAGAATGGTCTTTCCGGCCGTTTCGACCAAAGTCAGTGTTTCGACTGACTCATGACCCGGCATTCCTTCAAACTCGAATGTGCTGACCACCCGTTCCGGCGGTACAATCTCGCGATATACACCGCGGAAGCCGAAGTCGTTGCCATCAGGTCCGCGGAGCACGAAGCGATATCCGCCACCCACGCGAACGTCCATTTCGCACAGGATCAGTTTCATCGATCGAGGGCCCCACCAGCGGGTCACGTGCTCGGGCCTGGTCATCGCCTCGAAGACGAGCCGACGCGGGGCACTGAACTCGCGCGTGATGAGGATTTCGGTGTCCGACGGCAGTGTCAGGGTGAACTTGGAACTAGTCACGTTAGTCATGTTTCGTCTCGTGGGCTTGAAGTTCTTGGAGATACTCGTCCAGGCGGTCGTAACTCTCGCGCCAGAATTGCGCGAACGTCATGACCCAGTCGTGAATCGGCTTGAGGGCCGTGCCGTTCAGGCTGTACAGCCTCTGCTGTCCCGAGCCACGCATGCGAACGACTCCGACCTCCTTCAGCACTTTCAAGTGCTTGGAAGTTTGCGGCTGATTGAGGCGGAGCGAATCCGCGACGTCGTTCACCGACCGCTCCCCTTGGGCCAGCAGGCTGATGATCTGACGTCGACGTGGTTCACCCACTGCATTGAAGACATCGGCTGTCGTCGCTGAGCGTGGCATACAGGGATTATATTCCCATATAGGAATATGTCAACCGCGAAAATTTGCAATCATCTTCCGGGCAAGGCTTTGCATGGCGGGACTAACGATCGACCTCCAGCCAATTCTTGCCTCAACTTCCACCGCCACTTCTTTCGGCTTGGCTTCGACAGTGATTTTCTTTCGCCGCCACCAATTCGGGAAGTCGATGAGGTCGTGGTGTCGTTCCGGCTTGGGTCCTTTTCCAAGTCACTGTGAACGCGAGGAGCGGCGAGCGGAATCGCCTGCCGATCCATGGAGAAATCACGCATGGGCCACCAATGAACTGGGGAAAGCCAATCAGAAAGCCCATGACGGGGGTGCGCGAGCTGTCCTGGTTCACTGGGAACTGGAATTTGGGCCAGCGGTGGTTAGCGAGTGGTGGAGGACGTCCTGTCGACGAGCTCGCGGCATCGTGCCGCGAAGGGTGGGACAAGCTCGCGAAAAAGAGGCAGCGCTCGATCTCGAATCCGCACATCGAGCCATCCGGCGCTGCGAGCGCAGGCCCACCTTGCCAATGAACGGAGGCGGTCGTTCGAGTTGATCCACCGCGGAAGGTTCATAAGTCGTCTTCGATTGCTATGATGTCGTCAAACCATTCCAGTGTCCCCAGGGTTGTTCGGGATGTAACCGGGGCCGAGGCACGAAATTGAATAGAAGCATGCCCGTGAGTCAGGCGACGTTGCTGGTCATCCAGGGGGCTGACCAGGGAACCCGTTTCGAATTGGATGCCGCGGAATTGGGCTTGGGGCGCGGCGCGCACAATGCCGTCCGACTGCATGACACCGAGGTCTCGCGAGCGCATGCTCGGCTGCGAGGTCGCCAGGGGCGGTTCGAGCTGATCGATCTGAACAGCTCCAACGGCACATTCGTGAACGGCGAACCGATCCAGGCGCGGGCGCTGACGCATGGCGACGAAATCCAACTGGGCCGAACGGTGCTGTTGTTCGCCCAGGCGGTGCTGGGAGACGAATCGCGGATCGTTGCCGATCGGGTGGCGGTGCTGGATCAGGGGGATGCGCAGGACCGCTCCTCGATTGTCAGCCATGCCGCGACCGCCGGGGGAGAAGCGCTGTCGGCACTGGCCGCCTCGCGCCCTGCGCAAGCCTCCGCCAACCTGCAGGCGCTGTACCGCATCGCCGAAGAGGCCGTCCGACCGTCCAATTCGATCGAACAACTTCTCAGCCGCATCCTGGAGCTGGCGATCGAAGTCGCAGGCGCCGACCGCGGGTGCATTCTGCTGCGCGACGACGACGGCCGGACCCTGACGCCGCAAGTCTTCCGGCGGCGGGCCGGGCTGCAGGACAACGACCGCATGCCCGTGTCGCGGAGCATCGTCGAGTTCGTGCATCAGCATCGCCAGGGGGTCCGCACCAGCGACGCCCAGACGGATCAGCGGTTTGCCCCCGGCAAAAGCATCCTGCAGTCCGGAATTCGCGAGGCGATCTGCGTTCCGATGCAGGGGCGGTACGATCTGCATGGCGCGATCTACATCGACATCACGACTCCTCCCGAGCAGGTTCTGCTCGACGGCGGAATCGTCGGGCGGTTCACCGAAGAGATGTTGCGGTTGATGGTGGCCATCGGCCGACAGTCGGCGCTGGCGGTCGAGGACAATCGGTATCGCCAGGCGCTGATCAAAGCCGAACGCCTCGCGGCCGTCGGGCAGACGATTGCCATCCTGAGCCACCACATCAAGAACATCCTGCAAGGGGTCCGCGGCGGAAGTTACCTGATCGACATGGGGTTGCAGGATCACAGCGAGGAACTGGTCCGCAAAGGGTGGAACATCGTCGAAAAGAACCAGGACAAGATCTACCACCTGGTGATGGACATGCTGACGTTCAGCAAGGAACGGCAGCCGGTGCTGCGCCGCGGCAATCTGAATGACACTGTGCAGGAAGTGTGCGAACTGATGCAGGCGCACGCGGACGAGCACCAGGTGCGACTGGAATGGCGTCCGGAACAGGACTTGCCGCAGATCACATTCGATGCCGAAGGAATCCATCGCGCCATCCTGAATGTCCTGACCAATGCCTTGGATGCAGTGGAAGGACGCGAAGAGGCTACAGTCCGCGTCGGCACGCACTACGATCCCGATTCCGGCATGGCGTCGGTGTCAGTCATCGACAACGGTCCGGGAATTTCCCCCGAACAGTTGCCGCAGATTTTCAACCTGTTCGAATCGACCAAAGGGGCGCGGGGAACGGGGATCGGTTTGGCAGTGAGTCAGAAGATTCTCCGCGAGCACGGAGGAAGCATCTTGGTCGATTGTCCGGCGGGAGGCGGAGCGTGCTTTAGGTTGGAGTGGCCGGCGGGGGAGGAGGAGTCGAACGATGAAGGATGAAGGGCGCGGGTTAGCTGGATTTGAGGGGGAGGTGGTGCCAGGCGTTGTATTGGTAGCCTTTGGCGTTCCAGGGCATGTCGCGGGGTTGCGTTTGGCCGGTGGCGTCGGTGGCGCGGACGAGCAGCCTTTGAGTGTTGGCTGGAACCGTCAGTTGGACTGACCAGAGAACCCAGCAGGATTCGCGCTGGGGGGAAACAATCGTCGCTTCAGTCCAGGTCGCTCCTTCATCTGGCGACAGTTCGATCCGTCGCAAACCCATCGGCGAGCCCCCGGAAGGGAGGGCGAATCCGCGGACCGTCAGACGACCGTCGCCGACAGCCGCACCGGCCGTGGGAACGCAGATCACCGAGTTGACGACAAAATGTGACAACGGCTCGGCGGCAGCCAGCGCCGCGGGGGTCTCCTCGGTGATCAATTTGTAGGCCAGCGCCTGGTAATGATTGGGGGAGGGGCGATCGCTGACAACGATCCGCCGCAGCCACTTGACGCTTCGGGCGCCGATCATCCCAGGGACGACGCTCCGCAGCGGAAAACCGTGCTCCGGAGTGAGGGGCCGGTCGTTCATCCGCGTCGCCAGGAGCACTCCGGGATGCTGCTTTTCCGTCAGTGCCGTTTCCAGAGACACCGAACCTCCGAAGGGATACTGTTCGTTCTTGTCGGTGATCTGATCCGCCCCCTCGAACCAGACGTGGCGCGCTTCAGGGCGGACCCCCGCGTGCCGCAGCAGGTGCGACAGGTTGACCCCGGTCCAGCGGGCATTGCCAATGGCTCCGGCTCCCCAGGGGACGCCGCTGATTTTCGGCCCGCGGAATTCATTGCGGCGATTCCCGGCGCAAGTGAGCGTGGCTGTGATGTCCTGGCTCGGAAACCGCTCGGACAACTCGGCTACCGGCAGTTCCAAGGGCCGCTCGACCATCCCTTCAATCGACAAGCGAAACTCCCCGCCGTCGAGGCGGGGGATCGGACCGTGGGTCCGCACATAGAACGATTCCAGCGGCGTGATCCATTCGGTCGCAAGCTGTTCCAGCGCCGGTTCGGCGTTGAGAGGAGTTGCCGACCGGAGGATCAGCCGCTTCCCGGCGGGGAGCGCTCCTTGGTCGTCGGCGCGATCGGCCGGCACGACCAGCGGAGTGGTGCCGAGCAGCGCTCCACTGGCAATCGCGGTGCGCAGGAAATCGCGCCGGGATGTTCTTTCGTGCAACGCATCCGCCGGTGTGGGACTGTAAGACAACATCGACAGACTCCGTCAGGACGCAGGGAGAGGGCTTGGGGAAACCAGCCGCTTCGGCAGCGACAACCGATCGAAATGAACCGCCCGCACATTCTGTCGGGCGGCCTGGCATCCCGCAAGACTCCCATCGAGGAACGTGTCCAGCAGGCGGTATGCGGAATTCTCGCGTGCTGTCAGTCATATGCCACGCAAGAATCCTCCGGCACTTCGTCAGCGCCAGTCTCGCTCACCAATCCGCTCAAGGCGGATGGGGTCGAATTCGGGACGAAACTCTCGTCGAGCAGACGATCTGATTCACCGTTCCGGGCGAGCCGGATGGGGTCTGCGCAGCGCCATAGGATTTCAAAACTGATGCCAGCCGAAACACCTGAGCCAATACGGACTTCTTTTTTCAGCCCACGGGTTGGATTGGGGGGGGCAAACGTCTCGACGGCGAGTGCGCGGAATTGGCGGTTGCCCCCCCCGGAGTTGCGGCCCGGTTCATCGTCGGCGTATAGTTCGAATGTGATCCTTGAGGCATCCGCATTGGAGACGAAACATGCTGACGCGCAGAAACCTTTTGCAATCCAGCGCCGTGACGGCGCTGGCCCTGGCGGCGGCGCCGCATGTCCCCGCCGCGCTGTTGGCCGATGAGGCGAAGCTCGATCTTGCGGCCCATCCTTATATCGACGCCCATTCGCACCTCTGGTCGCCAGATACGGCGCGCTGGCCACTGGCCAACGACAAAACGAAGGCCGATCTGGACCCTCCCAGCTTCACTCCCGAGGAAGTGCTCCGCCTGGCCCATCCGCTGAAGATTGGGCGCGTTGTGGCGATTCAGCACCACATCTATCACGGCTGGGACAATACGTATCTGACCGATTGCGCCGCGCAATTTCCCGGAGTGTTTTCGGTCGTGGGAATGATCGACGATCGACAGCCGGGGGCCGCCGCCAAGATGGACGCCCTGGCCAAAAAACGCGTCCGCGCGTTTCGCATCACCCCGATGATTTACCAGGAGCAATGGCTGGCGAGCGAGGGCATGACGGCGATGTGGAAGCGCGGGGCCCAGTCCGGTCAGGCGATGTGCTGCCTGATCGACGCCAAGCACCTCCCCGAAGTGGATGCCATGTGCAAGAAGCACCCGCAGACGAACGTGGTAATCGACCACTTTGCCCGAATCGGAGTGGACGGCATGGTGCGCGACGCCGACGTGGCGGCCCTGTGTCAACTGGCCCGGCACCCGCGCGTCACGGTGAAACTGTCGGCCTATTATGCTCTGGGAAAAAAACAGCCCCCGTACCTGGACCTGGTTCCGATGATTCGCAAGGTGCTGGATGCGTTCGGTCCCGAGCGGTGCATGTGGGCCAGCGATGCTCCCTATCAAGTCCAGGGAGAGCACACCTATCCGGCCTCTTTCGAATTGTTGCACAAGCGGCTGGATTCGCTGAGCGAAGGCGACAAGGAATGGCTGCTTCGCAAGACCGCCGAGCGGGTCTATTTCTCGTAGTTCGACGACTCTCCATCAGTCGGGCATGTATCCGTCCGATTCACATCGGCCAACTCCAGGCGCATCAACTCATGGCTGAAGACTGGGACTGCTATTTAGCGTGGGTCGATGATCACTCGGCGATGGTGTTTGTGGATTTGGGGCAGATCGAACATGCGCCCGATCCGCAGCTTCCGTGGCTGGTGCAGGTGACGGTGGCGCTGAAATCAGGACGCGACGATGGCCTGGCGGACGAGGACGAGACTGAAGAGCTGTACGCCGTTGAGGACGCACTGTTCGCCACCCTCTCCCGCGGCCTGCGCGCCCGATACGTGGGACGGGTCACCACTCAGGGGCAGCGAACGCACTACTATTATGCCCAGGGAGCGAATGACTTCGCAGGGGGGGTGGCGCAGGCTATGGCGCACCATCCCCAATATGAATACACCTGCCGCGACGGAGCCGACGAGGGCTGGGAGTCGTACATCAACCTGCTGTACCCCAGCGATCTCGACATGCAGTCGATTCAGAACCGTCGCCTGGTCGATCTTCTGGTTGAGCAGGGGGATGACCTGTCGCAACCCCGCGACGTCGACCATTGGTTGTATTTCCCGTCGGAAGAGAGCCGCGACCAATTCCTGCTGCAGATCGCCGGAACGGCATTCCAGGTCGATGCTTCGTTGACCGACGAAGCCCACGCGGAATTTCGGTATGCGCTCCGATTGACGCGTCAGGACCGGGTCGATCTGGAGTCGATCGATGGACTGGTCAGCGACCTGTTGCTGCGCGCCCGGGAATGCGGCGGAGAATACGACGGATGGGAGTCAGCCGTCGTCAGCGGTGAATAACAAGAGACATTTCGGACCAACACCATGTACTCCATGGCCTTTGCCCGCACCGGCGGGATTGACGTTTTGGAACCGATGGACCTGCCCGCGCCGCAGATCGGGCCGGATGACGTTCTGGTGCGGGTCCGCGCCTGCGGACTGAATCATCTCGATCTCTGGGTCCGGGAGGGACTCCCGATCGCGATCCCCATGCCGCATATCGGCGGCTGTGAAATCGTGGGACAGGTGGCCGAATTGGGCGCGCGCGTAACCGGTCTGTCGACTGGCCAGACGGTGATGATCGCTCCCAATCAGGGGTGCGGCCGCTGCGCCCCCTGTCTGCGCGGCGAAGATCCCGCCTGTCCGCAGTTCTCCATTCCCGGTGAGCACGCGCAGGGGGGATTCGCGGAATACGCCGCCGCCCCGTCGCGACACATCGTTCCCCTCTCCGACGCCTGGTCGATGATCGAATGGGCCGGCACGCCGCTGGTATTTCTGACCGCCTGGAGTATGCTCCACCGCCACGGCCGAATTCAACCGGGAGACGACGTGCTGATCCAGGGGGGGGCCAGCGGAGTTGGATCGGCGGCGATCCAGATCGCCAAACTGGCCGGCGCGCGCGTCCTGGCAACGGTGGGCAACTCCGCGAAGGGGCAACTTGCGACGCAACTGGGGGCCGACGTGGTCATCGATCACAGTCAACAGAACTTCGCCGAAGTGGTCAAAGCCGAAACCGCCGGGCGAGGGGTCGATCTGGTCTTTGAACATATCGGGCAGGCGGTATGGAAAGACTCGCTCAAGTGTCTGGCGCACGGCGGCCGGCTGGTCACCTGCGGCGCGACGACCGGCCCCAAGGTGGAGCTCGATCTGCGGTTTTTCTTCATCCGCGAAATCGCCGTGGTGGGAGCGTGCATGGGGAACCGGGCCGAACTGGCGCAAGTCGTCAAACTTCTGGATCGCAAACTGCTGCACCCGGTGGTCGATCGGACGTTTCCGCTGTCCGAATTGCGCGCAGCGCATCAATACCTGGCCGACCGAAGACAACTGGGCAAGGTGGTGATCGAAGTTCCGTGAACCGAAGCTCCCCGAATTGTGCGCCGGTATTTCTTCGCCAGACGACACGTTGCGACTCTTCGTCACGGTGAATGATTGGGTTTGGGCGGGAGCGTGCGGGAACCGCTTGACCCCCGGATTCAGGTGGTACGATTAGGCTGGGAGACCAACTTATGCCCAGTCCATTCCGACCGCCTGTCTTGACGCTGCTGTGGTGCAGTCTGCTGGTTTCGGCGCTGGTTCCTGCGGCCGGGAGGGCACAAGGAGCCGCGCCCCGGCGGACCGCGCGCGTCTCCCAAAGCGCGCCGACGATGGCGGTGGCGCCGGCCGCGCGGAACGTGCAGAATCTGCCCCCTGGAACGATTTTGCCGCCGGAGACGGTTGGTGTTCCCTCCCGCAGTCAGTCGGCGCCGCCAGTTCCAGCCGCTTCCGGTCCGGTGCTCGATTGCGATTACTGGATCGTCAGCAGCCGCCGCTGCAAGGATCGCGAAGCGGCAGGACAACTGGGCTGTCTGGAGTATTATCACCGCACCTCCGTCGCCGAGCCAGTGCGGTTGGGCCGCGACCAGTTCCTCTCCTGGCTGGAGCCGGACGTGCCGGTCTGCTTCGTCATGCACGGCAGTTACAACTGGTGGCGCGATGTCGTGAAAGAGAGTCGCGGGATCAATCGTTGGATCCGGTCGGCCTCTCCGGAGACAAAAATCCAGGTTGTGTTCTACACTTGGCCCAGCGACGGAAATGCTCCCTACGTCTTTCCGATCGACATCGCCCGGCTGGGACGCAAATCGTCCTACCATGCGATGTATCTGGCGGGCCTCGTTGGCCAATTGCCCCCCGAACAACCGGTGTGCCTTGTGGGGCACAGTCACGGCGCGCGGACGGCCGCCGCCGCACTGCACTTGCTGGGAGGAGGGGCTGTGGAGGATGGTCAGTCGCTGGCGCCGGGATATTCCACTCCGAACCGCTTGCGGGCGGTCCTGGTCGCCGCCGCGTTTGACCACGATTGGCTCAATCCTGGAGCGCGGTACGGCCGGGCCCTGTTGCCGGTGGAACAGGTGTTGTTGATGCGGAACTCCCGCGACGCGACGTTGTCCATCTATCCCCTGCGCAAAGGATGGAGCCAGCGGGCGATTGGCAAAGCAGGGCTGGGGCGCGACGACCGGATGGCGATGGACGAATCGGGAAAGAAGGTGATTGAAATGGACGCGATGGGTTTCGCCGGCTCCAACCACTCGTTTGCCGACTACCACGAACGCCCGGAACTGGCGGCGGCGATCGCGCCGTTCGTCTCGTTCCAAGACGAGGGGTTCGTGGCACGACCAACCCCGATCAATCAGCAGGAGCCCCCCGCGTCCGCCCAATCTTCGACTGCCGAAGAGAACCCCGCCGAGACGGAGCCCAACGAACTGGATCGCGAGGAAACGGGCCCCGAGACGGAGACGGAGTCGGCGCCGGCCAGCAAAACGACACCCGCTGCGTCAGGACCAAAACTGTCGCCGGTCTCGCTCGATTCGATTCGGGATGGTGACGAGGAGAATCTCAGTCACTCGTCTCCTCGCGCCGTCCGAGGAGAGCCGATCAAGATTTACCCAAAGAATCACTCGACGCGCCCTTCCCAAGTACCTGATGAAGGTCAGGAGTGGTCCGGAACGGATGAGCTTCCGATTCGGAGTGTCTCACAATCCAAATCCCCTGCGGCGCCCCAGCCCGCTCCAAAAACCGCTCCCGTCAAAATGCCGCGCAAGAAGTCCACGGTCCGAGATCAGCGCAACCCCCATGAGCTTCGGCTGGAACCGTAGGGATGGCGGCAGCGGCAGCAGACTGCGGCGGTATCTATCTGTCTAGTATGACACGAGTTGCGCCAATTGTCACCGCTCCGGCCCCTGCCCATCGCCGGAAAAGTGCTCTGGACGCCGAGGCCCCTGCGCTGCTATTTCACTTTCCCGGCGCAACTATCGACGCTGACGCCTGTTACATTGCCCCGCCTCGTCCGGGGTCAGGACCGGTCACCCGGCTGCCCCGGCAAATCGGTTGCAAGTGTTGCAGTCGTTGCGTCGATGATAATTGATACCATCGCGTCCGGACGGCCATTTCGTCTCCATTTATTCCCTCTTTTGGGACTCTTCACACCGCATGCCGCACTTTTTTGAGAAGAAAGACCGCTGGGGCAATGGGTTGGCGCTCTGGGTGGTCACGGGGATGGCGTTCCTGATCCCACTGTCGGTGTGGGGACTGTCCCAGATCCGCATGGAGAACGAGGTCCACAATTGGATCTCCAAGGAGAGCCCTGAGCACAAGGCGTTCGAGTGGTATCGGGGGCATTTTCCCTCCGATGATGCGGTGCTCTTCACCTGGGAGGGGAGCAGTCTGGACGACCCGCGCGCCGCGCAGTTGACCCGCCGCCTCCGTGGCACGACCACTCCCGACGGCGGACGACGTGGCGGATCCAGGTATTTTGACCGGGTTCGCGCGCCGCACGAACTCCTGGCGCAAATGCAGAAGAACAAGATTCCCTACGAAGAGGGAGCGCGGCGGCTGGAAGGAGTGCTCGTCGGCGCGGGACCATTGCGAGTTCGACTCACCGAAGCGGGTCGCGCGCGTCAGGACAAGGTCGTGGAACTGCTGCGCCGCCAATTGGAATCGGCGCTGGAGACTCCTGTCGAAGTGGTCTCTCGCGAATCGTTGGCCGCCAGCACCGCGGCGATCGTGCCGGAGGAACCTTCCGACGATGCGTCGCCGGAGAACACCCCAGACTCTTCAGCGGCCGTGGCAGCGTCGGAGGGACAAGCTGGGAATCCCACCGATGACGAACCGGTCTTGGAATCAGCCGAAATCGCGCCGCATGACCTGGTCGTTTCCTGGCGCGGCATGCATTGGAACGCGCGGCAGATGGAGACGGCCAAGGAACTCGCAGTGAATCTGCGCTTACCCGCGCGGGGAACATCCACCAAAGGGAGCGACAAACCGCTCGTGGAAGAGTGCTTTCAGGTTCCCGGCGCGCCGATCGGGTTGGCGCTGTATCTGTCAGAAGCCGGCCAAGCGGACCGAACCGAGGCGTTTCGGACGTTGAAAGAGACCGCCGCGGCCGTGGGGATTCCAGAGCATCTGGTCCACATGGGAGGGAGCGCCGTCTCCGGCTCGGCTCTCAACCGCGAGGTGATCAAGGCGGTTTGGGATCGGGAGGCCCCTCCCTATTTGCTCCATCGCCGCTCGCTGGTGCTGCTGTCCGGAATCGTCGGCGGGTTGCTCGCGTTTTGGGCGCTGCGGAGCGTCCGTTTGGCGGCACTTGTTCTGGGGGTGTCGTATTACACGGCCCTGGTCTCGACGGCGCTGGTCCCGGCCACCGGAGGAACCATGAACATGGTGCTGGTGGTCATGCCCACGCTGTTGTTCGTCACGACGTTGTCTGTGGCGATCCACCTGGCGAATTACTGGCAGCATGCCGCCGTCATCGATAGCCGCACGGCCGTGGTTCAAGCGGTGAAAACGGCGTTTGTCCCCTGCGTCTGGGCGGGACTGACCAGCACGATCGGCCAGGCCTCGCTCCTGACCAGTTCGCTCACGCCAGTGCGCGACTTCGGGTTGTACTCGGCGATCGGCACAATCATTTCGCTGGTGGTCACGCTGTACGGCCTGCCGGCCCTGTTGCAGATTTTCCCCAGCCGCCCGCCTCGCACTGAAGACCTGGACAACGCCTTCTGGCATGGCCTGGCGGCGTGGGTCGCGCGGAAACATAAGGTTGTGATCGTCGCCAGCCTGGCGGTCACCGCCCTCTGCAGCTATGGGCTCGTCAACTTTCAAACCGAAACGAAGGTCATCCGTTACTTCGGCGAGAACACGCGGACCCTCAAAGACTACACGTTCATCGAAAATAATCTGGCGGGGATCATCCCGGTCGACGTCATCGTCCGCTTTGATCGCGAAGCGCAGCAGCAGCTCAAGTTCCTCGAGCGCCGCGAACTGGTTCGCGGGATCGAGCAGCGCATGGAGCAGCTTCCCGACATCAGCGGCACGCTGTCGCTGTCCGACTTTCTGCCGGACGAAACGGCCCCCGCGGAAGGGGCCTCAAAACAAAAGATTGTCAAATACGCCGCCGCTTCGCGAATGATCGAAACCCGCATCAAGGGCGGGGACCAGCCGGGCGCCTCCAGCCTCCTGGCGACCGCGGGCAAGGCCAGCGAATTCAATGCCGAAGGAGATGAGTTATGGCGGATCACCGCGCAGGTCGCCGTCATGTCCAAACTCAACTATGCCGACCTGAAGCGGCAACTGGACGAGATCTGCATGACCGTTCTGCGGGGAACGTCGGGCAACAGCGTCGAGAAAGTCGCGGCGATCCCCTCAGGACGCAACTACCATCCGGGGGCCAGTCACGTGGTGACAGGAATGATCCCGCTGTTTCTGGCGACGCAGCAGGAACTGTTGGAAAGCTTCATCTGGAGCTTTCTGGGGGCGTTCGGGAGCATCGCGCTGGTGGTCATGTTCGTGCTTCGCAATCCGATCGCGGGCATTTTGGCGATGATCCCCAACGTGATGCCAATCTTCGCCGTCTTCGGCGTCATCTCCGGGTCGGGGATGGCGGTGGACATTGGATCGACGGTGACTGCGTCGATCGCCCTGGGGATCACGATCGACGGCACCCTGCACCTGATCACCTGGTTCCGGATCGGCATCCAACAGGGGAAAACTCGCGGAGAGGCAGTGGCTCAAGCGCTGGGACATTGCGGCCCGGCAATGTGGCAGACGACGCTGGTGGTGAGCATTGGACTATTGATGCTCT
Organism: Planctomycetales bacterium; assembly: GCA_046152955.1. GTDB lineage: Bacteria > Planctomycetota > Planctomycetia > Planctomycetales > Planctomycetaceae > SIAF01. The sequence goes on along the minus strand of JBJXGA010000349.1, from coordinate 12,871 downwards.
TTCCGTCGGACCTGGTGCTGATCAGCCGCTTCGGCTGGCTGATGGCGGCCCTCCTGGCCGCCGCCTCGGTCACCGACCTGGTCCTCACCCCCGCGCTGCTCGCCGGTCCCCTGGGATACATCATCCAGCGCTGCACCGCACAAACGCCGGAAATGGCAGCGATGGCCGAGTTGGAGGAATTGGCCGCCGACGCCGCATCCCCCGCCGCCTCGATCGAACTCCCCAGCCGAATCGAACCGGCCGAATCGCTCCCCGGCAAGCCGCACCTGGAAACCAGGTCAGTACGCATCCGCCGAGTGGAGTAGCGGCGGCGGCCTGCTCCGCATGCTGTCTTCGAATTCAGTCGGCTTCAACCGGACCGAATTTGCTACCAATTGGAGCTGGTGGACTGCGCTGCCTTTGAATTCAGTCGGCTTTAGCCGACCCCTTTTTGCCACCAGCTTAAGCTGGTGGACAGCCAGCCCCTTGTCAAGGAAGTCAGCCGACTTCAGTCGGCTTGGCTCCAAGCGCGAGAGGGCTACTCCTTTCTTTGCCATGAGCCCTTGTTCCAAACGGAATCGGTGTGCGAGTGGCTGAAGCCGCCGGTTGGCAAGCCGGCTCAAGCCGGCTCGGCGAGTATGCACTTGGCCTTTCTCCACCAGCTCAAGCTGGCGGCAAAAGGGGAGTCGGCTCAAGCCGACTAGACGGCCCGCCGGAGCGTTCGCCAACCGCTACCAGCACCGGACGGCCCAGAGCTTCAGTTTTGCGTGTGATTGTCACATGAGCATCAGGCGAACGGCCTGGCGTAAGCCGGCCGGTTCGGTCTGGCGCGGGCTGAGCTGCAAGGGGCCGGAAGCCCAGGTTGTCGTTTGAGTTCGACGGGTTGTTCCTGTTCCGGTTAGCCGGCCGCAGGTTCGCGGGCGTGGCTTTCGCCGATCCGACAATCGCGTTAGACTCCAAAGACGGCCAAGGCCATCGACTCAGGAGAATGCGCGCCATGAAAATCAAATGGCAAGACTACATTGAAGAGCGAAAAGAGGTCATGCTCGGCAAACCGGTCTTCAAAGGAACCCGATTGACCGTCGAGCACGTGCTCAGGCAAATTGGCGCTGGCATGTCAAACGACCAGATTCTCGATCAGTATCCGACGCTCAAACCGGAGCATCTCCGCGCGGCAGTGCTCTACGCCGCCGACGTGGTGACAATGGACCAGTCGATCTACCAGTAGTCCCTCGCTCGACTGAAAACCGCGTGGTCTGTCATCGAAGCCAATCCCGCTGGGCGCTTCATCGTTGTCACCGAACGCAGGACACGCGTTCGCACTCTGCCCTCGATGGGATGACCGCTTTGGCGTGAACCGAATTTCCACAGTGATCGAACTCCTATTGGGCATTCGGCGCAGCCAACAGGCCGTCCGGAGCGTTCGCAAACCGCTACCAGCACCGGACGGCTCAGGACTTCAGTTTGCCTGCGATTGTCACTTGACCGTCACGGGACAGGCACAGTGGCCGGTCCGGCGCCGGCTGGGTGACTCCTGTTGCCACTTACAGGCGCCTGTTGCCTCCTGCTGGCGCCTGATGGCGCGGGCTCCGCATTCGCGCTCTTCCAGGTCAGTCGGCTTCAGCCGACCCACTTTTGCCACCAGCTTGAGCTGGTGGACAGCCAGCCCCAATCAACCCTGCAGCCGACTTCAGTCGGCTTCCCCACCAGCGGATTCAGCCACTCCCGCGCCGCACCACTCATACATTGAGTTCCTATTCGATCGTTGTGGGATCGCGCGCAGGAACGAAAAAGAATTTGCGAGGCATGGCTACGCTTATACAAAGCCATGGACGCCCTGTCGCAGTCCCCGCCAATTTTTTTCGCTTCGCGTGCTCATCGACCCCCGCTCCGGCTCCTCCGGTCGCTGCTCCGCGACTCCCTCCGGGCCTCCGCTCCTGGCTTGGCTCAGCCCTTACCGGACTGGAGCTGCGAGGGGCCGGAAGCCCAGGTCGTCGTCCGAGCACGACGGGACGTCCCCGTCCCGGAACGCCGAACGCAGGAGCGCGGGCGTGTTGCCCCAACTGCCGCCGCGGTACACGCGGTACGAGCCCCCTGACGGACCGCGCGGGTCGGTTCCTCCTGGCAGCTTGGCATCGTACCAGTCGCTTGTCCATTCCCAGACCGAGCCATGCACATCGTGCAGTTCCCACCGATTCGGCTTCTTGCCGCGGACTGCGTGGTTCGTACCGCCTGAATTCCCGCTGAACCAGGCGTAATCGCCGAGTTTCGATGCATCGTCGCCGAAAGAGAACCGTGCCGTTTCTCCCGCGCGGCACATGTATTCCCATTCCGCTTCAGTGGGGAGTCGGATTTCCCAATCCTTCGGGAGCAGCCCTTGTTCGCGGAGCAGCACCGTCAGTTTCTTGCAGCACTCGTCCGCCTCTTTCCAGTCAACGTTGTAGGCCGGGAAGTCGTTTCCCTTTCCAGTTATCCATTTCTCCGCCTTCGAATTCCCCATCACGGCGATCCACATCCCCTGCGTGAATTCCGTTTCCAAGGCCCAGAACCCACGGCTCAACGTCACTTCTTTCTGGTCTTCGTCGGAGGACCGGTCTTTCTCCCCCTTCGGACTCCCCATCATGAACTTTCCCGGAGGGCACCAACGCCAGGCCAGCTCGATCCCCTGAATGGTCACGACCCGCCGCTCACGCGCCTGCTTGCCGGGCGCAAATTTCACCAGCGTGGTGTCGCCGGAGGACTTCGATCCCTCCGGCGTGTCTGAGGTCTGCGGCCGCGCTTTCCACGTGGCCAGTTCTTTCTCTGCCGTCTGGGCTTTCGACTTCCAATTCGCCAGGTCGGCGTTGGCCTTGGTCAGACTGGCCTGAGCATCTTTCAGTTTTTCCGCCGTCTCGGTGCGCTCCGTCTCCAATTTCTGCTTGGCCTCCGCCAGCCGGTCCCTGTCGTCCTTCAGACGACCATTCTCTCCCAGCGCGTCCCCCAACTCGGCCTTCTTTTTGGTCAGCGCATCGTCGGCCGTCTTGAGTTGCTGCTTGAGGCCCCCCGCCTCGGTTTTCGCCGCCGCCAGGTCGGTCTCGACCCGCTTCCGCTCTTTCCGTTCACCCGCCAGCTCGCCCCCCAGCTCTTCGAGCTTTTTCTGTTCGGCGAGGTAACGCGTGCTGAGCTCGGTAATCTGCGCCTGCCGGTCTTCGATCGTCTTTTGCAATTCGGCGACTTTCGCCTGAAACTCCCCGTTCTCCTGCTCCAGTCGCACCAGTGTCTCTTCAGTCGCCTGCTTGATCTGGGCCAGTTCCGCGGCGGTCGCGTTCGCCTGGATCCACGCGCCGAGTTGCTGTGTGGCCTGCCCAAAGCTCAGATCCGCTGCCTGCCAGTCCCCCCGGTTCCAAACCGTCTCAGCGCCCTGGGCGCGCTCGCCGATGAGTGCGTATTCCGGCAATGCCGCCAGCCTCGGCGGTACGAGCTTGGCCGCCGCCTCAAAACCCCGCCGCGCGTCGGCCGCGCGCCGCGCCAGGGCATTCTCCTTCGCCCCCTCGGCCAGTTGCCGATGAAACGCCGCCAGCCGCGACGCGGCTTCACGGGTCTTTCCCTGCTCCAGCAACTGGCGAATCTGTTCGCTCTCTTTCGTGAGTCGATCGACCAGGGTGCGGATCGGAGCCGCCTCGCGCGTCCAGGGGGTTTCCACGAGAACAATCGTCAGGTTCTCGCGCAACGGGCCGCAGCGAGCGAGTTCGCCGCTTGTCTCGACGATCTGGCGGAGCGTCTCGAGACGCTCCAGCAGCCTCTTCCTCGCCGCGACCTCATCTCCGATGGTTTGCGCCTGGTCGCCGGCCCGCTTCAATTCGTCGCTGTCGCCAAACAACTTCTGGAGGGCCGGATGATCCCGATTCGCCAGTCCCGCGGCCTGATCCTGCAACTCGGCGACCTGCCGGACTTCATAGGCGGCCCGCTCAGTCTGGTACTTCTGCCAAAAGTGCCACGACAACCAGAGCGTCGGGGACAAAAGCAGCACCGCGCATGCCGCCAGGGCCATCAGCCGCCGCCGGCGCGCTAGCGATTCCACCCAGGCCTCGAGTCCGTCAGCGACGGCCGCGGCGGTCGGGTAGAGCCGCGGGTCAGGCTGATCGTCGGCGAAACGCGGGTTACGGTCGCGCAATCCCTTGAGCACAATTTTCGCGACGGAGCCGGAGACACCGGCTCGCGCCAACTCGGCCGCCCAGGTCGCAGAACCCGTGGACTCCGAACCGGCCGCCAGCTTGCTGGTCAGCACATGATACGCGACCGCCGCCGCCTGCCGGATGTCGGTCCAGACTCCGGCCTGCACTTCCCCGGCAAGCAGCGCCTCGGGCGAGAAGGCCGCGGTTCCGACTTTGCCGGAGACCGATTTCATGGACTGGTAGCCAACCGCCTTGCGGCGCGCCTGGGCCACGTCGATCAGCCGCACGCGGTCTCCCTTCTGCACGAGCACGTTGTTCGAGGACACGTCGCCATGCACCAGGTTGCCGTCGTGAAATCGCTGAAGCGTGCGCAGCATCTCGGCGACGATCACGACCCGGTCGGCAACCGGCAATGGTCGGGGCCGTGAGACGTAGTCGTGGATCCGTTGACCGTCGATGTACTCCAATACGAGAAAGGGCTGAACGGAACGCGGTTCTCCCAGGCGGAGTCCGGCATGGCCGCCGGCCGTGAAGAACTGCGGCAGAATGTCGCTGGGGACGGAGTCGCTGCACAAAACCTGCAGCTCGCGCTGGAACATAGCGAGCGCTTTGTCATCGCTCGGGTCGAAGTAGATCTTGATCGCCCGCTTGACGCCGGTGCTCCGGTCCTTGGCCAGGAACACAACGCCAGTCGCGCCGTGGAAGAGTTCCCCCTGCAGCGTCAGTCCCAGGCGTTCGATCTCAGCGAGGGTGCCGTCCCAGAGCAGCCTCCGCGCCGCGTCGCCGCTTCCCAACCCTTCGTGGATGTTGGGAGGCTCGGAAGAAGAGGGAGCAACTTCGTCGCTCATGGCAATTTTCCTAAGAGGTCGGGAGACTCGGTTTTAGTGGGTCAGCGGGAAAAACTCTATGTCTTGGGGATCGGACGGACGATTCGAACGTGTGGGTTTGCAGTTGTGGTCATCTTAATATTTGAACAGGAGCACGCCGAGGACGCAGAGAATTTCAGGAAGACTCCATCCGGCTCGCCCGAATAGTGAATGAGATCGGCAGCTAGAAGCGCCATTCGTCGTGAGTTCGACCCCATCCGGCTTGACCGGATGGTGAGCGAGATTGGCGCTGACGGGCAGTCTTAGGACGCTGCTCAGTGCCAGAGGACCATCGGCGAAGCGTACGCACCCCAGCGGTGATCTGATGCACCATCCGCACGAGGCGGATGGAGTCTTGCGAGATCCTTTGACTGCCTTTCGTGTAGTTCGTGTTTTTCGTGGTTCATTCTTCGTCTCGCGACGTGAATCTTTTTGCGCTGAGTGTTTTCAAAACAATGCATGAAATACTCGAAGCACACGAAAATCAGTCGACTGCCAATCCTGGCCGCAGGCCGGTCCGTCTCCGCGTCCTCTGCGCCCTCCTGTTCAAATTCCTTCTGTCTCCGTCGCCGACTGTCGGCAATGTTGAAGAGGAGGATCCATCGACTAGGCCGGGTCATTGCGGAACCGCTCGCGGAGTTGTTTGATTCCACGTTCCCGCAGGGCTTTGACTTCACTCTCGGCTTTGGCTTTGCGCTCGGGATCCGCGTTATTTTCGATCAAGCCCAACTGGTAAGCGATTTCCATATACGGCATCCCGTCCAGGTAACGGTGGATCAGAATCCGGCCCAGCATTCGATCGGATTCATCCTCGCTGTCGGCCCAGTGAGACATGGCGTCAATCACCTCGTCGGTCAGCTCGATGTGTGCCGTCTTCTGGAAGTGCCGCTGGCGATCCTCCAGCAGGGGCGAAATCTGTTCCAGGATTTCCCGGCCGCGCTTGTCGCGCCGGAGCGCGTCGCGCATCAGATTGGCGTTGACCGTCGAGGCCCACTTCCGGAGATCCTTGGCGGTGCGCGCCCGCCAAAACGCATCATGCCGTGTCTCGAGAATCTTCACGAAGAAGTTGTTGAGCATCTCGGTGAACCGCAGGGCCACCTCCTGGTGCTGATTCTTCGAAGCCATGTCGGCGCCGAACAGTTTCGTCATGATGCCGCGCAACGAACTGCGGAAGTGGTCATCGACGATCGTCAGCACTTCCTTCTCCATCGCGACGATCTCTTGCTCGATTGGCGACAGTTCCCGTTTTTCTGCCGTGTCGGTCCGTGGAATGATCGGCGCTTTGGGATTGGAAAGGGTGGAACGCAACTCATGAATGCGATTGAGCATGTTAATCAGCCGGCGCTCGTCGTCTTCAGGCATGTCGAATTTGGTCGTCACCGTGGACATACGCGGTCCTTTCCTGGAAGGGATGAGGGTCTTGGGCATTGTAACCTCTTTTTGCGGGAGGATTGAGTTACTGGGAGGGTTGGTTTTGTCGAATCCTGGGATCGAGTGGTTTCGTGCGGTTGTGAATCGCGTTGTTGTTTTGCGGGGGTCGCGCGACGTGCGTACCCCCCCTCCCCGGCCCTCCCCCCGCAGGGGGGGGGAGGGAGAGTTTTGCGTGGGGAGTTCTGTTCGAGCGGAGTGCGCCGGATGCCTCTGGCGGCCTACTTTTCGCCGCGGATTTCGATTCGCACTTCGGCTCCGCTGATCGTCTTTGTTTCACTCCCCCCGGACTGCGCTTTGGCGGAGGTCGGTTCCTCCGGCGAGTCGCCGCTGGCCGGGGTGTCGTCCGACGTATCTTGACTGGCGTCCTTCCCCTTGTCATGAATGGCCTTCAGCGTTTCCAGGCGGCTCCAGCTTCGGGCGATCCGGTTGTTCCCCGCGGCGGCGCCGGCCGGGGCGAGATGCCGGCGGGCTTCGTTCTGCGCTTCGATCCCGGTCACTTCGTCGCGCAGCCGCGCCAGGCTGCGGCCGATCGCTTCATCCGCCCCCTTGCTTCCCGACGCGACGGCGGCGGTCATTTCCAGCGTCTTGCTTTCCATCTCCGCCTGATTCCGGCGGGCCACGAGGATGTCAACCTCCTGCGCCGCTTCGTCCAGGGCACGGCGCATGTCAACCAGCGCCTCTTCGGCTTCCCGTTCGCTCCGCTGGAGCCGCTCCAGGCCTTGTCGCTTGATCGTCAATTGCTTCTCCTCCCGCTCCTGTCGGGCGAGCAGGTCATCGACTTCGTGCTGGAACTCGTCGAGCGGGAGTTCCTGATTGGCGAAGGCGACCCTGGCGGCGTTGTCCCGGACTGCGTTCTCCAACACGGGGTACGCCTCGGCGAGCAGGCGCTGGCGGCGTTCGAGGCTGTCGGTGAGAAACGCCACGTCCTTCTTGAGCTGCAAGATCTGGTTCTTGGACTGCGTGAGTTGCACCTGCCGATCCAGAACTTCCTGGCGGGCCTGCGCCAAATCCTGCTCCCGCTTGCGGTCGTGGACTTCGCGGGGAATCTGCTCCTTCAGCCCGTCGATCGTGGTGTCGGCCCCAGCCTGGACATAGCCTTGCAGTTCCCCAACGGAGCGGCGCGCTGCGAGATACAGTCCCACGGGGGCGCCCAACAACACGGTCAGAAACACAGTCAGCTTCTTCATGGTCTTTCTCCTGATTCAGAATGTGCCGACGACTCGCGTGGAGAGTCGCCTTGGGTTTGTCTGCGAATACACGCGCGGCGCAGCGAATCGGCGAGTTGCCTGCGAATGATTTCCCGAGAATGAGAATACTCGATTTAACGTCATTAAATTGAATGACTTACATCGCAATTTCGTATTGCGTTCTTGGGCTTTGCGGAAGGGCCGGTTCTGGTGGCACGCCGGAATGCACGCGCGCCACCGCGGCGATCTGATTTACCAGTCCGCACGAGGCGGATGCGGCCAAATGCGGGACGAAACCGCTGAGTAGCCGCAGATCTTGCGCACCAGTCCGTGCAAGCCGGATGGGGCCGAGTGGGATGCCTGCCGGAACGCTTCCGATCACATGTTTCCGGAACAACAATCCAGGAGCATCCGGTTGGAACGCCAGCTCGTATTGAACGCAGGCCAGCGCTCGCCTACTTTGGCGCCCGATATCCCGAATAGGGCGAGGTGTGGGCGTCGTCCTTGCTCAGCGTTCTGGTTTCAGTGCCGCGCGTCTCCTGAATGCGCACGGCGAACGGGTCGCCTGTGTAGCACACCTCGGCGAAGAACGACCAGACGGACGAATTGTCGTTGACGAACATCGGGGCCAGTTTTCCGGCGGTGGTCGTGTAGCTGAAGCCTCCCAGGATTTCGGTTCGTCCTCCGCCGAGCGTGTGGACCAGCGTGCCCCCTCGTTCGGTCTTGTAGCCCAGGATCCACACGTTGCCGCCGTCGTTGGTGAGATGCGTCCCTTCGTTCTCGATGTTGAGCTGGCGGGCCCACACGTTCTGTTTGCGGAAGCGGAAGTCATCGCCGACGACGTCCTCAAGAAAGACCTCCCCCCCCTCGCTTCGCGGCGTACACCGGATGGTGTGGACCCCCACGCTTCGGAGGACGACGGTGCGTTTGGCATCAATCTCCAGGCCTCCGCCGAGTCCCGCGAAATTCTCGATCCAAACCACGGGCGAATCGCCATCTTCCACGCGGAAATCGGGCCGCGCCTCTTCGCCGTAATTGAGGAAGCCGCTGATGCCGATGATCCGCCGCACTTTGCCGTGAATGCTCACGGTGCGGCCCGTGGTGTAATGTTCGGGAAGGAACACGGTCGTGGCCCCGGAGTCAATCGCCCGCTGAATGGCGTTGGCGTAATCCTGCTTGCCATCGGGATCGCCCGGAAACCGAGTCACTACGGCCCACGACACCGGGTCTTCCCATTCGGCCAGCGGAGTCTCTTTCACCGGCAGCCGCAGCGAGACTGCCGGCGAAGGAAACGCACGCGACGGCTCATGCGAGCAATACTCCGCGACGTTCGGCCCCAGGCTCCCTGGCTTGTCCTCGCCGACGATGCGGTAGGCGGCGGCGAAGTCGGGAGTCTGCATGTCGGCCAGCGCGCGCTGGTAACCGGTGGTCTTCACGTCCCGCAGAAAAATCCGTCCGCCATTGAAATTCACAATCGCCGGCGCCTGCGCTGCGTGGCCACGCCCGGTGATCCGGGCATCCGTCAGTAGCAACGTTCCATAGGTACTGAGCGCGGGGACCGCGTTGTCGCTGGTGAAACCGCGGATGCTGACCGGCTGGCCTTCATTTGTGAAACCGGCTTCCGTTTGCCCGCGCAGCGTGATGTTTTCGAACGTCTGGCTGTTCACGCCCCGCGCCGTGGCAATGCCGCGCGCAAAGCCGACCACTTCGCAGTTCTTGACCAGCAACGGTCCGTTCATGTCGCGATGGGCCAGATCCAGCCCGACCCAACCGCTCCCGTCGGGGGCGACAAAACGGCAGTCGCGCACCGCGCCGGTGTTGTTCGAATAGAACTGCAGGGCGATCGCCGCCGGGTTGTTGTCCCCCACGTGGAACGTGAGATTCTCGATGTGGTTGTGAAACCAATCCGCTGAACCGAACCCGCCGCACCACATGATGGCGCCGGGCGACTTTCTGTCAGCGAACGTTTCATCCTTCAAGCGCAGCACGCACGCATCGCGATTGGCCCCGCGCAGCATCGTCTTGCCCCAGTTGTCGTGGCCGCCAAACGTCTTGGGCCAGGTGAGGGTCGCCGAGACGAGGTAAACCCCTTTGGGAAAGAAGAGGACGCGGTGATGTCCCACGTTCTCGTTGAGGGCCTTTTGAATCGCCGCCGTGTCGTCGGACCTCCCGTCTCCCCTGGCGTAGTACGGAGCCTGCGTGACATCGATTACCATTCGATGCGCCGGGTAGACCGTGCTCGACTGTGCATCCGGGCGGGCACCGGCCGTCTGATCCCCACCCCGGAGCGAGTCGCCGATCCACGTGAGAGCGGCGGCAAACAAGAACAACGAACGGCACATGCTTGGTTTCTCCATGGAGTTGGCCATCGTCCAACGCCACTCATTCCTCGGCAAACGCGATCAGCCGCCGATCGGTGCGGACGTAGAGCGCGTTGTCGGCCAGAGCCGGAGTCGCGCCGACGCGCTCGCCAAGATCCTCGTTGGAAGCGACCACTTCCGGTTGGCGGGCGCCGGCTTTCAGCACCGTGAAGGCGCCGGTCTCCAGTGCCACCAGGTAGATCAATCCGTTGGCGGCGACGGGGGAAGCGTAGTAGGAACCCTGGGCCGCCAAGCGCTGCTGATAGAGTACATCGCCTGTTTTTGCGTCGCAGGCGGTGACGATTCCGCCGTCCTTGACCATCACGTACTGGCCGCGATATAGGAGGCCGGAGGATACCTGCGACATCCCTTTGGTCTTCTTCCAGAGCACGTGCGATTTGGAAATGTCCCCCATTCCGCCGGACTTGAGGGCGAAGGCCGCGCTCTCTCCTTCCGCCATCATTTTCAGCAATCCGTCCCATTCTTCGCGCGTCAGGTCCCCGTCGCCGTTGGCGTCGTTGCTGTCAAAGAAATCCTTGAGAAACGTGTTTTGGGCCTCCTCGCGGGAGAGGATCTGGTCCTTGTTCGCATCCGCCATCCCCAACAAGTCGTCGAACGCGGGCATCTGGTTCTCTTTGTCGTCCGGACCACCGGGCGACCAGCCGGAGAAATACAGTTGGCCCTCTCCCGCCACCGGGGATGTGCAGCAGCCTGAGGGGACCCCTTTCAGCGACCAGCGCTCCGAGCCGGTTTTGAGATCGTAACCGATCATGCGGGCATGCCCGGCCGAGACGAGTTGTCGCCCGGCGGGAGTCTCCCACACGATGGGGGTGCAATACGAGGTACGGGATTGGCGCGGCCGCTCCCAGCGGAGGGTTCCTGTGGTCGCGTCGAGAGCGACAATCCGAGGGGCCTTGGACTCGTCCCGAACGAGCACCACCAGCCCGTCGGCAATGATCGGAGAGACGCCGCTCCCGAAATTCCCGAACATCGCCGCCGGAGGCAATTCGTAGCGCCACAACTCCTGACCAGTCAGGTCATAGCAGACCAGTCCGCACGAACCGAAGTACGACACGATGCGCGTGCCGTCCGTGGCCGGCGTGGAGGCCGCCGGACTCCCCAACTGTTGGTGAAAGGGCTCCAGTTTGGTCGCCGGGGCCTTGGCGCGCCACACCTCCCGGCCATCGGACCGACGATAGGCCAGCGTGTACAACTGCTCGTCCTCCACTGCCGTGATGACCAGCAAGTCCCCGGCGACGATGGGGGAGGACATCCCACTCGGTATGGCGACCTGCCATTTGACGTTTTGCTTCGGACCAAACTTGACCGGGGGCCGTTCCCCCTCGGCGACTCCCGCCCCCTCCGGACCACGAAACCGCGGCCAGACGAGCGGATCAGCGGCCTGCGCTGTGAGCGCAGACAGGCTTCCGACAACCACTAAGACCAATGCAGACTTCATCCTGTATTCTCCGGTTGATCGACAGTTGGTAACAGATTTCGGACTGGCTTGAGCGTCGAATGATCCGATCGCTGTCGTTTGTTTGCACCCCGAGGTCGTGATGGCCGCTCTGGGAACGATTGCTCAAACGCCTGGTCTATGCGTCCATGCCTCTGAGCGCCATGGTCGCGTAGACGCCGAGCAAACTGCTGATCAACAGCGGCATGAGCGACATGAGCAGCGCTGCCGTGGCCCAGCCGTAGCCCACATGAGTACCACGCCGTCGTCGCAATTGCCACAACGCGAAGAGTGCTGTGAGCGCGCCCCCCAGGCTCGAACCGGCGATCAAAACAAGATAGCCTCCCAGGAGTACATAGATGGCGGTCACTTCAGTCGTCAGGGAGGCCGTCGCCGCGACCAACAGGTACATGATGGGAGAGATCAGAATCAGGGTGATCGACGTTGCGCTCAGACCAAACGCGGTCTTGGCTGACCTGGAAATCGGCCGCTTGAGAGGCTGGCTCCCAAACATCGTGGCGATCCAGACGACGTCCGGAGAAGCCAACTGGTCGCATTTCGTGACGGCCGGATGAGTCATCAGCGCTTCGGGCGGCTCCAGCCGCGCGAGCGCCTCCAGCACCTGCTCCTGAGTCGGCTCGGGAGTCTTCAAGTCCGCCAGCAGTTCCTGAATCCGTTCTTCGGAGCGCCGGACCATCTCCAGCCGGTCCCGACGCGGCACGAGGCCAATCAACAACCGGTCAAGCAAATCGAGCCGCTGGTCGACCAAAGGATGGCCAACCCCCTGTGACTGCAAGCTGATGGACGACATGGCGACTCCATTCCAGTACGGCGAAGGAAAGTCAAACAGCAATCCGGAACAACGGAATATACCAAACCGCAGAGCGCTCGCGAAGGATCAATCTCTTCCGGCAGCATCACAGATCGTCGTTGACTTTGAACAGGAGCCCGCGGAGGACGCAGAGGATTTGGGGTTCATGCTTCTCAGCGTGTTCCTCTCGTGTTGCGGTTTGGGCTCCGGTCCCCAAACACAAGGTCCAATGCGGCCAATGGACACTTTCTCTGCGTCCTCCGCGCCCTCCTGTTCGATTTCTCCTGTTCGACTTCTTCTGGCCGCATCTCAGATCGTCGTTGACTTTGAACAGGAGCACGCGGAGGACGCAGAGGATTTGGGGTTCATGTTTCTCAGCGTGTTCCTCTCGTGTTGCGGTTTGGGCTTCGGTCTCCAAACACAAGGTCCAATGCGCCCATTGGCCACCTTCTCTGCGTCCTCCGCGCCCTCCTGTTCGATTTCTTCTGTTCGACTTCTTCTGGCCGCATCTCAGATCATCGTTGATTTTGAACAGGAGCACGCGGAGGACGCAGAGGATTTGGGGACCATGCTTCTCAGCGTGTTCCTCTCGTGTTGCGATTTGGGCTTCGGTCTCCAAACACAAGG
>JBJXGA010000210.1:0-2836 GCA_046152955.1 Planctomycetales bacterium | reverse complement strand
ATTCAGGACGTACACCGCCGAGGCGCACAGGCACAGGCTGATAAAACAGACTGTCGCCGCCATCAAAGTTCCCGGATCCCCCAGGCGGTGCCCCGCGATGATCGGCACATACACCAGCAGATTCTTCACCCATTGGTGTGGCCGCAAGGCCCGCACCGCTTCGCGCCAGGGGTGCCGCACCGATCCGAAGACTTGCCGCGGCTGCCGCTCCGGGCCGAGTCGCTGCAAGAGAGATCGGGAGGGGTTGACGGCATAGATTTCCGACGCCTGGCGCCAGATCGGGAGATCGGCCGGGGAATCGCCGACGTATCCGAAGGCGGCTTCCCCCCGCTCGCGGCAATACGCTTCAATCGCCTCCAACTTCCTGGTTCCTTTGAGGTTGCGTTGGCCATCGCTGGCCAGCACGTCGTCAAACAGTTCCAAAGCTTCGGCTACCCCAACCGCCCAGCGGCGGTCGCTGGCGGTCGCCAGAACGAGGCGGCGTCCCGCCTGCTTTTGCTCCCGGAGAAACGCCAGGACATCCTCGCGAAACGGGAGGTGGGCGAAGTCGAGGGTGACCTGACTGGCCAGATGCGCCTTCATAGCAGCCCGTCCCTGCCACAGCCAGCCGGGCAGGCGCCACAGCACTCGCGACTGCCGCGCGATCAGCGGGATGATCGCTTCCAGGAGCAGGTCCGAAACAATCAGCGTCCCATCAAGGTCCACAAATAAGATCGGCTGGGGGGCACGATTCAAGTCCGCCACAAACGGCTGCTCCCGGACCAGTTGTCAACTCTCAGGTTCTGCATCGCGGGCTTGATGGTAATGGAGCGGCAAGAGAGGTTGCAAGGGAGGGCCCGGACGTGGCCCGGACGGAGAGTCTGAATGGTTGGCAGTACCGCCTGTCGCCACCGCATCCACGGTCGAAACGAGTTGAGCATCTGCGATCAGTCGTCGTTTGGACAGTCGGAATCCCCAGAGCTGGGATGCAACCGTGAATTGCTGATGTAGCCTGCGCGGGCTGCGCTCCGCTTCTGGCAATCTGGTGGCTCAATCGAGACCGTGAATGCGGTCGGGACAGTATTTTGCCGTGTGCATGTGCTCGCGGCGAGATGCGTCCTTGAAATGCGGTTTGATCAACTCCCACAGAATGGCCCCCGTCCGCAGATGGACTTCCCACACAAGCCCCTGACCATTGCTAGTGACCAATGCCCGCTCGCCGTCGGGATGGAGGTCGATGTGCCCGCAAAAGGGGGAACGAAATGGCTCTGGAAGAACTGTCGAGGCCTGGGGAAAGACCGAGGTGACTTCTCCGGACTGCAGGTCAATCCGCGTCAGACGAGTGCCCCCCATTTCACGATTTCCGCCCCAGTTGTCGAACGCCAGAATCGCTCCATCCCACACCCTCGGACTATGCTGACGGACCGTCTTTCCGGCAACCATCCATTTGATGCGCCTTGAATGAGGATCGAGCACGGCAATCGAGTTAAGATTGCGGAACGACAAGAGCAAGTCTCCGGCATTGAAGATGCGCGTCGATTCGGCTTCGGAAGAAGTGACAACGTGGACGTCGTTCAGATGAATCGGATCATTGGTCGTGATCCGTAGTTCAGCCCCTTTCAATTCCGCAGCCATTTCGGCCGGGCCGGTCAGGAGGCCGATCCAGCCAGAGTCCGCGAGCACGTCCAGGACCGACATCTGATCAATTTGCTCTCCATGTTTGTCAAGAACCAACACGAGATCATCCAGAACATGCTTCCCCAAGGTTTCGATTCGAATCCGTGTCGTACCGACGAATCTTGGAGAATCCGTCAAGCGTTGTGCGGGGACGTAAATCCGTCCATCGTCGTCGACCGTGAACCAATGGTGACTGAATAACCTCTTCTTCCAAAGCAATTCACCGCTCCAGGCGAATTTTGCCAAGCCGATTCCGTACGGCCATGAAGACTTCGCAGTCATGCAACACAGGAGCGATCCATCGGTTTCCAGGTGCATTCCGAGGATCTTGTATCCGGGGCTCCCGCCATCCGCCCGCTTCAATTCATCGTGCCAAAGATGGGTGTCATAGGTCCAATTATGGCGGACATTTCCCGTGCGGTCGACGACACACGCCAGCAATCCGTGTGGCGCGCCTTCCCACTGAAAGTGGTTCATCCCACCACTGACCAGGATCAACTCGTCGTTCTTGGTTTCCGACAGCGTCCGCGCTTGTTGTTTAAGAAGCGGTTCCGAGTTTCGCGGCATCTGTTTTTCCAAAGGTCCGATGGCATCCCGATCCTGCCACGACTCGACCATGGCGTTCAATGCCTGTTCCGCGCGGCGTACAGTCTGAAATGGGAAAAACCGAAAATACGCGGCGGCAAAACCGTAGGTGAATGCGGCCAGAAGCAGGCCCATTCCGAACAGCCATCGAGGGGCCTTCGCTAACATGGACTTGATCATTTTCGGAAACATGCTGCGAGTGTTTCAGGAATGAGGCGCGTGGATTGGCGGCAACGAGTATTGTGCTTGCCGGCAGGCAGCAGTCAAGCTGATGCCCTTTCAGCGGTCCACTCCGGCCGCCCATCAAGGTGGAGACGCGGACAGCACTGAGCTTCGACTCGTGCCGGTGAACGTCTCGCGGGGCGGAGTTCTAACGGAACGGCAGGCAGGATGCCTACCCCACGGGCGGGAACTTTTTCCCAGGCAAAGCGTCTTAATCTTCCGCGCGGGGCATGCGGCGGGCTATTCTGTAAGGAATGCCGGGGGACGATCGTCTTATCTGTCGTCCACGATCACAATGGGGCCAAGGGAGCGATTTTATGCGGCGATTCGTCATCACGGTGCTGGCCGTTTCGGCCTGGGGGCTCTCCCTGAG
>JBJXGA010000184.1:0-11956 GCA_046152955.1 Planctomycetales bacterium | reverse complement strand
CCTCGACTGCTGGAACGATTGAGAGCCGGGCATGTCAAATATTTTGGCTCCGGAGAGCAACTCCTCAACAACACCTTTGTCCTGAATCTGGTGGAGGTCATTTTCAGCGTCCTGGATCGGCCAGACTCGATCGGACAGGTTTACAACATCACCGATGGAACACTGATGAGCAAACGGGATTTCATTTCGACGGTGGCGACGCTGGCGGAGTATCCCGTTCCCCGCGCCGCCGTGCCGCTGGGAGTGGCGCGGCTGCTGACCAGACTCTGCGAGACGGTCTACCGGTTGCTGGGAAAGACCGAGGCGCCGCTCCTCTCCCAGGCCCGCTTCAAGTTTCTGGGACTGAACCTCGATTTCAGCATCGAGAAAGCGCGGCGGGAACTGGGCTACGAACCGAAATACACGTTCCAGGAAGGGATGCAACAGACGATCGACTGGTTCCGGGCGGAAAACCGGCTCTGATAGGCCTGCGCCGCGGTCGATTACGACGAGGGAAACCCGGATTCGACCTTTGCCACCAGTTTCGGATCCCTGGCACGGAACTCCGCCAGCGCCTGGTGCGCCAGTTGCGCATGAGGCGGAAGTTCCTGGTCGGGGTTTTGGGGAATGTCTTTCGTCGCCGCCAGCATGTAGCCAATGATCGCGGACCGTGTTTTCTCGTCGGCTCGGTCAGTCTCCACGTACAAATGGCGCAGTTCTTCCTGGATTTCCCATGCCTTCCAGCGCGCCAGGTCGACGATGGCGCTTTCGTTAACTCTTGGGTCGCGGAGGAACCGCCGCATGACCGCCACCATCCGAGGGCGTGCGATCGAACCGTTGCCATACGTCCAGAAATAGCGAATGGCTGTGATCACGGAAAAGACATCTCCGTCCGAACTGTCCGATTTGGAGGCGAACGACCGATCGAGCAACTCCAGCGCCGGCTCCCCCTTCAGAAGCATCAAGCCCACCATCAATCCCTCAATCCCCGTGCGGCGCTCCTCGTTCTCATCGAGAATCCGCTCTTCGAGCAACCCGGCATCCTCCGGCTTACCGCACAAACCGAGCATCAGACCGTACCCCGCCTGGCGTCCTGGGGAAATCCTGGGGTCCAACAACCAGCGGCGGATTTTTTCGCGCGGGAGTTTTCCGGCCATGGCCGCAATGTCCGCCGCCGAGGCATTCACAAACTCGCCGAACGCGTCATTGGCGATCGTGTAATCCGGATACTCCAGAAACCGCACGAAGTATTCCAGCCGTTTGACGGTCGGCAATTCTCCGGAGGGGGCCTGGATGATGTACTGAAAACTGGTCTCGGTCACATCCAGCGGGGGATGGTCCCATTGGACCTTTCCAGCTTCGTTTTCGTTCCCCATCAGGAAGACGAGGCTCCCCGGTTTACCGGCATGGTAGCCGTCGATCGTCAGCCGCCGCCCTGGTTTGAACGCCCGCTCCCCGCCGCGCGGCGCCTGGACAATCACGTAGGTCGTCGAATCCGATTTCTTCTCACTCGCGGGCCGGGTTGAAACCCATTCCACCAGGAGCGCTACATCGGCGCGGGCGTAGCGTTCCGACAGGGTAACCGTCGGCTGCCCGCAAATCGGACACTCCGCCGGACTGGCCGAGGGGAGACAGACCACCACCAGCAGGCCAGTACACAAGGCCAGCAACCGTCGCCAATTCATCGGATCATTCCTTTGTCCGCTGGCCAGGAGCGATTCCCTTCGATGATCTCAGAAGAAGAACCGCTCCGCCTCGCTGACGTTTTTGGGGTCTTTCTCTCGCAGTTTCTCCAGATACTTGGCGCCGGCCACGGCATGTACTGGAAGTTTCTTTTCGCTCGAACCGTCGGTCGCGCCAGCCGAACCGGCCTGGGCGGTTTCTGGCGACGCGGGAACGTCCTTTGTGCTGGCGATCATATACCGAATGATCGCCCGCTTGATCGACGGAACGTTGTATTCCTCGACGCCATACAGGTTCATCAGCCGTTCCTGCAGGCTCCAATCCTTCCAGCGGGCCAGATCGGCAATCACCAGATCCACCAGTTCGGGGCGGTCAATCAACAGCCGCATCGAACTCTTCAGCCGGTCGGGAGCGATCCGGCCATTGCCAAACGACCACATGAAGCGGAGCGCCTGCATCGCAGCATAGGTCTCGGCAAACGGCGCCTTTTTGTTGAGCAATTTGGAGTCTTCGATGACCTTCAGCCCATCTTCTCCCGTCAGGAGCAGGTAACCGCCGATGACGCCGTCGATCCCCAGCCGGAAATCCTCGGTCTGCTCGACGATCTTCTTCTCCATCAGGGCCACATCGTCGGCCGTTCCGCATAGTCCCAGCATCAGGCCGTACAGCCCAATGCGGGAGGCGGGAGTCTTGGGATTCATGATCCACTCGCGCAATTTCTCACGCGGCATTTCGTCGGCCAGCGGAACGATGTCCTTGTACGGGGCGTTGGCGAACTCCGCGTAGGCGTCGTTGGAAACGGTGTCTTCGCTGAATTCCAGGAACTTCAGGTAGTACCCCAGCCGCTTTTCGGGTGGAGCGTCAGCCGCAGGGGCCTCGGCAATGTATTTGTAACTCGTTTCCGTGACTTCCAGCGGCCCCCCCCATTCAATCACTTCCCCTTTGGTGCGACTGCCAAACAGCAGCGCCAGGCTCCCCTTCTTGCCGGCGCGATACCGCTCCAGGGTAATCTTTTTCCCCTTGGCCACGGACTTGAACGGGGTTCGCGGCGCTTCGACGATCTCATAAGTGGTGCTCCCCGGTTGCTCTGCCTTGGGCATTTCCCCCCCCACCCATTTGACGAGAACCGCCGCGTCCGCCTTGGAGAATTGCTCGGACAGAGTCAGCGAGGGAGCGCTGCAAAACGGGCACCCCCGAACCGTGTCGGGAACCAGAGCCAGTGCCGAAACCGCGATCGTGAGCAGGAGAGTCCAGGCGGCCATTCGCGTGCGAGTCATGGGGTGGTCCTTTTTGCGGGGGTGAGAGCAGCGGCGATTGGCGGCAGGGGCTGTTGGGTTACGAACCGTGCGCCGAATTTCGACTTTTTCTACTTCAACTGATGAATTTGCGCGTCTTCAATCCGGTAGAGTTCGTACACCAAGCCGTCTTCTTCCAGAGCATGCACGTCGATCCGAAACCTACCGATCACGTCGAACGGGCGCAATTCAATATAGGAGGTTGTCGTCCCTGGTTTGAGAACCACCTGAATCATGTCGTGGACTCGCCCTTTGGGACCAAAGCAGCAGAGCCCCGTGTCACGGACCTGCAGGAATCTCTGAATCCCGTCCTGGAGGGTCGTGGGCTTCATGAAGCCCCGGATGCGGACCATCTTACCATCCAAATTCCGAAGCCAGCCGGGCATCTTCTCCACACAATCCGCCGTCACCGGCGCCATCTGGATCAGTTTCTCCAGATCGAGATCCTCGTAGGTGATGCGGAGCGCCTTTTCCGGACCTTCGACCTGAAACGTCCGATCGGGAACTGGGATGGGCTGGGCCTTGGGGGGGAGGTCCGCCACGTCAGCGGTCGCCACAATTTCCTCCGGAGTCGCTGAAAGCTCCTCGTCGGCCGCTGCCACCCCCTCCTCGGTGGACGATCGCTCCGACTCGCTGCGTGGATTTTCAACCTCTGCCGCCGATACCAGTTGAATCGACTCGTCGTCGGGGGCGCCCGGCGTCGCCGGCTGGGGAGTCGCGGCGATTTCCTCAGAAGCCTTGGTTGTCGGCTGCGCATGAGCCCTGGTGGCATGTTCACTGCAACCGGCGCTGATCGTACACAGGAAGCAGCCTGCCAGCAAAACCACCACATCCCGGCCACGAGGAAATCGAAGTTTCATTTGAAATGCGTTGCCTCCAAAGAGTAGATCGCGGTGAGTTGGCCAGACTGCACAACCGACTGCGCTCGAAACGTGCCCGCCACCCCCACCAGTGTCTGTTCCTTGTGATCGACGGTCATTCCGTTCTGCATCTTGACCACGATCATGTCGGTGATCTTGGGGTTCCCCCCGAAACAGCATTGTCCGGTATCCTTGAGCATGACGAACTCGGTTTTTCCGGTCCGCTGCTGCGTGGGGTACATGTAACCTTTAATAAATATCGGCTTTCCGTCGAGCGCCTCCACCGCCGGGGTGACTTGTAACTCTCCCGGCCCGATCGTCGGCGCCTCGGACGACAGCCAATTGAAACTGACCCGCTCGAATCCTTCAGGAACTTCCGTCGCATAGGCATAGGTGTGCAGGCCGATCCCCGCCACCAGAAACAGCCCCGACAACCAGACGCCGCACAACGCCACAACCCTACCTCCCACTTCACCTTGCGATCGGCGGATCTGCCAAAGCCCCAGCCCCCCGGTGATGAGTCCCACGATCCCAATCGCCAGGCCGGGGATGCCGATCAACCCCGCCAAAGCGCAAATCCCCAAGAACAGGGTAATCGGCGCCAGCGGGGTCACCGGGTGGTAATCAAATTCGCTGGCCGGATCCACGGCTGGCGATTCGAACGGATGTTCAACTTCGGAAACAACTTGTGACATAGGTCTCGCCTCGCAACACAATCCAGATTGTCTGTGGATCGTCCCTGAAATCATACCACAACTGGGCTTCCAATCCAGTCTGATCGGGCCATCGAATCGCCCCTTCTAAGAACTCTACGATTCAATCGGTCAATCCGCGGGCGACGTCGGTCCGGTATGCCGTCAGGCCGGGAAACAGTCCCACCACGACCGACAGCACCAACAGCGCTGGAAGGATTGCCAATTCCAGTGTCTCAAACGACCAGGGATTGATCAACACGTCACTCCGCGATTCGACATAAGGACCGGCCACAAACACCAGCAAATGTCCCAGGAGCATCCCCGCCACTCCGCCACCGGCACACAGCAGCATCGACTCGGCGATGATGATCGAAAAAACGGTGCTGCGCCGCGCTCCCAGCGCTCGCATGATGGCAATCTCCCGTTTTCGATCCGACATCGAATTGTAGATGCTGACGAAGATTCCGACTCCGGACACGATGATGATCAATCCGGTCATGACCATCAGCATCGTCCGGATGTTTCCCACGACGTCGCGCAGCAGCTTGTAAATCTGCTCAATGGGATTGACCGCCTGCGCCACAGGCCATTTGTTGATCCGGCTTGCCATCAGAACTGCCAGAGTGTCGGACTTCATTCGCAGGAGAATGGCCGTCACCTCTTTTTGTTCATCGGGAATCACCTTGGGTCCAGTCGGATTGGCAGCCGTCTTGGAGGGGGGAGGTTCCCCCTGTTTGTCGGGGGGAGGGATGATGGGAAGATCGGGATCGATCACCGCTCGGGATTGCGCGTCGGCCTGCGAACGCGCTTCGGCCAGCGGCTTCTCGTGCCCGGCGATCTGATAAAACCCCGACAGCTCGATGAACACCGCCCGGTCGATGGGGGAACCGGTTGGTGCCAGGACGCCGACCACCGTGAATTGTTCGGCATGAACGTCGGCCAGGTTCCCGCCGTGCGCGATGGGAAACTTGTGTCCCACGTTCCAGCCGTAGGACCGCGCCACCCGCGCGCCGATGACCGCTTCGAACGGCTTCTGAAAAAACGCCCCCTGCGTCAGCGAGAATTTCTTGCCGGGGATGTAGTCGAGCTGAAAATACTCCGGAATCGTCCCGACGATGCGGTATTTGCCATCCTCGGTCGTGTCTCCCAGGGCAAACGGAATCGCCGCCTCGACCGACTCGTGCGACTTGATCTTGAGATACCGCTTGTACGAGAGATTCTCGATCGGCCGATCCATGAAATAGATCGTATTGAGCACAAGCTGCATGGGGCTTCCCTTGGCCCCCACCACCAGGTGATAGCCGGTGGCACTCTGGCTGAACATCCGCGTCACCACGCCATTGATCACCAGCACGGTGACCATCAACGCCACCCCCAGAGCGATCGACAGAGCGGTGAGAGTCGAAGCCAGCGCCCGCTGTCGGACACTCTTGGCCGCAATTGTGAACAGGTTCATCAGGGGGCCCCCGGCTGGTTGAAGTCGGACAATTTCACGACGCGCGAAAACTGCTGCGCCACCTCCAGGGCGTGGGTGACCAGCAACAGCGACACCTGGTTCTCCTGGCACGCGTCCCGGATCAGCGTGAGGATCGTCTGCTGATTGTGTACGTCGACGTTGGCGGTCGGCTCGTCCGCCAACAGCAGCGACGGCTTGTTGGCCAGCGCCCGCGCCACCGCCACCCGTTGCTGCTCACCCACCGACATCTGCGTCGGACGATGATGCAGCCGGTGCGACAACCCCACCTTTCCCAGCAGCTCTTCCGCCCGGCGACGATCGACTGGCTTTCCGGAAAAACTCATCCCCAACAACACGTTTTCCAATGCCGAGAAGGCGGGAAGCAGGTTGAACGTCTGGAACACGAAGCCGATCCGCTGCGCCCGAAAGCGATCGCGTCCCACCTCGTGCAGCCGCGTGATGTCGATCCCGTCGATCGTCACCGAACCGGAGTCGGGGGCAGTGATCCCGGAAATGACGTTGAGGAGCGTCGTCTTGCCTCCGCCACTGGCCCCCACCAGCACCGCCTGCTCCCCGGACTGGAGGGAAAAACTGGCGACATTCAAGATCGGCAGCGCGCGGCCATCCGGCTCCCGGTAGGTCTTGCGAACATCCTTGAGCATCAGCGACATCGGAAAATTCTCGAGTTCGGAACAGAAAACCCACGGACTGGAAACTGACGCGAGGCTCCGATCCGAAACGCTCGCGCCGCCAGGAGAAGGGAGCGAAATTTCGCCCCCCTTGGCCCCTCAGCAGTGTTGTCTCATGTTTGCAATCGTTTTGCAAGAGCGAGTGGGGGCGGATGGTGGATGGTGGATGGTAGGTGACGGGTGGCGGGGGGTGGGGGGCGTGATGAGGGTTGTGGGTGAATCGTGGATGCAGGGAGGTCGCGGTGTCTGATCAGGTAGCAGTCATTGACGGAGCCCCGCTGGACTGCGCCATCCGATTTTGCCCCGACAAAATCCAGAAGTGGTGGTGGCAATACTGGTTCTGGAGTACGATCTCAGTCGAAACCGACTGAACCGCGGAATTCTGCCTCCGGTGGGGTTTCGCCGCCGCCCCGCTATTCCGAATCCAAGCCCTTGCGCGCCAGACTGCTGTCATAAACGTCCTCCGCAAGAAACACGGCTGGGCGGTCTGGCTGATGGGGTTCGCGTCGCACTCGTCCCCTGTATGCACGCGCTGAATTCGGCTTGAACGGGCACAAGTGCGGGATTATTGGCCTCGCCCGAGTCAATCAGACAGACGCTCCACTCGACCGGGCGACACCAGCAATCTCATTGCCGGTCCAAAATCCGAAAGAATACTGGAATGACGGCCTACGCCAGCTCCAGCAACTGTCGCGTGAGCTGTTCGATGTGCTTGTCGGGTTGAGGCGGGGGTCTGTTACGGGCACCGAACTTGCCAATAATGGTCCCACGAAAAATCCAATAGGTTTCGCCGATTCCGGCCTGCGGATCTCCCATGGTCCTGAGGAATCGCAAGGCATTCGCCTCCTCGGTATTCGCCACGTACAGAATAACGTCTTTCAGGTCGGAGGATTGAAGGAGCGCGGTTGCCAGCCATTGCCACGACAAACATGCTGGCCCGGACCATGGCGCGGCGATGAACAGAATGGCCCGCTCCATGCGCGTCAAGTCGATCTCCTCTTGCGGCGGGATCAGCCGGAAGTTCGTTGAATCAAACCGTCCGAACGGAACACCCTGTTGCAGTTTCATGTCTTCCATGTCATCGCCAACTATCCGTGACGGCAATTCAAATCGGCTTTGAGGTCTTTCCGCATTCTACCAGGTCGTCGAAATCGTGCCTCGTGCAGATGGAGCGAAAAACTCGCAGGCTAGAACGGAACACCATCGAGAATAGTCCCACGTGTAGAACCTCAGCCCCCCCTCACTGCCGCTTCAGACGTATGCGTAGGCCGGATTCGGACTGCCCTCGACAAACGTCTCTCGATGGACTGGAATATTCTCAGTCAGTCTGAACGGGCTTCGAGTCTCGTCAGCAGTTGCTCGATTTGATCCTGAACGCGGCGGTTTTGACGGACAATGAGTACGCCCGGCAGCGCTCGCATTCGACCCGATCCTCCCGCGGTGTCCCAACTGCGCGGATCGATCGATGCTGCAATCAGATCGAGCAGCGCATGTTCAGCCAGGCCGGTGGCGAGCGCTACGTTCGTCCGGAAGGCGCGAATCTCGACCGCCGCCGAGACTCGATCGCGGGAGGTAATGATGACGCCCCCATCCTGGAAGACGAACCAATCCAAACCGAGCGGGTGCAACAGGTCGTCGAGTCCGCGCGCGAGCGATTGTTGGCGGACTTCGAACGTCACCCGACGGTCCAAGGGGACCATCGCGTCGCGGAGTCCGTCTCGATCGAGCGACAACGTCACCCCGACTGTCCGTCGAACCTGTGCGAGCGCTGTGTCCAATGGTTCATCCACGACCCGCATCGTTTTCGGACGCTTCAGGGCGGCCAGAACGTCGCGCCTGGAATGCTTCACACCCAGGATTTCGGCCGCCCAGCGAAAATGGCCTTTCGACAAGTACTGGCCGGGTGGAGCGCCATTGCCGAAGGCGCCAAGCACCGACAGGAACTCCTCCAGCCGGTCGTGTCCTTGTGGCGATTGTTTGACCACCAGGCGACCGTTCACCAGTCGAATCAGCGCGCCCCCCCCCTGCGGCGCGCCACGTCGACGAGAGAAAGTGCGTGCGCAAGGTGTCCACGAAGTTCTCATCCGTGACCGCGTTCTCTGAGTCTTCAGTTTGATCGGGTTTCTTACCCAAGTCGAGCACCGTGTACACGCGAGTTTCCAACGTGTGGTCAGCATCGTGGCGTGGCCCGTGCAAGGCGAGACCGAGCTCCGCCAGAAGCGTATCAAGCTGATTCCGAGCGGGCTCCGTTTGCCGCGTGTGCAACATTCCCTTCTCGATTCGCAGCGATCCCGCCCCTCCGGCGGCTTCCCAACTCGCAGGTTCAACGAACGTCCGGATGACGTCGGCGATCACTTCCGGTTTCAAATCTCCGTTCAGCAGGTCACGGAGGTCGTGCGTCCAGGCGGATAGATGATTGGCGACATTGGCGGCGGTCGTGATGACGAGCGCCTCGCCGTCGAAATACCAGTTCAGTTGCAGTGGTTCGAGAAGCAGCCTCAGAACGGATTGCAGCGAAGCTCCTTCAATTTCCAAAACGACGAGCTGATCAAGACGGCCCCCCGAACTGGCGATCGCCTCTTGGTCGATGCGGATTGGAAGGGGGTGGTAATGTGCGAGATATTCGAGCGCATCGACCAATGAGTCATTTTCGAACTTGATTTTCGTTGGTCGGCCCAGGACTTGAAGTGCGCGCGCTTCTTGGTCCGCATCCGGCCGCGGCGCGATCGGACGTTCCCCTTGGGCGGTCGCCTGCCGGTCAGCAGCCAGCAGCACGGATTGGCGTTCGCCATGCCAGCGCCACAAGGAGCCACCCGTCGCGAAGAGGCTCCAGAACAATGGCAACGCCACCGCCATGCGTTTTCGGAGTTTGGAGCGGCAAATTCCAGGGATGACTTGGACTGGCGACACGATGGAATCGCAATCCTCCAGCGGGGTGCAAACGGCTGCACGCCCGGCAGGTTTCTTTCGCGAACACATGGCTGGTCTCCCGTCGATGACACCTGCCACGCGCAGTGCTGACTGGACTTTTGATCCGATCGCTGGATTATCGGATTAACCCCTCCCGCCTACGACTTGTCACCTCCGGTGCAACCGCTTCGCGGTAGTGGGTGAGGAGAACCGGAACACTTCGACCAGCCACTTCTCAGACTGGTCGTGTTGGGCCTCAAGCAAAGAGTTTCTCAGGACTTCGAGGCGAAATCAGCGGAGAGGGGGGGATTCGAACCCCCGGTAACGGTTGACCCGCTACGCCGATTTAGCAAACCGGTGCATTCGACCACTCTGCCACCTCTCCGGGTCGTGGATGCAGTGTAGCAACCTCGCTCGGGCGGTTCAACGATGCCGGGCAGGGTGTCGTCGACAGGGGAGGCTGCCGGGCGGCAGGCGCGTGCGTCCCGACGCTGCGCCTGCGGGCGGAAGTGATCGACGGGAGTAGGATCAATCGAGGAGAGAATCGACAGCCACCACGCGGCCAGCCTGAAACAGCACCAAAGCCATCCCTACCTACCATCCCTACCTACCATCCAATATCCACCATCTCCCCCTCCCCCCCGCCTCACCCGCTGACGATCCACCGCAGCAACTCCCGCGTCTTCGGCGCGTTCCCCTGCGTCAGCATGCCGATGCGGAAGACGCGCGAGGCGGCGAACAGCGCGGCGAGGGTCAGGAGCAGGACCAGTCCGATCCCCAGGATCGGCTGCCAGAGCGGGATGTTCGCCGCCGACATTCGCAGCACCATCAGCATTGGGGTGACCGGAACGAAGAACGAGAACCAGGTGGCAAACGTGCCATTGGGCTCGCGGACGACGTTGAGCCAGGCAAACATCGGCAGCATCAGCGGAACCCAGACGAAAATCAGGTAGCCCTGCGCTTCCTGCAAGTTGCTTGCCGCCGCGGCCAGCGCCATCACCACGGCGCTGTACAGCAATACCGCCAGAATCTGGAAGGCGATGAACCAGGGGACGACGCGCCAGGGAATCTGTTGCAGGACGCCGTTGTAACCGGCGATCGCGGCGGCGGCCGCGAAATAGATCGTGATCGTCGTCAGCGAACCGGCGACGTTCCCCAGGAGCTTGCCGGTCATGAGCTGCAGCGAATTGACCGATCCGAGCAACACTTCTGCAATCCGATGCTGCTTCTCTTCGAGCACGCACTCCAGGATTGGGAGAAACGAAATGTAAACCACCATGAACATCAACATCATGATCCCGGAGGGGAGGAAGATGGCGGCCATCTTGTTGATCGGTTCCGCGGCCCGAATTTCCCCACCGGTATGCCGGGCGTACAGACCCCGGCCGTCCAGTGCCACCGGCGTGGTGGCCAGCGTCACGACCTCGGGCGCGACACCGGCGGACTGGAACCGCCCGTCGCGCACAATGCGATTCAAGTTTTGCTCCAGCCACTGCCGCACGTCCGACAGCGCCGAACTCTCGGAGTAGAACGCCGCTGGCCCGGCCCCCGGCTCGGCCAGGTTTTCGGGAATTTCGACGAAGGCATAAATGCTCCTCCGGCGAATGCGGTCTGACAACTCCAGACGAAGCGCGTCGTCGATCGCTTCCGACGGACCGCGTTCCAGCACATACCGCGCACTGGTCTGTTTACCCGTCTTGGGATCGAGCGTGGCATGTTCGTTCCGCACCTGTACGGCGGCCTGGAGCTCATCAAACGTCTTTCCCCCCTGGTCGAGAACGACAATCGTCTTGTCCCCCAGATCGACACTCTTTTCCAGCAGCCGGGGAACGAATCCTCCCCCCACCATCAGCACCGGCACCAGGAGAACTCCGATCAGAAAGCCCTTGGTGGCGACCATCGAGAGGTATTCACGCCGGGCAATGACGAGGATGCGGTTCATGGGGGGGAAAAGGGGCTAGGCGCTAGGGATTAGGAATTAGGGGTTAGGGATTTGAGATTTCAGATTTCAAATCTCAGCACTCAGGACTCGCACCGGCGGCTACGACGTTGCGGGTTCGGCGGTGGCGGGTCCGGCGATACGGACGAAGATGTCGTGCAGGGAGGGGCGGGTGTGCTCGAATTGATCCAGGGGGGATCGCGCGAGGAGTTGTTGCAACAGGTTTCGCGGATCGGTGCCGCGCGTCGGCCGCAGTTCCTGATAGCGGCCGTAGTCGTTGACCTGCGCCACGCCAGGGAGCGACTCGAGCACCTGGGCGTCCGCCCCCCGCAGCCGAATCGTGTCATCCCCATATTCGGACTGGATCTGATCCAGCGTTCCATCCAGCACTTTGTGACCATTGAAAATCATGCAGACCCGATCGCACATCTTCTCGGCGACGTGCATGTC
>JBJXGA010000174.1:0-18550 GCA_046152955.1 Planctomycetales bacterium | reverse complement strand
GCCACGACCGCTGGGACCAGCACCAGGATCTGCAAACCGGGCACGAAGCCAACGCGCGGGCCGTCGACAAACCCATCGCCGGATTGCTGCGGGATCTGAAGTCCCGCGGGCTCCTGGAATCGACGCTGGTCGTCTGGGCCGGTGAATTCGGCCGCACCCCGATGGCCCAGGGATCGAACGGCCGCGACCACAACCCCTACGGCTTCTCGCTGTGGCTGGCCGGCGGGGGCATCAAGGGCGGCACCATCCACGGCGCCACCGACGAATACGGCTACTTCGCCATCGAGAACAAGCGGCAGATCCACGACCTGCACGCCACGATCCTGCACCTCCTGGGTCTGGACCACGAACGCCTCACGTACCGCTACGCCGGGCGGGATTTTCGGCTGACGGATGTGGAGGGGCAGGTGGTCGAGGACATTTTGGTGTGACTGGGCCAGGGGAATCGGTCCGGTCGCGTTAGCGCGCCCCTCAGCGGTTCGAATCGTTGTTGCAATCCTACAGATTGGACGACACCTGCGTGGAGTGGGCCTGATGTCCACGGAGAACCCACTTACAATGGATATCCAAGACACTTGCAATCGTGGAATTCCCCGGTCAGGATTGGAGGTGTTTTTGAGGGTCGAGCATCACGCGAGATCCTTACGGCATTTTTGGTTCAGTCAAGAAACTGAGCATGTCGGAACTTACGCAAATCCTTCATCAATTTGGAACCGGGAATCGGGAAAATCACTCCCGTCTTCTGGAACTCGTGTACGACGAATTGCGCGCGATCGCCAGGGCCAAAATGGCCAGCGAAGTTTCGGGGCAAACGCTGCAACCGACCGCCTTGGTTCACGAAGCGTGGCTGCGGCTGACTGACGATGGCCAGCCCCGGCAGTGGCAAAACCGAGAGCACTTTTTGGCGGCGGCAGCGGAGGCGATGCGGCGAATTCTGGTCGATGCCGCGAGGCGCAAGGGATGTACAAAGCGCGGCGGCGAACGGACGCGCATCGAACTCGTCGAGGAGCTGGTTGCCGATCGCCCCGAACGTTCGCCGGTGGCCGACCTCATCGCCCTGGATCAGGCGCTCTCGCGGTTTGCCCAGGCCGACCCGCAGTCGGCTCGGCTGGTTGAGCTCCGATATTTCGGAGGGATGTCCAACGCCGAGGCGGCCCAGGTCTTGAACATTTCCGTTCGCTCGGCAACTCGATTATGGGGATTCGCGCGCGCCTGGCTATTTCGCGAATTGACACTTGTGCCCAACGCGCCCTGTACACTGTAGGCCGGATTCGTGAGAGAACGCGACATCTATCTGGAAGCGGTCGAAATTGCAGATCCACAGGCCCAGATCTCGTTTCTCGACCTGACGTGCGGCAACGATTCAGAACTGCGTCAACAAGTAGACGCCTTGTTGTCATCCAACGCTGCGGCGGACAACTTTCTGGAAACGCCGCTGGATTGGCAGTCGGCAGTCGAATCCGCCGACCTTTCCGGAAATTCGACCCCAAACACTGCGGGGGGATTAACGTCCCGCACTGTGGATTCGATGATCGGCGCCGAGATCGCCGGCCGCTACACCGTCCAAGAGGTTCTGGGCCGCGGCGGGATGGGGACGGTTTATGCCGCATGGCAAAGTTCCCCGGTCAAACGGAACGTCGCGCTGAAACTGATCCGCGGCGAGTTGGCCACGAAATCCGTTCAGTTGCGGTTTGAGGCCGAGCGGCAGGCGCTGGCCTTAATGGACCATCCTCACATCGCGCAGGTCTACGACGGCGGCACGACGGTGAATGGGCAGTTGTTTTTCGTGATGGAACTGGTGTCTGGAATTCCCGTCACGCGATTCTGCGACGAACAGCGGCTCAGCATTCACGCACGCCTGGAATTATTTGTTTCGGTTTGTTCCGCAGTTCAGCACGCCCATCAGAAAGGGATCATTCATCGGGATCTGAAACCGGGGAACATCTTGGTGGCGGATGCGGATGGAAAACCGATGGCCAAAGTCATCGACTTCGGCGTGGCCAAGGCCACCCAGCAGCGGCTGACAGAGGCAACCCTTGCCGAGCGCGGAGCCATTATCGGCACCCCCGATTACATGTCGCCAGAACAGGCGGATCCTTTGTCGAGTGACGTCGACACGCGCACCGATGTGTATTCGCTGGGGGCCGTCCTCTACGAATTGCTCGCCGGTTCACCCCCGTTTCGCGGGTTGGCGGGGGAGCCGCACGATATCATTCAAACAATGCGGCTCGTTCGAGAAGCGGATGCGCTGCGACCCAGCGAAAAGTTACGAGGCGCATTCGACAACGCGGTCATTGCGCAACGGCGGGGTATGGAGCCGGCGAAACTTCTCCGCGGTCTGCAAGCGGAACTCGACTGGATCGTCCTGAAGGCTTTGGAAAAAGACCGCACCAGACGGTACGAAACGGCCAACGGCCTCGCGGCCGATATCCAGCGCTATCTGCAAGACGAGCCAATTGTCGCACGGCCGCCCAGCGCAGGATACCGGGTGCGGAAACTGATTCGCCGCCACAAGCTGACGGCCACGGCACTATTGGCGGTGGCGGCGTCGCTGGTTGTCGGCATTTCTCTCAGCGTCTGGCAGGCCGTGCGGGCCGACCGCGAGTCGCAGCGCGTGGCGGCTGTGCTCAACGAACTTCGCGAGGCGGCGCCGGCATTCGCGGAGCAGGCGCGTGGGCTGGCGCTTCTGGGGCGGTTCCGTGAAGCCGAAGAGAAACTTGCCTACGCTTCCAAATTGCAGCCCGATCTGCCGGAGTATCACGTCGCGCGCGGAGACTTACTGCAGAGCGAACTGCGTCTGCCCGAAGCGGCGGCGGCCTACCGCGAGGCCCTGACATTGAATCCGCAGGATGATCGTGCCGCCCGCGGCGCGGCCCTTTCGGAAGAACTCGTGCATTCGTCCTCGGGCGAACAGCGGCAGCTCTCGGCTGCCGATCTTCGGAAACTTTACCGGGTCATGCAGGAACAGCAGCGGCCGGTCGCCGAGATTCTTCCGATTGCACGCCAACTCGATCTCGAAAAGGAACATCTGCTGGATTACTGGAAACAACGGCTCCTAGCGCTGCCCATCTACACTCCACCAGGGGCCGAGCGGCTGAAGGCGCGGGATGACGGGTTACTCGACCTGGATCTGCGGTATTCGGGCTTTGGGGATCTGCGGGCTCTCGTCGGAATGCCCCTGGGAGGACTGGATGTGAGCGGCAGCACTGAGGTTGACGATTTCACGGTGTTGGCCGAATTCCGGTCGCTCAAAGCGTTGAAGTTGTCGGGTACGAAAATCGACGATCTGGAACCGCTGCGCGGATTGCCCCTGGAATCGCTGGTGCTGTCGGAAATGCGGAGCTCGTCGGTCACGTTACCGGTCGATATGCCGAAGTTCTATGTGAATCGCCTGGGGACGCGAGTGACCGACCTGTCTCCGCTGGCTGGCCTGGCGCTTCGGGAATTTCAAGCCGACTCGATCGACGTCGCCGATTTCTCGTCTCTGGCCGGGGCGCCGCTGGAAATCTGCGTGATCAACGCGCCGAATCTGAAATCGCTGGATTTTTTGCGCGGCGCGCCGCTCAAGGAGTTGTCCCTCTCCGGGTGCGACAACGTGGCGGGTCTGGCCCAATTTTCCGAATTCAAGTCCTTGGAATACCTGATTTTGCCGCAAGTCTTGTATTCGGCCACCGAGGAAGACTACGCGGCTCTCGAACGCCTGCGAGACCATGCTGGTTTGAAGCGGCTCGACTTTTTTGCGGTTTCGGAGTCGCCGCGCGTCCCGGTGATGTTCGTGGCCGACTTCTGGGCGCAGTGGAACCAACTGGGCTGGATTCGGGAACTGCGCCGAATGCAAATCGAAAAAGTAAAGCTGCGGTTTCTCACCGATCGCACCTGGGAACTGCGCATGGACGAGACGTCGATCCGAGACCTGTCGGTTCTGCGCGGCGCGCAAATCGCCAACCTGCATATCTCGGGCACACAAGTCTCCAACCTCTCGCCGCTGGTCGGCATGCCCCTGTACTCGCTGCAACTGGCGCGAACGAAGGTAACCGATTTGAGTCCGCTGGCGGGGATGCCGCTGCAGAGTTTGAATCTGGGCAAGACCCAGGTGGCCGATCTCTCAGTCGTTCGCGGAATGCCGTTGCGATCGATCCGGTTGAATGACTGCGAGTTGCTGATCGACCTGTCGCCGCTGAAAGAATTGGCCGACACACTGGTCGAGGCCACATTGCCCCCCAACCCGGGGGATGTCGAGTTCCTCAGAACCTTTCCGCGAATGCGCCGGCTCGCCTTCCGCAACAATTCCTTTTGGTCCCCCGAATTCACGGCCACGCAGTTTTGGCACGAATGGGATGGCGGGACGCGAACCGCGGCCAGTCGGGCCGGTTCTTCCGGACCATGAGTGAATCGGGTTAGCCGTTGCGACCACGGTAACGTGGAAACGCCGGGCTGGAAGCGCCCGTCTTGAGGCCGCAAGAAATTCCTGGCCGAGTTTTTGAAAAATCTCGCTTTCATAGTGCCGAGATGTACCGCTGCGCCTTGGCAGATCACGAGCCGGAGGCGGCAGTGGTCCGTTGGCGCGGCGTCGGCGGTTCCTGCCGCGTACGTGAAATCCGCCGCGAACGAATTCAGTTCTCACCTTGATTCGAAGGGTTCATGATGCGTGGAAAACACGTCCTGCGAGATCCGTCGCGACTCCTCTCCGCCTGGTGGGCGCAACTCCGGAAGTCACCAGTGACTCGAAAGGCGAAACGCCGAAATGGCCGACCGCAATCAGGCCTCCCCGTGACGGCTGAAGTCCTGGAAGACCGCACGCTCCTCTCGACGGTGGCGCTCGGCGATCCCGGATCGCAGATCATTCTGAGCGGCGAGTTCAATGCCAGCAATGTTGCAACGGGTGAGGTGCAGATCAGCTTCGACGAGACCAATCCCCTGCTTGCCATCGAGAATGGCCAGGTCACTGCCGACACCAGCGCGGGGACGTTTTCGATCCAGCCGGTCAACACCAGCAACCCGGTCTCGATCACCCTCTACACCCTGTCCGGCAATCCGACGATTTGGCAGAGCACCGCGACGACTCCTGTCACGTTCACAGCCGACGAACTCATCAGTGGCGGGCACGACTTTACCCAGGATAACGGGACCGCCGAGCCGATCTCGGTTGCCGGGCTCACGAATGCGTTTACTGCCACGAACCTCGCTTTGCAGCAGGGAACTCCCGCCGCGCCGGATGACCTGATCAACCTGCAAGGCCAGGTCAGCTTCGCTTCAGTGGGTCTGTCGGCACTCACCGCCCTGGCCGAGGACGACCAGCACCAGGTCGAGATCGACAGCGTCACCAAGAATGTCACGCTCACCGGAGTCGTGGCGCAACTGGCAGCCCCCAGTTTCACGTTCGCCGGGCTCAATATCACGGGTTCCCTGAACGTCGGTTACAGCGACCAGGGAGGAAATGTCTTTACGTTCGGCGGCAGTGTCACGGCGACATCCGGAACGACCGCCGGATCGACCCCCGATTTCTCACTGGGGGGGACGCTGGACATGACGATCGAAAATGGCCAGATCGAAGCCATCACGCTGGCCATTACAGGCTCGTTCACGGTTTTCGACTTGAATATCGCACCCAACCAACTGACGTTCGAATACAACACGCAGCAGCAGCAGTTCGTCATGTATGGCGACCTGGCCGTCAAGATCGCCAACGGGAAGGCCAATGACGCCGGTTCGGACAGCACCAGCGTGACGGGGCAATTTGGCGATGCAACGGATCCAGGGTTGATCGTCGACGCCGCCACTGGGGATGTCACCCAGGTGAACATCGCCGTCTACGGCACGCTCAATGTTTTGGGTTTTGTCTTCGAATCGCCCCAGGCGAATCCGGCCACATTCCAATACAGCGCCGCAGAGGGCCTGTACGAACTGTCGGGCGAAGTGACACTGCCGAAGTTCTGGAACGCTTCCGTCACGATGGGGACCGCGTCTCAACCGGGGATCAAGATCCAGAACGGAAACTGGTCGATCGACGCGCTCGACGTCGGCTTGTCCGATGTGGCACTGGGCGCCTTTACGATCAAGAATTTTGATGTGTCTTACACGCAGTCGGGAACCGATCTCGACATCGATGCCAACCTGAATCTTGTGTTTCCCCAGAGTTGGATGGTCCAGGCGACGATTGATACGTCGTTCAACACGCAGACCAACGCCTTCGAGGTCGATAGCGTCTCCGTCGAGGCCTCGAACCTGCATGTGCCGATCGCCGACACCGGACTGTTTCTGACCGGCATCGACGCGTCACTTCAGAACCTCGATCAGCCGTCCAATCTCATCGTCTCGGGAGGCCTGACAGTTGAGTTTGGCGATGAAGTGAGCATCTTTGGCGCCACGGCCCACTTCTTCCTGGCGCAGGGGAATTTCACCGTCGACAAGGATGAACTGGTCCTTGCCGCTCAGGTGTGGATCGGTTCGGTCGTCAATCCCGATGGAACCACCACAGGACTGCTCGGCACGGCATCGGGACAACTCGTGCTCGATTGGAGCGCCCACGTCTACTCCCTCAACGTCGAGGCCTCCCTGTATGACGGTGTGTTCACTT
This sequence comes from Planctomycetales bacterium, assembly GCA_046152955.1. Classification (GTDB taxonomy): domain Bacteria; phylum Planctomycetota; class Planctomycetia; order Planctomycetales; family Planctomycetaceae; genus SIAF01. The sequence goes on along the minus strand of JBJXGA010000174.1, from coordinate 11,973 downwards.
TCCAGGGGGCGTTCCAGTTCAATGCGGGGACGAATTCACAGCCGCCACAGTTGGTCATTTCGGCCCAGGCGGACGTCAACGTCCCCCAGGGGGTTCCGCTGATCGGCGGCAAGCAACTGGGGAGCCTCGATTTCCTGCTGAACTACCAGGCCCCGCAGAATTCCGGCGATCCGGCGCAGGGTTTCGTCGCCGCCTGGGCGGATGTCAACCTGCTGGTCACACACGTCGAAGCGGGGATTGAATACACGTTCGCCGACGACTCGGTGAAGTTGATCGGCAGCAGCCAGATCAACGCGTTGCAGAAGAGTGCTGTGACCAGCACTCCGCCGAACAGCACGGTGACGACATCGAACTATTCCCAGGCATTCACCAACAGCGCTGCCGCCACGGCAGCGACGCTGTCCGTCGACTGGACGCGGACGTTCTCGTCTCCACCAACGTCGGTGACGGTCAGCGTGATTCTGCCGGATGGAACAACAGTGAATGAAAGCGACTTTGCCACGAATGGCCTGAACCTGATCACGACCTCGTCGAGCGGTGAACCCTTGAACTCGGCCACGCAGGTCACCATCGGGGTGGTCAATCCAACGGCCACAACCTCGCAACTCCAGGGAGCCATCGACAGTATCAACAACCTGATTACGGTCAGTGACACGACGGGGCTCAATGGCTGGGCTGTCTCCGGAAATGGCATCCCCGCCGGGACGACGGCCATCGTACTCGACAGCCAGACCCTCAAGCCGAGCCAGGCCGCCACGAGTTCCGTGAGCAATACGGCACTCACCTTCACGAACACCTATGACGCTCTGCCTTTGGCCTCGAATCAATCGTACACCAGTTACACCCTGCAGGTGCAGTTCACGAGCGATGCAGCGCCCCTCAACGATTCGGCGGCGATTTCGACAATCACCCGGGCGACGGACGGAACGAGTTCACTGATCACGTTCGCGGGGACTGTACCAACGAATCTTTATGTGGGGGATACAATCACAATCGCCGGCAGCAACGTTAGCAACTACAACTCAACCAACACCTGGCAGGTCACTCAGCTCACCGCGACCGGGGCCGTCATCAATCAGCCCTTCACGAGCGACGCCAGCGGAGGGACGTTGAGCGGCTGGACGCTTCCCCAGTTTAATGCCACGTTTCACATCCCACAGCCGACCATTTACTTCACACCAGTGACACCCAGCGTCTCCACGTCCAACGTGACGGTCAGCATGCCGGTCCAGGTCTCCAGTGGCCTGGGAATCCCAACCGTCACGCTCTACATTGATGAATTCAATGCGAGCGCGGGGGCCAATCAGGACTTCAATGGAATCCCGCTCCCGGCCAGCATGGCGCTCAATCCTGGCGCACAAGGTCAATACACCGCCACGACGACGGCTGGCCTCTCCCAATCCCTCGGGTTGCTGCCGATCCAGTATTACCTGTATGCGGTCGTCAACGACGGCCTGAACACTCCAGTGACCTCGACGCTCACGAGCAACGGCAGCGGCAGTTTCAACGAAGTGTTCGATAACGTCTATGCGCTGACCGGCAACATTTCCAACCAATTGAACCAGGAACTCAATGGCTGGACGGTGTACGTCGATCTCAACAACAACGGCATCCTGGATCCCGGTGATCCATCGGACGTGACAGCGGACGACGGTTTCTACGGCTTTTATGCCACCGACCTGGCCAACGGACCCTCGACGTATTCCGTCGTTCTGCAAATGCTCGATCCCAGCGCATTCGTCGCCGGTGCGAACGGCTTGACGCAAGCGGTTCCCTGGGACGGGAGCGATCCGGTCTCCGCCGACTTTCAATTGAACCAGTTCAGCTCCGTCTCGGGCACGGTCTTTGACTCGACGACACTGACGGGCCTTGCCAACTGGACTGTCTACCTGGATGCCAATGGCAACAAGAGACGTGACCGCGTCGAGTTGTCGACACAAACCGCCTCGGATGGCTCCTATAGCTTCACGAACCTCGAGAATGCCGCGATCGAAAGCATCACGAGCTCTGGCGGCCCTTCCCCCACAACTGTGCTCAACCTTGCGGCGGCCGCTCCCCTGTTGCTGAACGTGGGTGACACAATCACCGTCTCGGGAAATTCCGAGAGCGCCTACAATACCACGCACGTCATCAGCGCGATCGGCGGACAAAGCCTGACGACGAACATCCCCTACACGACGATTGGGAGTGGAGGGGTGCTGTACGGTCCCAACGTTTCTCTTTCGGTCGCGCTGCTGCTCCAGAACGGTTCGGCGGCCACGTATGATTTTGACACCGGAACTGTCAGTGGCAGGGAGGTGGACGACAGTTCCAACAGTCCCAATGCGCAGCAACAGGTCGGCAAGCTGAAAGGAGCGTCAGACATCGGGACTGCCACGCAGTTCGGGATTGCCGATCACCCCAACGCCCAGAACGGCAATCAGATTCTCCAGCTCAATCCCGCATCCCCCGCCACGGGATTCGTCGAAGTCGCCAACCAAAGCGATCTGGAGCCCGGCACGGGAGCGTTTTCCGTCACCGGGTGGTTTTACGCGACGGACATGACTCAAAACCAAACCTTCGCCGGGCTATTGGAAGATGGGGGAAATGGCGTCGGTGGCTGGACTCTGGGACTCACTCAGACCAGTCAATTCGGTGTCACGCCAACTGGGCAAATTACGTACGATTCGGGCGGGACATTGCCTCAATCGGTCGCCGCGGGAGATTTTAACAACGATGGGTTGCAGGATCTTGTCGTCGCCAACACAGGCGACGGCAAAATGACCATTCTGTTGAACTCAACGATTCCGGATCAGCAATTCAACCAACAACCGTCGATTTCCGTCGGAGCGAGTTCACAACCCTATTCCGTGGCGGTCGGAGACTTTAACCTCGACGGGAAGTTGGACTTTGTCGTCGCCAATAACGTCGCGGACAACGTGTCTGCCTTTCCGAACACGACGACGACCGGAGCGAGTTCAACAACGTTCGGCGCTCCAACGATCGTCGCCCTGGATGGAAACTCGTCGCCTCAATTCGTTGCCGTTGCCGACTTTGACGGTGACGGAAAACCGGATTTCGCAGTGGTCGATTCCGCTTTGAATCAGGTTTCCGTCTTTCTGAATACGTCGACGGGAAGCCCCATCACGTTCGCCGCGGCATATACGAAACCAACGGGGACAAGTCCCGGATGTGTCGCGGTCGCGGACTTTGACGGCAACGGGTTGCCGGACCTTGCAATGACCAATAGCGGCGACGATACCGTCTCCGTGATTCTGAACTTCAGTTCCATCGGCAACCTGAGTTTCAGCGGCAGGCGAGATGACTTTGCCGTCGGGTCCAGCCCCGACTATGTCGCGGTCGGCGACTTCAACGCCGATGGCCGACCCGACCTCGCGGTGACGAACAACGATTCGGGCGACGTCTCCATTCTGTTGAACGCGCAGCGCCAGTACGAGGACTTTCCGCGGTTTGCCACCCAGGTGACGTTCGACACCGGGGACGGCTCCTCTTCCGCGGCGGTCGCGGACTTTGATGGAAATGGCAGTTTGGACATCGCGGTCGCGAATTACGGCTCCAGCAACGTCGTGTTGCTGTTGAATCAAACCCCCACGAACGCCTCGACTCCGGCGTTCTTTTCGCTCAATCCGGGGTTGTCGAATTTGTTAGGCAGTATCCAAAACCTCAGGTCGATTGTTGCGGCCGATTTGGATGGAGATCAGGTTCCCGATTTGGCTTGGGTCGATCAGATCAACTCTTCGAAGAATAACGTCTGCATTGCCTATAACTTCCAGTACATGGCGATCGAAGCGTTACTCGTCACGCAGAGCGGCGCTGGCGACATCGGTACGGCTTCGTATTCCGTCTTGAGCTATCCGACACCGATCACAAGCGGGTACTGGTATCATTATGCGTTTACCTACGATGCGAATGCCGCGGCGAACGGCGCAGGAGCGGTCACTCTGTTTCTGGATGGCGCATCCGTTTCCAACATCCCCCTGGGGATTCTCCCGACAAGCCCCACGATTTCCAGTCCCTCCGGGCTGAGTTTTAACATCGGCAACTCGGGGGGAAATGCCGTCACGTCTCCATTTTCGGGCTACGTCGACGATGTCAGTGTCTGGGATGACGCTCTGTCCGCAGCGCAGATTCAGGCTCTCTACAACGGGACGACCTCCCTCTACTCCCAGACAGCCCCTGCCAACCCAGCCACTTACGCCGTCTCACTCAGCGGTCTCTACGACCTGAGCCAGTCCAACGATTTTTCGATTTCGCAACTGGGTACAATTGCGGGGAGCGTTCAGGCCAATGTTCTGGCGGGTGCTCAGCTTGATGCCGCGCCCCGACCGGCCCAGGGCTGGACGGTCAACCTTCGGGACGCCAGCGGCCACATTCTCACGACGACCACAACGAACGCGGCCGGACTGTATGTCTTCCCGGGTCTGTTTTCGGGAACGTATTCGACTCAACTAGTGCCCCCCGCGGGCTGGCGGCAGACGTCCGCCGCTCAAGACGGCCTCCCCGTGACGCTGAATGCGGGGGACCGCTTCGAGCACCAGGATTTCGCCGCTGCGGAGCTTGGCCAGATCCGGGGCATCCTCTTCGACGATCTCGACGGCAATGGCCGGCGCGACGCGGGGGAATCCGGGCGCACCGGCAGACTGGTCTACCTGGATGTCAACCAAAACCAGAAGTATGACTCAGGCATCGACATCCCTGCGAACACCGTGAATGCAGGGGCCTTCGCATTCGCTGGATTGGCTGACGGATCGTGGCCGCTTCGGCTGCAACCGATTCCCGGTCGAATTCCGACTGGACCTGCCCAGGGCTTCTATCAGGTGACCATCGCGAATGGCGCGGCGACTGTCGATCGCGCCTATGATTTCTCCACGAGGCTACGCACCCTCCAGGATGACTTCCTGCCCATCGACCTGTCGGGCCCGTGGGTGGTGAACGGGAGTTTGGCGCAAATCAACCAAAGCAGCGCCTCGTTGACAATCAGTGACGAAAACGGGGGAGTCTCCGCCGGTGTTGCCACCAGTTTCGGGCGAATTTCCGGACGCAACGGACTGACCGGGACGCTCGACACGACGACCGCTGACTGGGGACGACTCGTTTGGTCCGATGGAGTCGTATGGCAACGGCTGTCGCTGGGAGGACAGTTCTTCAACCCTGCCAACCAGGGGCTGACCTCGGTGATGCAGAACGGTATGCAACTCACGTTCACCAACGTGGCCGGGGGAACGACAATCGGCAACATCCTGAACGCTACGACCATCTCCGCCACTGGGTGGAACCAGACGGCAACACTGGTTGACGGCCGGCTGCGATTTTTCAACGGCAGCGTCTGGAAAAGGCTCGAACTGGCGCCACGGCTGGTCAATGTCCACGGTGACACCGTGGGCATCCTTCAAAACGGCACGACCATTCTGTCCTTCGTCAACCGGCTGGGACAGACCTCGATTGGGAAATGGATCAGCCCCACTCAGGTCGTCGCCATGGAATGGAACGTCACCGGTTTAGTCGCCGACGGGCGGATCGTCTGGTCGAACAATACGGTCTGGAGCAAGAACCTGCAGGTCTTTGGCACGGGAGCAACCGGTGGGGAAGTTTCGTTGACGGAATCGAACGGCCAGGTCATCCTCACCAACCGGCGCGGGGGGACTTCGCATGCAAAAATCATGGACGACATGACGCTCATCGCACTCGACTGGGGGGGAGTCATCGGCACCCGCCTCAGCGGCGGAATCGAATGGTCCAATCGCACGACCTGGAGCAACTTCGATTTCAACGCCCTCGACGCCGTCTTCGCCGACAAAGCGCGCTGATGGGAGAAATCACTCCCACCGGGGTTCGATCCCCAAGCCCAGTGTTGCAAAGCGCACTTTGGGGGAACGTACGGCACCATTCGAATCGACCCCAACGGGGTTGGATCACCTTCGGTTGGCCGCTTGACATCGAATGTATACGGATGTATCATATGGAACGCGGAGGTTGGCAGTGTCCGCCACGGTGGGAAAGTCAAAAGGAAGCCGTTAGCGAAAACTTGATCATCTTTGGTGATTGATTTTTCATAACTACTGATTGATCAAAAGGTTGTGACGCGGCAGTCAAAGATGATCAATTGATAACCTTTGTGATCATCTTTGAGTTCATCTTTGGAGGTGTTGATCACCTTTGGATGGGGGATAGACCAGCCGCCGATCTAGTGCGCAACGGGGCGACGCTACAGGCGGCATCGATCTGGCGGTGGGGTTTTGATACGCTTGGAGAATGCACACCGGGTGGTGTGGCTGGATTCTGCTGGGAGCGTTGACTCATGTTTCACCTGCTGGCCCCGCATCAGGGGGTCCGTTTTTGCGACCATCTGACGCGCCGCGAGGCGCTGCAGGTCGGGGCGCTGGGAACGCTCGGACTGGGGCTGCCGCAACTGTTGCGGTCCCGATCCCTCGCCAGCGAACCGGATGGCGGGAATTTTGGGCGAGCCAAGCGAGTAATTCTCCTGTTCATGTGGGGGGGACCGGCCCATCAGGACACCTGGGATCTGAAGCCGCACGGACCGGAAGCGAGTCGGGGCGAATTCCTGCCGATCGCCACCGGCGTGCCGGGAATGCACATCAGCGAGCACTTTCCCCATTTGGCGCGGCACGCCGACAAATTGGCCATCATTCGCTCGGTAGGGCAGGATGACAACAACCACTCGACCGGAGCGCACGCCAGCCTGACCGGTCATCGGCACGAGTTGAAAGCCGAGAGCTTTGGAGCGCGCGACACCGATTTCCCGCACTACGGCTCGGTCTTAACGAAGCTCCGCCCCAATCAGCGAGGTCTGCCGACGTTTGTCGGACTTCCGGAAGTGATTGCCACCACCAACGGCGCGATTACGCCGGGGCAAGGGGGAGGCTTTTTGGGGAAGGCGTTCGATCCATTCCAGATCAGCCAGCATCCCGACCGGCCCGACTTTCAAATCGACAGCCTGCGGCTCCCCGCGGAGATCGCACGGCCCCGGATGGCCGACCGCCGCAGTCTCCTGGGACAAATCGACGCAGCGGCCCGCTTCGTCGAACAATCGTCGCTCGTGCAGTCGATGGACGCTTATTATCAGCAGGCGCTCGACATGGTGCTCTCCCCCGAAGCGCGGCGGGCGTTTGATCTGGCGGCGGAATCGGAAGCGCAGCGCGCCCGTTACGGGTGGCATCCGTTCGGGCAGAGTCTGCTCCTGGCGCGGCGGTTGTCGGCGGCAGGGGTTCAACTGGTCACCGTCTACTGGCATCGGGAGAAAAAGACGGTCGACACCACCTGGGACACACACGCCCTCAACTTCCAGGAGCTGAAGAATCGGCTCATGCCGTCGGTCGATCGTCCGATCGCCGCGCTGCTGGAGGATTTGGCCGCCAGCGGCCTGCTCGACGAAACGCTGGTGGTCTGGAACAGCGAATTCGGCCGGACTCCGAACGTCAACGCCAGCGCCGGTCGCGACCACTGGGGGGCGTGCAACAGCGTGGTCATGGCGGGCGGAGGTGTGCCGGGGGGACAGGTGTTTGGAGCAAGCGACGACCGCGCGGCGTTTCCGGTGACCGACAAGGTCACGCAGGAGGACATCGCGGCGACGATCTACCATCTCCTGGGGTTGGATCCCCAGACGCCAATCCGCGATCGGCTGGAGCGTCCGTTTCCCCTTTCGACCGGACAGCCGATCGCCCGCTTGCTGGGGGGGCTGGCGCGTCCCGAGCCAAAACCCGCGCCTCTGCTCCGAACGACGGTGGAAATGACCGGTCCCTTCACGCGGATGCTGCGGGAGCGGGGAAACCGCTTCATCGCCGTCAATTTGGGATTTCCCGATGGGGAGAAGGGATGGGAACTGTCGGGGTTCGTCGATCCCGCCGGTTCGGGGCTGACCAGGCACCGCGCCGTCGAAGCGACCGGCGCCCGACTGAAATACACCGGTCTGTTCTATACTCACTTCGATTATGGATGGCTCGTCCTGCGGCTGGCCGAACCGCGGCCGGCTGGCGAATTGAAGATCCGGGTCGGAGCGCACCCTTTGCCGATTCCCACCGAGCTCGCCGCGGCCGGTCCGGCGACGTTGTGGCAAATTCCGCTCCCGGAGGGCTTGGTCGGTAGCCTGACTTCGCTGGAGTTGCAACTGCACGCTCCGGGGTGGAAACTAACCGATCTGGCGCTCACCGGGGACTCGATCCGGGATGTCCATCAAGCGCTGGTGGAAACGGGCTGAGGTGTACGCTACCTTCCCTGGTGTTCGCGAGAGGAATCGTCGCAGACTCAATCCACACCAATGGCCGCGCCTCCGCAGTCCGCTGCAAAACCCTCCCAAACCTAGCCTATCCGTTTCACACCCGAAAATTGCAGGCTGGGGGGGGAAATCATCCGGCTGGAAACCTTTGACAGCCCGGCGAGAGGCACTAAGATGACGTATTAGTAATGTCGGATGGGGCCGGGGCTCGGTTTCCATGCCGGAGTTGTCGGGTTGGCCCACGCGGTACGCAGGTTGGTTTCCGAATTCGTCCCCTCGAGCGTCGTCGTTTCCAAGGCGCTTCGTTTTGCTCATAGTCTCATGCCTTCCAACAAGGTTGACGAGTTGTGCCGGCTCTTGGTCCGGATGCAACTTGTTCCGCAACACCAAATTGACGGCTGTCTGGCGCAATTGGATCGCAAACATCCGGAGCCGTCGGGCCTCCTGAAATGCCTGGAAGACAAGGGGCTGCTCACGTCGTACCAGGTGGGCCGGATCGAAAAGGGGGAAACCGATGGACTCGTCCTGGGCTCGTACAAGTTGCTGTACCGAAACGCCTCAGGGAGCTTCGCGCGGGTGTTTCGCGCCTGCGACCTGCGTACCGGCAAGATGATGGGGCTGAAGGTGCTCCGCCAGCGTTGGTCGGAGGATCCCCGGACGCTGAGCGAGTTTCGCCGCGAGGCGGAGCTGGGGCGCTCGCTGCTGCACAAGAACATTGTTCCGATCTACGAGATCGGACAGTCGGGGGGGCAACACTATTTTTCGATGGAGTTTGTGGAGGGGGGAAATCTCCGGGACTTCATCAATATCCGGAAGAAGCTGAACCCCACGGAAGCGACGCGCTGCGTGCTGGATTTGGCCGAGGGGCTGCAATACGCTCTGACCAAAGGGGCCACGCATCGCGATTTGAAGATGACCAACGTGCTGATGAGCAGCCAGGGAGTTGCCAAACTCGTGGATTTCGGCCTGGCCGGGATTGCAGAGGATGATCGCGGCGGCGGGGAGAGTGCCCAGCGGGCTCTGGAGTATGCCACGCTGGAAAAGAACACCGGCGTGCCGCGCGACGACCCGCGGAGCGATTTGTATTTTCTGGGGGCGATCTACTACGAGCTGCTGACCGGTGTCCCGCCGCTCCCCAGAACGCGCGACCGCGGGGAGCGGAGTCAGTTCAGCCGCTATTTGCAGGTCCGCCCGGTCCGGTCGCTGGAGCCGGGGTTGCCCCGTGCAGTCGCCTCGATCGTCGATCGGCTGATGCAGCTCAACCCCGAACTGCGGTATCAGAATCCGACCGAGGTGGTTCGCGACCTGAGGCAGGCGCTGGGGGGCGAAGCGGCGGGGAATGCAGGGAGCGGTCTGAACGGCTCCGCGCCAGGAGACTCCTCCCGCTCCGCCCAAGGGACGCAGCTCCACACGCTGATGTGCATTGAAGATCGGCACAAGCAGCAGGACATTCTCCGCGAGTATTTTTCGAAGCATGGCTACCGGGTGCTGGTGCTTTCCGACTTGCAGCGGGGTTTGAGCCGCCTGAAGAGCAGCCCTCCCGATTGCATGGTGATCATGGGAGACGCGCTCGGAGACGGCGCGCTCTCCGGATTCCAAAAAGCGCAGGAACTGGAGCCAGCGCGCCCCACCGGACTGGTGCTGGTGCTGGCGGCACAGCAATCGGCCTGGAAATCGCGGCTCAAAGAGCGGGAACATTGTCGCGTCCTGGTGCAGCCGGTGACGCTGCGCGAGCTGCGGACGGTCATCGGGGAGTTGGTCGCCGGTCAGAACGGCGCGGCAACGGAAGGCCCGGGCGAAGGAATCTAGTCCGGCAGCAGTCGCCATCGCGCCTTCTCCGACCGATCCGTTTCTATGGGAGAAAAGAAGAGAGTACCGTGATCGTTGGAGTCAGGCCTGAGGCTGTCCTGAAAGACGCGTCGGTCAGGATTTGCCGGCAATCCCTACTCGACCTCGTAGACGGCCACTCCGATCTGGGACGCGGTGGCGATTCGATTTCCGGTTGGGACGCAGGCGAATCGAATCGCCTCCACGGGGAGCTCGCAGAGTTTTGTTCCTTGCGGTGAGAACAGTGACAGCCCGACCTTGTCGGGCATGACGATCCGTCCGTCGCCCAGGGCCAGAGCACCGGGGATGCCGTGGCCTGCGATCAGAACTTGTGCCGAGTCTTCACGGTAGTCCCAGAGCCGCACGACCCCGTCTTTCGACGAAACCAGAGCGCGGCTGCCGGGATATTCCGCGGCAAACGGTACGGCATCGCAGTCCATCAGGGTTCGGACCTCCCCCAACTCGAGGTTCCAGGCCTTGACGTTTAAGTCTTCGGAGCAGGAAATGACCCAACCGTCGGAGAACACCTGAGCGCTGGTGATCTTGGCCAGGTGGCGGTCGTCATTCATCACGGCCGTGCGGCCCGTTCGCGGGCTCCAGACCGAGACGGCAAACTGTTGGTTCTCGTTGTCGATTCGCACGAGCCAGTCGGCTGGTGCCGTGTGATCGGTCGAGCCGAAGCGCAGCGGCACCCGCCGCCCTGTTTCAGGATGATTGAAGACGACGTCGGAATCCGAGGCCCACAGGGCCAGCCAGCCGTCCGCCAGCCAGTCGACACGCGCGATTCCGCCCGTCACTGGCAGAATCGGAATGCTGGAGACTGCGCCAGTTTCCGGATTGAGCACGTACAGCCGGTTGGCATCCCGCCCGCCGTAGACACGGCCATCGGGAGTAAATCGCAGATCCCAAGGGGCGAGCTCACGCCAATTGGCCAGGTGCGCATCGCGCTGCCGATCCGAATCAGCATAGGCCAGATGAATCCGCAATTCGATCTGTTTTGATCCTGGTTGAAGTCTTGAGTTCATCACTTCTTGTGTCTGCTGGCTCGACAGATAGAGCACCCCTCCATCCGGGGCGGGATGGAACTCTCTGGCTCCGACGGGCAGCATCCCCTCTCGGTGCGATTCCTTGTCGGTGATTCGCCAGACGCTCGTGTGATCGAGTTGTGGCTCGGAGATCGCAACTCGGTCGCCCCCCAGCGGCCTGATCTGTACCCAATCGGGACCGAACAGTTTGGTCGTTTCAGAACGCGGATCCCACAGGCAAAGTCCGGGATCTCGACTGGCCGATCCCGCCCGGGTCACGTACAGCACCTGATTTTCGCCGACGACAATGAATGGGCTTTGGCTATTCCACTTGCCTGCGGGACTGGCGCGCAATCGACCGCTTTTCGGATCCCATGCCCCAACCTGAATCGAATCGTTGTAGATCACGGTTCCGTCGGCCAGGCACTTGAGGCTATCAATGTAGTGCTCCCTGCCAAACTCGACGAGCGCCTTCCGCCCGGTGCGAATATCCCAATTCACGATCGCCGGCCAGCTTTGGCACGTTTTGGGGTCGATCAGACTGACGGCATAGGCCAGGCTTTCATTGGGACCGAAATCGTAACACCGATTCTCCATCCATCTCTCGCTGATCTGCTCAAGTCGTACGACATTCGACTTTCCGGGCGTCCAGACAAAGACTCCGAAATCCCCGGCGACGTCCTGAATGACGAATCTTCCTTGAGACAAAGCCACGAGCGGATTGCCATATCGGCCGTGCGGGAATTCGATCCGGCGACCAGAGTCCAGATCCAAACTCGACAGGGGTCGACTCTCGCTCGCCGCGATGGCGACGATGCCATCTGGGCCAGCGGCAATTCGGCCAATGGAATCGCCAAAAACATGCACTGACAGGTCTGCATGCAATGG
>JBJXGA010000152.1:0-32216 GCA_046152955.1 Planctomycetales bacterium | reverse complement strand
TGAAAAGAAAAAAATATCCACGCGGTTTTCTGCGGCGTGTTGGGGTAAGGATCATTTTGCTCCCCACCTAAACCGTGAATCGGATGGACGTTCCTTCCATCGCAACCGGCTCCAATTCCCCCTCATTCGGTAGATTCCCCCGGCAACCTTCCATTATGATCAATGTGCCCTTCAGTAGGGACATTCGCTGAGAGCCAGTCGGAGAGGGTTCCATGTTCAAGATCCAATTGCCTGGTCCTGGTCGTTCGTTGTGCAACGGACTCACACGTCGTCAGACGTTGCGAGTGGGGGGGACCGGATTGTTGGCGGGGTTGACGCTGCCGCGATTGCTTCAGGCGGAGGCTCGGGGAGAAGCAGCGGGGGCGAAGGCCAAGTCGTGTCTGTTCATTTTCCTTGAAGGGGGACCGCCGCAGCAGGATATGTGGGATCCCAAGCCGGAGGCGCCGGCGGAGATTCGCGGGCCGTTCCAGCCGATCTCGACCGCGCTCCCTGGTGTGATCTTTACCGAGCATTGCGGGAACTGCGCCAAGATCGCCAACAAGTTCACCGTCGTGCGGAGCCATACGCACACCGACAACGGGCATGCCACCGGATATTACTATGTGATGACCGGCCGGCGTCCGACGTTTGCCGACGGCGAACATCCGATTCCAACCAATGAACTATTCCCCTCGCTCGGTTCGATCGTCAGCCGGGAATTGGGGTCCAATGGCGCTGTCCCGGCCTATGTCAACATGCCGCATCCGATGTCGGCGGGGGGGCCGGGATTTTACGGCGCCGAGTACGCTCCCTTCGTGATCGAAGCCGATCCGAGTCAGCCCGATTTTGAAGTCAAGGATCTGGTGCAGGTGGGGGGGCTTTCGGAACGGCGGATCGAACTTCGGCAACGGTTGCTGGCGGGGATCGATCGTCGCCGCCCGCGCGTGGGACGCCCTGAGTCGATGTCAACCTATTATTCCAAGGCCTACGACCTGATCAATTCTCCCGCGGCGCGCAAGGCATTTCAGATTCAGTCGGAACCGCCGGCCGTGCGCGAAGCGTATGGCATGACGCAGATCGGTCAGTGCGCGCTCTTGGGACGGCGACTGGTGGAAGCGGGGTGCCGGTTCGTCGGCATCGACGCTCCCGGCTGGGACGTCCATTTCAATTGTTTCCCGAGCCTGGCGGGAGACCTGATTCCACCGGCGGATCGGGCCTTTGCGGCGCTCGTGACCGATTTGGAACAGCGGGGACTGCTCGACAGCACGCTGGTGATCATGATGGGCGAAATGGGGCGGACGCCGCGGGTCAATGCACAAGCGGGACGCGATCACTGGTCGATGGCGCAATCGATTCTGTTTGCCGGGGGTGGAACGCGTCCCGGACAAATCATCGGCGCGACCGACAACCAGGCCGCTGCACCCATCAGCGATCCTGTGGGAATTTCGGACCTCTTGCGGACGATCCACACGCTTCTGGGGATCGACTCGGAAAAGGAATATCCCGATCCCCTGGGCCGGCCGGTTCCGATCGTGGGCGGGGGAAAACTGATTCCCGGTTTGATCGCCTGAGGAATTCCGATGGGCGGGCGTACTGAGAATTCCCAGGGAGAGACCCCATCCATCTCGTGTGGATGGCGAATCAGATCGGAGGCTAGCTTGAAACCCATCGCTCGAAACTCGCCGTTTGTGGCGCTCGTCCCGTCCCTCCTGCTGCTGTGCGGCCGAGTGTGTCTGGCGCAAACCGCTCCTGAGATTGGTTTCATCCATCCCGCGGGAGGGCAGGCGGGGAAGACCGTTGATGTGATTCTGGGGGGCTATGACTGGACGCCGGACATGCAGCTTTTTGTCCACGATCCTCAAATTCGGCTGGAGCTGGTTGGTCCCCCTTCCCCGGTCCTCGTGCCGGACCCTCCGTATTGGTTTGGCGCCAAGGGGCGCGGGCCAGCCTGGCCTTTGCCCCGCGAGTTTCCGGCGCGGCTTACGATCCCCGCCGATGTGTCACCAGGTCTCGTCCGCTGGCAGGTGGCCAATGCCAATGGCGCTTCCCCTGTGGGACTCTTTCAGGTGGGGACCGTTCCCGAGGTATTGGAACAGGGGACGCGCCAGGGAGCGCAGTCCCTCCCGCCGTTGCCGGTGACGGTCTCGGGACAGATTCGCCGGATCGAGGAGATCGACCGTTACGAATTCAGCGTTCCCAAGCCTGGACCGGTGACGATTGAACTCGTCGCCCGACAACTCGGCTCCCCCCTGCATGGCATGCTTCAGGTGCGACAGCCTGACGGGAAAGTTCTCGTCGATGCGGCTGACACCGAAGGGGGTGATTTCACCGTGACGTTCGCCGCGCAGGCCGATGCGAAATATCTCCTCAGCCTGCATGACCTGGATTATGCCGGCGACCGATCGTACATCTATCGCCTGACGCTGACCGCCGGGCCGCAGGTACTCGCGGCCTATCCGGCAGCCGGCAAGCGGGGGGAGACGCGCCCCGTGGAATTCGTGGGGATCGGCGTCGCGAGCGGTGGAACGCAGCTCGAATCGGTGACCCGCGATGTCACCTTTCCCGCCACTCCCGGTGAAACGTCGTTTCGTTATCGACTGGAGACGCCGGCGGGCGCGGCGCGACCCTGGACGCTGCTCTTGAGCGATTGGACCGAACAGGTGGAGCCAGAGGCTGGAGAACTCCCGACACTGCCGGCACCCGGCGCGATCACCGGGACGATCGAAACCCGGTTTGGTTCGGATCGTTATCCGGTCATGCTCCGCAAGGACGAGAAGTGGAAGTTCGCCGCTCAGGCGCGGACGATTGGTTCGCCGCTCGACCTGGACCTGTCGCTGCAAGGCCCCGACGGCAAAGAACTGGCGACCAGCGACGACGCCGGAGGGACGACCGATGCTGCGATCCCGTTCCTAGTTCTCGCGGACGGCGTCTACCAGGTGGTGGTCACCGACCGATCGGGAAAGAGTGGTCTGCGGTCCGCCAGCTATCGCCTCGTCGCCGAGCCGCAGCGCGAGGAATTTTCTCTGACGTTGCCGGCGCTGGCGGGGATTCCGCTGGGAGGCCAGGTCAAACTGGCGGCCAAACTCCAGCGCGACGGGGGGTTCCAGGGACCGGTGACACTGACGCTGGCGGGACTTCCCGAGGGGGTCACTGCGCCGGCCGAGTTGAAATTTCCCGAGAAGGGGGCTGATCTGGCGATCGACCTGAATTGCGCCGCCAGCGCGCCGGCTGCGGCAGCGCTCTGTACCGTAACCGCCACCGCCAAACTTGGGGACCAGATGGTGTCCCGCCCCGCCGGGCAAATCCTGCTGGCGACCGTCATGAAGCCGCGCTGTAAGATCATTCCCGAGGGACTCGACGACGTGCGCAAAGTCCATCGGGGGAGCACTTATCTGGCCCCTTTGATCGTGGAGCGGCTGGAGGGTTATCAGGGGGAGGTCGTTTTGGAGATGACCGCCAAGCAGCAGCGGCATCGGCAGGGGCTGGCGAGTGCCGATATGACGGTCCCCGCCGGCACGACGCGAACGCTGTATCCGATCTTCGTTCCGGAGTGGATGGAAACGACCAAGACCAGCCGCATGATCCTCAATGGGGTCGTCCGGGTTCCCGATCCCAAAGGGCAGCTCCGGACGCTGATCAATCGGATGGAATTGCGGATTGGAATTCTGCCGGAAGGGGCGCTGATGAAACTGGGGCATCTCGCGGGAGACGCGACGATTTCTCCTGGGGGAGAGTTGCGAATTCCGCTGACGCTGTCGCGGTCCCCGGAATTCCGCGAAGCGGTCCGAATTGAACTGGTTCCCGAGGGGGCGGATGCCGCTTGGGTCTCTGCCGAGCCGACCACGCTGGCGTTCGAGCAGGGGGATCCCGCCCTGTTGGTGCGGGTCGCCGCCGACCCCCGCGCCCTCGGCGAGAAATCGCTGAAAATCCGCGCCACGGCCCTGAAAGAGGGACGCTGGCCGGTGACCTCGGAAACAACCCTGGAGCTCAACGTGGTTCCGAACCGGTGAAATTCGCCCAATCGTACTTGCAGGCAACGGTTTGAGCCGATATCCTTGCCTTTTTCCACTAGGGTTTCGGAGCAAGTAACCGCTATGGCAGTGGCAGGCAAATTATCGGTCAAAAAACGCGCAACGCTCGGTTCCATTCAGGCGCGGCGGATGCGTCAAACCGGGTTGGTTCCCGGAAATATCTACGGACACAAGCAAGCTGCCGTTCCCCTCACGGCGCAATGCGGGGACGTCACGGCGCTGGTCCGTGCCGGAGCGCGGGTGCTGGATGTCGAGCTGGAAGGGGCGACGGAAACGGCCATCATCCGCGAGGTCCAATGGGATCATCTCGGCAAGCAGATCGTCCATTTTGACCTGGTGCGGGTCGATCCGAACGAACGGCTGACGGTTGAAGTCAAAGTCGAACTCAAGGGGACTCCGCCGGGGGTATTGAGCGGAGGGGTGTTGGATCATACGCTCCGCACGTTGACGGTCGAATGCCTGGCGATCGCCATTCCGGACAGCATTGTGGTGAAAGTTGGTTCGCTGGAAATCGGCCAGGCGATCCATGTGCGGGAATTGGAAATTCCTCCCAATACCCGCGTGCTCAACAATCCGGAAGCGATCGTAATTCGGATCGCTCAGCACGGAGACGAAGCGCCTGTCGCAGCGACCGGTACGGAAGGGGCCGCTCAGCCCGAGGTCATCGGCAAGAAGCCGACTGATGAAGAAGCCGAAGAAGAAGGCAAGAAGAAGTAGTCCTGTCTTTCCTGCCAGGCCACTGGCAAATTTGAGTTTTGGCCTGGCAGGTCGGTGGCGGTGACGCACGATGAAAATCCTCGTCGGACTGGGGAATCCCGGCAGCAAGTACCAGGGAACGCGGCATAATGTCGGGTTTGAGCTCGTGGCGGAATTGGCCCTCCGCCACGGCGGCGCGCGTCCCAAGTCCAAGTTCGACGGCGAGATTTCCGAGGTTTTGATCGGAACCGAGCGGTTGCTGCTGTTGGCCCCGCAGACCTACATGAACAACAGCGGCCGCAGTGTGCGCCAGGCGGTCGATTTCTTTCAGCTCGTTCCGGCCGACGTGCTGGTCGTCTGTGACGATCTGAATCTTCCCCTGGGGAAGCTCCGGATCCGCAAGTCGGGATCTGCGGGGGGACAAAAAGGACTGGCCAATATTCTGCAACACCTCGGAACGGAAGCGGTGCCGCGGCTGCGGATCGGGATCGACCCGCCTCCTGGAGGCCGGGACGCAGCCGATTACGTCCTGGATCGCTTCAGCAAGGCGGAGGCAGCGCTGATGGTGACAGCAGTGGGCCAGGCGGCCGACGCCGTCGCCTGCTGGTTGAGAGAGGGAATCGATCAAGCCATGAACCGTTTCAACGCGCCACCGGCGGCAAACGGCCCAGCGTAAGCTGGCCGGTTGTCCCCCGCCCCCATCCCAGCCAACAATTTCCACCCGCCCTCAAAATTTCCATGCCTGTTCACTTGACAACTAAACATCTGGCCATTACATTGATCGCATGAGGGTTCGGCAAAGGTTTCCGCTTGGGTGAGAGGCGATTCCCGCCAACGGTGGTTGCAAAATGCCGCCGAACCCGTCATAACTTGACGTTTTGGCTCGCAATGTCCGCTGGTGCGGTCATCGAGCCGGGAGGCCTGTCCAAAATGGGCTGGCCCCACCACACCGCAAACACGGGCTGCACAGCAAACACGGGGAGAGTTGACTTGTCAGTTGTGACCTACGAAGGCATGTTTCTTTTGGACAGCAATCGGTACGCCGCCAATCCGACGGCCGTTTCGGGCGAGGTGATGGCGCTGCTGGAGCGCGTGAACGCGACGGTTCTGGCGACGCGTCCCTGGCAGGATGGAAAGCTGTCGTACGCGATCGAAGGCAATCGAAAAGGGATGCACTTTTTGGTGTATTTCTCGATGGACAGCCTGAAACTCGTGGAACTGGACCGGCTGGTCAAGTTCAACGAATCGATACTGCGGCACATGGTGATCAAACTTCCCCCGGCGCTGATCGAGCCCATGCTGGCGATGGCGACCGGCAAGGGAGAAGTGGTGACCACGTTCCGCGACAACGACGCCCTGAGCAACGACATTACGGTGAGCGCGGTGGAAGCCGTGGTCAAGTGAGTCGCTGTTTTGGGAGTGTCGCGAAAGAGATGGGGCGGCAAACGTTGCCGCCGTGACGGAAAAGTCATTTCCTAAAGACCGCCTTTGACCGGCGAGGGGAGCCCGCAACATGGCCAACTTTAATAAAGTGATCTTGGTGGGAAACCTGACGCGCGATCCACAGGTCAAATACACCCCTGGGGGGACGGCACTGGCGGAGATCGGCTTGGCAGTCAATCGCTACTGGATGGATAAGCAGACCAACACCCGTCGCGAAGAAACAACGTTTGTGGATGTCACCCTGTGGGGTCGCGATGCGGAGCATGCCGGCGAGTACCTCGCCAAGGGGCGTTCCGTGTTGATCGAGGGGCGGCTGCAGTTGGACACTTGGGATGACAAGACGACCGGTCAGAAGCGAAGCAAGTTGCGCGTTGTGGGTGAACGGGTTCAATTTCTCGGAGGTCGCGGTGAAGGCGGCGGTGGCGGCGGTGGTGGTGGTGCCAGCCGCGCTTCAAGTGGCGGGTATTCCGGAGGAGGATTCGGCGGAGGTGCGCCGGAGATGGGGGATGGCGGGGGAGGCGATTTCGAACCGGAGCCCTCGGGTCCCGGTCCGGCTCCAAATGATGAGGTTCCCTTTTAAAGACGAGGTTCCCTTTGGGATCGGTCGCCGCCCGTTGGCTGACGATCGCATCGCTCCCGCGGGAGCATTCCAGGGATGTTGATTTTTGCAGGCGTTCAATTTGTTTTTGATGGAAGGAACTTAGAGACATGGCGAGTACGGCCGAACAGCACCAATCGAAGCGCTCCGTCGAGTTGCTCCTCGCGGAGGACGTTCCGTCGCTGGGCAAGCAGGGAGAGATCGTCAACGTCCGCCGGGGCTATGCCCGGAACTACCTGTTGCCGCAGGGACTGGCCACGGTCGCCAGCGAAGAAAATAAGCGGATGGTTGAGAAACACCGCGAACGTCTGGTGGAACTGCAAAAGGAAAAGCTGCAACAGCTCCGCAAGTCGGCCGAGCTGATCAGCAAATACAGCGTGACGATCGAAGCCCACGCCAACGAGGAAGGGCACCTGTACGGGTCGATCGGGGCGCTGGATATCAGCCGCCAGCTCAAGTCGGCCGGTTACGACGTGGCCCCCGACCAGGTGCGTCTGGAAGGGCCGCTCAAGGAATTGGCGATGTACACCGTCAAAATCCACCTGCATCCGGAAGTCGAAACCGACGTGAAGGTTTGGGTCGTCCCCGCCGCTGCCAACTGATGGCGGGCGAGTCGATACCGCCGCGCCGCCGTTTTGAGGCAACAGCCCAAGCATCATCGATTGTGGAACTTGGCGTTGACTGTGGACGGTAGGCGGTGTGGGAGTATTCCCCGCCTCGTGCGTTGGTTGGGTTCGCTCCCTCCGTTCCCTGGGGTGGTCGTTTCTGCGTCGCTACTTTGCGAACGGAAATGCGGGAGTGATGTGGCAAAGCCGTCATTCGCAGAAGTTTGACCATCTTTGGCGCGCTCCCTTCCTGAACTGTCGGCCGCACAAGAGGTTGTGACGTCCCTTCCAAATATGGACAATTGTCCATCTTTGTGGCCACCTTTGAGTCCATCTTTGGCGGGATTGACCATCTTTGGCCGGGGGATCACTTCGGCGGTCGCTGGTTCAGTCCATGATCCCAGGATTGGCAGCGCAACGGGTATCAGCATACGCAGGAATTGACCTCGAAAAGCACGAACCACATAAGAGAATTCGGAGCCTGATCGAGCAGTATCCTCCGACCATTTTTCGTGTGTTTTGGCTCGTTCGTGGTTCCATCTTTGAACCTCAGCGGCCTTGCATTTTCTCTCGCTTGTTCCCGGGAGAAAAGACAAATACGAAGTCGATTCCGATCAATTCGATATTGACGTTGTGACGAGATCGTCGTCCGTATTGATCCGGAGAGTGAATCATGTCAGCCAGTCCACGGCAGGAAAACAGCCACCACCAGCTCTGGCGGAAACGCCTTGGAATTTGCCTGCTGGGGAGCCTGGCGGTCATCGGGTTGGTTGGCAAGCTCCTTTCGCACCCGGGGCGTCCCACTCCGCAAGTCCTGTCTGCGGGGCATGATTTGTTTCTGCACGAGTGGCAGGAGACCTCGAACTTCTCCAGCGACCGCGACCCGCTGGTGGCGCCCGCGGGGGATGGCCTGGGGCCGGTGTTCAATGGCAAATCGTGCGTCCAATGTCATTTTCAGGGTGGGGTCGGCGGGGCCGGTCCCAACCGGTCCAACGTCCTGGCCTTCGACGTCGTCCCCACGCGAACGAATCGCGAATTCCATACGGGGGTCGTCCACGCCCTGGCCACGGCCCGGACCAATCAAGAGTCTCCCGGGGAGATCAATCGGCTGTTTCCCACCGTCAAGGGAGAGCAGCGGCGGATCTCCGGCTGCGTCATCACGATTCCGGAATTTGATCCAGTTCGATTCACTCCCATCAATCCGCCGGCTCTGTTTGGCGTCGGTGCGCTCGCGCAGATTTCCGACAGCGCTGTGAGGGGGTATCACCGACAACGGCAATTGTCGCTCTATCCGCGAGAAATTCACGGCGATTTCGCAGGGACTCCCGCGGGGCGCGCACGGGTGCTCCCCAACGGCAAGATTGGCCGGTTCGGATGGAAGGGGCAATTCGCCGACTTGGATGAATTCGTGGCCACCGCCTGTGCCGTCGAGTTGGGATTGTCGAATCCCAAGCGGAAACAGGATCGACCGCACCAGCAGGGAGAAGACACGCAGGCCCCGTTGGACATGACTTCAGAGCAATTATTGGCCCTGACCGCCTTCACTGACTCGCTTCCGGCGCCAATTCGCGTATGCCTCTTGGAGGGACCGGCTCGCGATGCAGCCGCGCGGGGCGAGGAACTGTTTCACCAGATCGGTTGTGCCGATTGTCATCCCCAGCGGCTGGGAAGCGTGGATGGACTCTACTCCGATCTGCTGCTGCACATCCTGGAAGATGACCGGGAAGGAGGCCAATATGGCCGGATCAATCCCGATCTGCCGCTCCCTGCCGATCAGCCGGCCCCCAACGAATGGAAAACGCCCCCCCTGTGGGGTGTCGCCGACTCGGCCCCCTATTTCCATGACGGAGGCGCCCGCACGTTGGAAAGCGCCATTCTGCGACACGGGGGTCAAGCGCGGCAGGTTACGGCTCGTTATCGCAAACTGCCCGCCGCCGATCAGAGAGCGGTGATCCACTTCCTGGAAACGCTCAAAGCCCCATCGGTCGAACCTGCGCCCCGCAGCAACCTGATGGCCGCACAGGATTGAATCCTGCAGGATCATCTGCCAATCCGGGTGCATCGAGTTGATCGAGCCACCATTGTCCCTTCGGTGTGGTGACCTGCGGAAGGAACTTGGCCAAGGCCTGGCGGCAACAAGGCTTGACCCTAATCCGCATTGCGGTTACCAATGCGAGGCCGACCGGCTCTCCGCCGGAATTTGTAGTACCGAACCGTCTTGCCGAAGGGATTCGCTCGATGCGTCGCTTGGGAATTTGTGGTGTCGCCTTTCTCTGCGCAGTGTGGCAGGCAGCCTGTTTCGCGCAGTCGGCTCCTCCGGAGCGTCCTGGTTCGACGGACGGCAGGCCGCAGGTTGGCTCGTCCCAGGCCTCGTTGGATGCTGCGATCGGGCATCTTCTGAAGGCAGCGGACTTTTTTGAAGCGGCAGGATTGGACGACGATGCCCAGCGCTTGCGCCAGGAAGCGCGCGGTCGCGTCGGGCAGGCCGACTTGCTGGCGCGGAAAGTCGAACGGCTGCAATCACTGCAAGACGAAATCGCCGCGCTGCGCGCCGTGATGGATCAGCCGGTTCGAATTGCCATGCGCGTCGTCCCGTTGCAGTTCTCCCGATCCGCTTTGGGGGACCAGGGGTGTGAGCTCGATCGCTTGCTGGGGGTCGAGGAACAGATCATCACTCTGGGCGGTTTGCGAAATGACGATGACGTCGTGCCGGCAACTCCCGATCAGGAGTTGGAGTATCGCGTGTCGCCCCGAAATCCGCGGATGCACCCGGTCCTGGTTCGCCTGATCGAACAACATCTCGTCCGCGTTCTGGCCGAACCGGTCGTGGTGACCCAAGCGGGACAATGGGCTCGCTGGCAATCGGGTAGCCCGCCGACCCAACTCCAGCGTACACAGCAGGGGCAGCCGACTGGCGCTGAAGAACAGAGCGTCATCGCGGTGGAGATGCATCCGCGCGTGCAGCCGAACGGAGGTCTTCATCTGAAGGTCAAAGTCGTCTGGCCCCCTTCGGGCGAGTTCCGCTCTGCTCAAGGCAATGGGGAGGACCAAAGCGCTCGGAAGGAGACGCGGATGTCGCTCCAGGCCCGTTTGCGTTCCGGCGAGACGCTGATCATCGGACGCGGTCCAGCGCTGCCGCTGCAACCGATCGCACAAGGCTCGGGGCCAGACGCGGCGGCCGGCGACCTCGAGACCGTGCTATTGATCACTCCGGAGTTGGTCGGTCCGGACGCGAGCCATTCCTCCCGCTTCGCCCCGTCCCCAGCGACGGCGGGCGACGATGAGGCGCTTCTTCGGTATCTACGGGAAGTCTTCGTGCCCGACGACCTGCAGTATTTTCCCGCCACGCCAGTCCCGCGGCGCGGAACGCTCCGTTGACGACGGCGGGCCTGCGGCTCAACTGGCGGCCCCTTTGCTGGCGAACAGTCCCTTGTAACTCCGGCGGTATTGCCACATCAGGAACAGGTGCATGGCGAGCAACCCTGTGGCCGGCAGCAGATTGTTCCGCGACGTCAGGTACAGGTGAAAGCAGACGATGTTCACCAGGATCGGCGTCAACACCGTCAGCGCCAGGGGAACAAAGTACCCCGACAGCAACAGCGCTCCGCAGACCAACTCGGTTCCCATCACCAGCGGCAGCAGATAGCCGGTATCGTTCATCGCCAGCAAAAACCGCACGGCCGGGCCTGGGAGCGGCGGCAGTTTGATGAACTGCAGGAAGCCATTCAGGCCGAACACGACGAAGACAACCCCCAACAGGGAGCGGGCCACGACATTGGCGATCTTCACGAGACAACCTCCGGCAAAACGGGCGACGGACAGTTCAGTCTAACACACGCGCCGCTCTGCCGAGTGGTGAGATCGTGATGGGGGCGATCTCTCCCCCGGGTCGCGATTTCCGGTTGTTCCTTTTAGAAGACTTGCAACGGAGGAAGAGACAGCATCGAGTCTCCCGGCAACCTCCGGAATTGCGACTCCGATTGCATCGGCGATCGTTTCCATGTCATAATCGGCCCCAGTCTACAGAAATTGCCTTGTCGCGATGGGAAATTCCGCTGTGCCCCTTAATACTCCCGCAGTGCGGCGCATTCTCGGATGGCTGGCGATCCTGGGAGTGGTGGGACTGGCGGCGTTTGCCGCGCATTGGCAGCGTGCGAGAAGGGAGGCGTCGCCCCCGGTCCCCGACACCGCTGCCCCGGTCGAACCGCTGGTCAAGCCATCGCCGGTTCCCACAGGATACGTTGGGAGCGATCAGTGTCGGGAGTGTCACCGCGACCTGTGGGGCCGCTATCAAACGCATCCGATGGCGCATTCGGCCTTTCCTGTTCTGGAGACCGATCCCCGCGAGGAGTTCGAAAAGGAAACCTCGTTTGCGCGCGGGAATCGTGAATACCGCGTGGAGCGGACGGACGCGGGGGTCTGGCATCACGAATTGGCGCATGACGCCGCGGGAGAGTTGATCTATGACCAGAAGGTCCAGGTGCATTACGCCATCGGTTCGGGGCGTCGGGGGCGATCGTATGTGATCGATCGGGGAGGACTGCTGTTTCTCTCTTCCATTTCGTGGTACGCGCAGTCGGCGCGCTGGGATCTGGCGCCTCGCTACATTCCCCGAGCGCACCAGCGCTTCGAACGGCGGGCTGTGGAACGCTGCCTGTATTGCCATGTCGGCCAGGCGGCGCCGCAGACAGGGCAAAACGATCGCTTCGACGATCCCCCCTTTCGGGAGATGTCGATTGGCTGCGAGCGCTGCCACGGCCCAGGGGCCGAGCATATCGCCTGGCGGCGATCGCCTGCGGATCCGCGAGGGGAGGATCCGATCGTCAATCCCGCCCGCCTCGATTCGCGGCGGCAGGAAAGCATCTGCAACCAGTGCCATTTGCAGGGGAGCGCCGAGGTGCTTCGATATGGCCGCTCCCATTTTGACTTTCGTCCCGGAATGCATCTGGGAGAGGTGTGGTCGATCTTCGTCCAGGGAAACCGGATGGGGCCCGATGGAAGCACTGAGGCGATCAGCCAGGTCCAGCAAATGCACTCCAGTTTCTGTTTTGAACGTAGCCGGGGAAAGCTGGTTTGCACTTCCTGTCATGATCCGCACTATTCCCCGCCGCCGGGCGGGACGGCGGCGTTTTATCGCACGCGCTGCCTGACGTGCCATGCCGAAGACGCCTGTGAACTCCCCGAGAGCGTCCGCCGCGAGCCTCCCGCGGACAATTCCTGCATCCATTGTCACATGCCGCGACTGTCGGCGTCGGATGTGCCGCACACGACCCAGACCGACCACCGCGTCATGCGACTGCCGTCGTCGGTGACCGCCCCCCCGATGGCGATGGGAATGGGGATGCCCGCATTTGAGATTTTCGATGCCGTGGAATCGCCGCTTCCCGAGGCAGACATGCAGCGGGCGCAGGGACTGCTCCTGGCCAACGCGGCCGAGCAGCAGCGGAGCCACGTCCTGTCCGCTGAAGCCGAACGGATGCTGCGCCCGCTGGTCGAGCAAACGCGTGATGACCGGGCGGCGGTCGACGCACTGGCGGTGGCCTGCGCCCTGCGGCGCGACACTGACTCTGCGATCGCGCTGTGGACCGAGATCCTCCGGGAGTCTCCCGATCATGAGTCGACCTTGCTCTCGCTGGTCACCATTCATCGGCGCCGCAAAGAGCCGCAGCAGGCGCTGGACTACCTGGTTCGACTCCTGGAGGTGAACCCCTGGACGGCCCAGTTCCACGTCCTGCGTGGCACGCTTCTGGGAGAGTTGGGGAGGCTCGCCGAGGGGATCGAGGCGCTGGAACAGGCGCGGTCGCTCAATCCGTCGGACCCGCAGATCTGCGACTCGCTGGCGGCGCTGTATCAACAAGCACACGATCCCCGCCAAAGCGCCGCCATGCAAACGCTGGCCCGCCGCCTGCGCCGCGAATCGCCGTGACCGGGAGCGCACGGGGTGCGCAGCGACCGCGCCCCGGAGATCTGTCCGACAAGGGCCGATCCGCCCGTGCTAACCCACGAGTCCCGGAGCGGGACGGCCACTCCCTATGGCGTCTTGTCAGGGGGGCTGTCATGGCCGGGGATTTTGGCTCCTTCCGGAACCGGCTGTTTGATTCCCCCCATTTCCATGCTCTTGCGGATTTGTTCCTGTACGTCGGTCTTGTCAATCGGCGGCGCCGTTTTGGCCGGCGGAAGCTCTTTGGTTCCGCAGCCGATGGCACCCAAAGCCAGACTCAAGACAGCGATTCTTCCCAGCGGTTTCCACATCATCGACCTCCTTCAGTGCGAATCCAAAATCCAACAAACGGCCGGCGGACGACCGCGTCCGCCGGATTGATCACTTCCGGTTTGCCTCATTCACCTGCCAAATGGTCCAGCACCTCGCGCCAGGCGGCCACTTCGCGGGCGCGCCCCAGCGCTGCGTAAAATTCAACCACTCCCTCCAGTGCTTCACGATCGTCCAAGCGCCGGAGTTGTTCTCGCAGCCGCCGGTGGACCTCTCGATCCATCCAATCTTCGACGCGCCGCGCGGCAGTGCGCAACTCGTTGGCCTCTTGCCCCCGTCCCATCTTGGCCAGACAGTTCGCCTGGCGAAATTGCGTCCGCCAGTCGGCCGGTCCCGGCCAAACCTGGAGCGACCGGGCATAGGCGTCGAGCGCCCGCGGATAGTCGTGGTCAATTTCCTCGGCGGCAATCGCTTCCCACCGCCAATATTCGTATCCCTCCCGCGGTTCGGGCCATTGGCGGACATACTGCGCGACAGCGTCAAAATCTCCCAGTTCAAACGCGACGCTGGTCAGCGTGGCGACGAAGTAGCCATCCTCGAACGCCCGCGGCAGCGACCAGCCCTCTTCCAGCAGCGACAAGGCCTGTCGATGATCTCCATCGTTGTGGAACCAGCGCGCCAGCGAGGCATGCGCTGCAGGAGCGTCGCGCTCGGCATTGCGATACTCCAGCAGGCGCTGGAATTCAGCCCCCGCCGGATGCGTCTGCGCCGGGTTGCTGAAGCCCATCAACTGGTCCAGCGCGGGGTTGGCGGTGGCGGGAAAGAACTGGCTCATGTACCAGTCGCGCATCCGTTCCCCGCGGTCGGCCAGAGGGGTGAGTTCATAGACGCGCCAGAACGCCGTCTCGGCAAATTGCGAACGCCCGGTCAACTCCAGCAATTTCCACAGCGCATACCACGCTTCCAGCGAATCCGGATTCATGACCGTCGCTTCGCGAAGCAGCGCTTCAGCCCGCAGCGGGCGCAGCAAGACCAGTAACTCCAGATTCGCCGCGCGGATTCGCGCTTCTTCGGCGTGCGGCGAACCGGCCGGAATCTCCCGCAGCAACTCAATCGCGCGCGGGATGGCCGTCTCTGCGGGGAGTTGCTCATCGCGCGCCAGAGTCTCGGCCAACAACATCTTTCCCGCGTCGCTGGCTGGATGCAGCCGCAGGTAGTCCCCGACCCGTCCTCGCGCCTCCTGCCAGTGACGACGCGCCGCCAGTCGCTGCGCATCGCGCAAGCCGCTCTGCGCATACCACAGTCCGATCCCGACGATCAGCACCGCCAGCGCTCCAGTCAGCCACAGTCCGCGGACGCGAATCGACCCGCGGCGGGACGGTTCCGGTGCGTTGGACGCCTTGGCGATCGCCAGCGTCATGGTCCTTCCTCCCGCACGGTCCAATAGCGATCGACAGCCAGCGCATCCAGCGTTTGGATCGAACCGGAGGGCCAGGTGATCTCGACTCGGACCGACGCGACCTCGGTCGAAAACCCAAACAGCAAACGCTCGTCGTGAACCGACAGGTAGCTCCCGCCGGCCATCACGGTGCGCGTCTGTCGTTCTGCGCCGGCCTGAACCGTGACGCGAGCTCCAAGTGGAGGAAGGCGGCTCCGTGTGATCAGGCGCAAACCCAGATACCGTCCCCGGACGGGGGACTCATTGCGGAGGAGCGCGTAGGGACGTTCCAGGTGGGTGACCAGAAGGTCCAGGTCTCCATCGTCATCGAAATCCGCACCCGCCGCCCCTCGTCCCAGCCACAGATCCTGAAAATAGGGACCGGCATCGGCTGAGACGTCGTCGAATCGCCCCGTCCCATCGTTGTGCAGCAGTTTGGGAGTCATGGCGTTGGGTTCATGATGCGGGCCGAGCACGTGACCATTCGTGATGAACAGATCCATCGCGCCGTCCCGATCGTAGTCGAGAGGGACGGTTCCAAAGCCCAGAAAATCATGGCTGGCGGCGGCGACTTTCGAACGGTAGCTGTCATCTTCGAAGACCAGCCCCCCCAGGTTTCGGTACAGGGTGTTCTTCATATGATAATAGTGCGTCAGAAACAGGTCGAGCCGCCCGTCGTTGTCAAAATCGGCGCACGCCACCCCCATGCTGGCCTCGTTCTGTCCATGCCCGCTCACGGCACAGCCGGACGAGGGGGCCAAGTCGGCATAGAGGCGGCCCGGTGCGGACTCGACTCCAGTGCGGACCGTCCGACTGAACAGGTAATTGGGGGCCATGTCGTTGGCCACGTAGAGCTCGGGGACGAGATCGTCATCCAGGTCGGCGGCCAGCACCGCCAAACCGTTTCCTTTTTCTCCCACCAGGCCCCACTCCGCGCTGCATTCGACGAAAGTTCCATCCCCTGCGCTTTGAAAACAGCGATCCGGCTGCGCTTCGTAATTTCCCGGACCGCAATAGCCAGGCTGCCCCCCAAACACGCACACTTTGCTGTTGGCCAGCGTGACCTCCAGATAATTGGCGACGAACAGATCGAGATCGCCGTCAGCGTCGGCGTCGAGCCACACTGCGCCGGTTCCCCACAGCGGATCCCCCGTCCCCGAGAGCTGCGTTACGTCAGCAAACGTTCCGTCCCCCTGGTTGTGGTACAGAACGTTCGGGCCGAAACAGGTGACATAGAGGTCCGGAAAGCCATCGGCGTCGAAGTCCCCCACGCCGATTCCCTGGCCATAGCCATTGTGCGCGGCGCCGCACTGCTCGGGGGCCGCGACAAACTTTCCAACTCCTGCGTGGCGATAAAGTCGATGCCGATGGCCATGTTGTTCCGGCCGGTCGGCCTCGTTGAGAGGGCACCCGTTGGTCAGGTAGAGATCGACCAAGCCGTCGCCGTCATAGTCCAGCCAGGCGGCGCCGCCTCCCATGACTTCGGGAAGAAAATACCGCTCCGGCACGGCGTCACTAAAATAGGTGAAATCAATTCCAGCGCGCCGCGCGCCATCCACAAATCGAGGGGCGATTCCCGATCGTCTGGCAGCGGTCTGCGGAAGCGGCAAACGTGCGAGAGACTCGGAGGGAGGGGACGGCTCTTTCGGACGGTCAGCCAAAGTGGGACTGGGGGGTGCCGGCGCTCCGCATCCACCTGCCAGGCTGCCGCAAAGCAGCAGCGCTGGCAGGTACAAACGGAAACCAAGGGGGGCGCGACGTGAACCCGCGCGCACTGCGACCGGGGATGCGGACCAGTCCCACATGGTTGTCAACTAAAATTCGCCGGGAACTTCGTTGTCGCCGCGAGTTCCAATGGCCCACCAGGTGGGGGCATTGATGTTCTCGGAAACGAACCGCACGCTTCCGTCCCCCATCAGGAGGTTGGCGCCCCCGGTGTGCTGGCTGGAGGCTCCCATCAACGATGAGCCCCCCCAGTCGTCGGTGTACGAGTGGCACGGCTGTTCGTTGGGCAACATGCAGTGGTTGTATGTGGAGCCGACTCCCATGAACGACCAGGCCCAGGCGCGTCCCCGCATTCCAGGACGGCCGCTCATGTCGGTTTTGGCCAGGCAATCCTGACGCACTTGTTGGGTGTTGTTTCCACCCGCCCAGGTGTGGACCTGCGTTTTCAGAGCCGCCGGAGTGGAACCGGGCATCTCCAGCACAAACTCGGCGTAGGCGGCGGTGTTGCTGGCGCCGTCAATCAGACTTCCCATCCGGACCGGCGCGTCGTTCACGAGCCAGAAGTCTCCTCCGGGACCGCCAACGAACGAGGCCACTCCATTGTGATTGCCGTTGCCGGCGAAATTCGCTCCACTGCTGGTGTGCGGCGCATGGAACGGCGTGCCGTGATTGATGGCATAGGTGAAGTTGCCCGGACCACCGCCGGCGGTGTTGGCCTGCGACGGGCAATTGAAGATCGGCAGTCGGGTGCTGGTCGTGTCGATGTTGTCGTTCCCGTTCCAGCCCCCCGAGTCATACGCCATCTGGTTGAAATTGGTTCTCTGATACTCAGGCGAACGGTCCAGATACGGGAGCAGATAAACCTTGTCAGAGAACGCTCCGCGAAAGTCCGAATTGCGACTCCAGCCGACGCTGATGGGAAGCTGGCTGAAGGTGTCGTGGTAGTTGTGCATCGCCAGCCCGATTTGCTTGAGATTGTTTTTGCATTGCGAACGCCGCGCGGCTTCGCGCGCCTGCTGCACCGCAGGGAGCAACAGCGCGATCAGCACGGCGATGATCGCGATCACCACCAGCAATTCAATGAGTGTGAATCCGGCCCTTCGTAAAAAGCGGTTGACGTGGGACACAATGACCTCCTCGACGACGTGAGACGAAAGAAATGAAACCGAACGCGTGATCGCACGGAAACAGGGCGGTCTACCCGATCGCAGTGCGAATTGGGAAGAACTCCTAATACAACGTAAGACAAGTCCGTCGTATTCGCGGGGTGAGCCGTAGAGAAATGAGTACGATGGCTTACCTGCCGAATCCGGCACTCCTTGTTTATGAATTCCAGGTGAAGAAAAGTCAACGGGAATTGTCGCTTTTCTCCCGGTTTTTCCAAAATCGTTGGCGATGACGATCGTCAGAAAATTCACATTCCTACCGAATGCGGTCCGCGGCAATGGCTGTGATTGATATCCAGTCAGCGATCAGAAATTGCAGCCGGTACCCTGTTCCCTTCACGAACGACGAAGTTCGTTCCCTGCGCGGGGAGCTGGAGGACGGTCCTTGCGCCAGACGGCCAGCGAATCTCTATCTCGACCTGAGATCGCTCTCCCACAACGGCTAAAATCTGTCGCAAATCGTGGGCTGAAAGGTAACTTCCCCCCCCTTTGACCTGCTGGATTCGCTCACCCTGCTCGTCACGGACGATGATCTCCCCCCCTACCCCGTCCCGGTTGGAAGCGCCTCCCACCAGCCGCAGGCGAACCCCGTTGGCCGACGCCGGGCAGTCGTTTCGCAACAACGCCGGAGGGGCGTCCTGGTGGACAATGACCACGTCAACGTCCCCGTCATTGTCCAGGTCGGACAGCGCCAATCCCCGTCCCACGTGCGTGGCCGCGAAGTATTCACCTGCCGCGGCTCCCGCGACAAAGCGAAACCTTCCCTTCTGATTGTGCCACAATCCCGGCGGCTGATCGTACGGCGCGTCTCGCCCCACGTCCTTCAGATTGTTGTCGGTATGCCCGTTCGTCACGATGACGTCAGGCCAAGTGTCCAAGTCGAGGTCCACAAGCATCGTCCCCCATCCGACCCACGGAACGCTGTCGGCCGCCAAGCCCCGCGAACGACTCACATCCTGGAACATACAGTTCCCCATGTTCTGATAGAAGGCGTTGTGCTCTCCCTCGTAGTTCGTGACAAACAGATCCAGGTGGCCGTCATGGTCGACGTCAGCGGCATCGACTCCCATCCCCGCCTGATCCCGTCCCATGAAGTCGTGCGCCGCGCCGGAATCCTCGGAGTGGTCCAGAAACTTCCCCCCTCCGGCGTTCAGGAACAAGAAATTGGGTTTCAGGTCGTTGCCAATATACAGGTCGATGAGCCCATCGCGGTTGTAGTCCGCCGCCACAACCCCCTGTCCCCGCCCCAGCGGACCGGCCAGCCCGGCTTCCTCCAGGGCGTCGTGAAACGTCCCGGCGCCGTCGTTGTGATAGAGCGCCCCTGGAATCGGTTCGACGACAGTGGGATTGCAGAAGATTCGCACTCCCCTCCCCTTGTCGCCGCAAAACTGATTGATCTGGAGATTCCACACCGCATAGTTGCAGACGTACAAATCGAGCAGTCCGTCCCCGTCATAGTCCAGAAACGCGGCGCTCGTTCCCCACTCGGGATTGGCCACTCCCGCCTCTTCGGAAACGTCTCGAAAGGTTCCATCCCCCTGATTGCGAAACAGCCGACTGGGGCCGAAGCAATTCACGAAGACATCCGGAAATCCGTCTGCGTCATAGTCTCCGACCGCCAGACCGGCACTGTAGCCGGCGAAGCCCAGCCCCGATGCGTAGGTGGCGTCTGAGAAATGCCAGTTCCCCAGATTGCGGAAATATCGGTTGATCGGCTTGGGGCGTTCCGGATCGGGAGGAATCGGCGTTCCTGTCGCAAAATACAAATCGGCCAGGCCATCCAGGTCCAGATCGCACGCCGCCACCCCGCTGCCATTGGCCGCGGGAAACGGCTTGATCGCCGTATCCCCACTGACATGGACAAAGTCAACGCCGCTGCTGCCGGTCATGTCCGTAAAGTGGATTGGTCCCCGTTCCGCGGAATCACTCCCAGAATGCCCAGCGGCGGCGCTTCCAGAGAAACCGGCAGTCCCCTCGTCGCTTGAGGAGTCGCCGGACGAGGTCGGCCCCGCACCCCCCGGTGTACCCAAGCGCGACCATCCCCACAACCCGCCAATGGCGACGACCATGAGGATTCCCAAGAGGGTCAATTTACGCAATGCGAGGACTCCTGTACGGTGACGTCCATTTCGGCGGACGCCTGACGGCATCTCAAAATTGTTTCATCGGAATCAGGTCGAGGGATGGCAGTTCCGTATCGTTCTGGAGCGCCTGGGCCAGCTCCAGGAGGAACGGCTCGCGCGGGGCCTCCTGGAGGAGTTGCTCGACCAGGAGTGCCGCTTCCCGCGCATTCCCTTCGCTGGCGAAGCGATGCGCCCGGACGGCGCGCGACCAGAACGACTGCGGGGCGCGAACCAGTCCGTGGTCGATGGTGTTTTTACGCTGTTCGCTGGCCCGGAGTTGGCTCGCCTTGTCGGACCAGTGCTGGGACTGGGGTTTATCTCCCCGCAGGGCATAGGCGCGCTGGAACAAAAACGCCGTGGAACTGGCGAGCCGGGGGCTGGTGGCGATCGGTTGCAGCCATTGCAGGGCTGCCTCGGGGTCATTCCGCTCCAGCGCCCCACGCGCCAGGCGCTCCCGGGCACCGTGATTTCCTCCCTCCAGCGCCAGCCCCTGTTTCCAATAGACGACCGCCTGTGCCTGGTCTCCCAGATCCTCGCACGCGTCGCCGAGCGCCACGGCGGCCGTTGCAGTTGCCCGTTTGGCCAAACTTCGCTCCAGGATCGGACGCGCCTGCTCGGCGCGCCCCTCACCCAGCAGCGCTCGTCCGTACTCCAGGAAGAACTCGTCAGGAGAAACCTGCAAATGCTCCGCCTCTGGTTCCAAATCGAGAATCGGTCCCCACGCTTCCACCGCCAGCCGGTAGTTGCCCCGATTGTTGTGCAGCGTTCCCAGGAGCAGCCGCCCGCGGGCGGCCTGGCCCGGGAATTCGGCCAGTTGGGCGGCGCACTCCACCGCCTCGTCAAAGCTCCCGAGTTGACCGTGGCAGGCGGCCAACTCATGCAGAATGTCGCCGTCGGTGGGGCGCGCGCGATGCAGCGCTTCGAGCAACACCAGCGCTTCGCTCCAGCGCCGCGCGTGGAGCAGGCAGTGCGACCAGGCGCGCTGACTTTCCGGCCCCGCCGCTCCGATTCGGTCGAAAATCAGCGCCGCTTCCGCCCAGCGCTCCAGCCCGGCCAAAGCCCGAGCCCGCAGCTCCTGCGCCCGTTCCCGGCCCGGGAATTGAGTCAGATAGTCCTGAGACTCCTCCAGCGCCCCCGCATAGTCCGCCCGTAACAGTTGCCGTTCGATTCGCCGCAGCGGCCACTCTTCCCACCACAGGGCGATCGCCAGGCCCCCGGTCGTCAGCAGGCCGATCACGACCAGACGGCGGAGCCAAAGCCGCGGCGCGGCGGAGCGAGCCTGGGGAGGTGAGCCGAGGTGAGCCGATGAGGATCGCATGGAAAGCAACGGAATGGCGGGGATCCAGCAAGTTTTGCAATTCCAGCCGAATGGGAACATGGTCCATGATAGCGGGTAAACGGGCGGCATGGCCAGAGGGGAGGACGTTGAGATCGCACCCGTGTCAGGGTGAATCGTCTCAGTGGTGTGTCATGATGGAAGAAGATTAGGGGACTCCCTGGGCAGGAGTCAGGATCGAGATGTCAACGCTTCGGTCGGGAGGAAATCCACATTCCGAACACCTGAGTCATCTTGCTCTTACCCCAGGAAGCACCGAAAATGGAGGGATTTTGCGAATGTCATGGAATTGCAATTCGAGACGGCTCGGACTGGCAATCGGGGACCGACCCAATCCCATTACGGATCTGAAATGCTGACGCAATGGACTGTAGGCGTTTATCTTACGACATGCGAAATCTGTGTCGGACTCCCGGGTTGTTGTGGATTGACTGGGCTGAACAGGCCGCCATGATTCGCCGATTCGCCGGAAAGCTCGTTAAGTCCATTGACATTCATCAGTTGCTGAATTACGATGGCGGATGATCTCTGTGTGAGTCGTTGTCTTTCACCTGAGAAGTATCGGACATGCGGCGCTGGTTTGATTTTGATCGTGACAGGGCCTACGGGGTGCTCCGCACCATTGCGGTCGCCGTTGGGGTCTGTTTTTTTTCTCCTCAATTGGTTCAGGCCGGCCTGATCGTTTTGGGAACCCCTTTGGACGATGCTTGCGGGGAAACGGAACTGCGGATATTTTGGAATTACGAAGTCGTTAGAAAAGGTTTGAATACATCAGAGGTCGGCGCCAACGAGAGTACCAGCGCAAGCCACTCGCCGGTCCAACCAGACGTTGTGGTGAACGATTCATCCGGCGCCTCTTCCAGTGTTGATGGGGAGGGGGGGCTGGTTCATTGGAACGTTGCGACTTTCGTGCGGTCGGAGTTTCTGCCAGGCGATGAGTTGGCTGGTGCGTTGCTGGTGCTCCAGGAAAGCGCTCTGCCATTTCCTTGGCTTGAGAGTCTGCTCGATCCTCCGCGGGAATGTTAACGTCCCGGGTTCGTTGACGGATGCCTGCCACTGCATGGTTGTATGCGGCAAATGACTTGCCTTTCCGAGCAAATTGAACCCGTCGCGGCGCAAATCCCATCCCTTGCTTCGCCGATCCAATTCGTAAGGGACTCCATCGCGTTCCGTTCAATTCCGGCCTGCCGAAATCCGTCAGGCTGGCTGTCGGCCGTATGGTTTTCGCTGAACGCGAATTTGGAGCAAACGTCTTCCAAGCTGGATGGCGAAGTTCGATTGGTCAAATTCGTTGGCAGACATCAATTGGCGGGCAGTACATGTGTGAGCGGCTTGAACCACAATCCAGCAGCCATGAAGGGTTGCTTGTTCAATCTCTCGCGGCGCAGCTTGACGACGCAATTGCCTGTCTACAATTCTTTGCCGAAGAAGCGGTTGGTGAAGTTCTGCATACGATCCCAAGTCTGCTAAACCTCAGCCATAAGTGCCAGCAAATCGTGGATCAGTTTCATTTTGGAGTCGCGGGAATTGTTCGCGTCGTCTCCATTCCGGAGCATACTCCCGTCCGCACCCTGCTGGCGGCTGTCGAGAAGATTCTTTCCGAGCTTGCGCGGGCTGTCAATCATGCATTGGGCGTTCGACTCTCACGAATACAGGAGTCTCCGCTGCACGGGGACGACTGCAAGAAGCGAATCGACCGGGCGGCGGCGGTAGCGGGAGACACTTTGGGGTTGTTGCGGGGAAAACGGCAGCTTGCCGATGAGCTGCAGATCGAGGTTGGAACCTAATCGAGATGCCATTGAACGGAAATCAAATCGCAAGTGTTTTTTGGAATAATCCGCAGAGGATTTCTGAACTCAGGAGCGCGAGCCAATGCCCACAGTCATAGGTGAAACTGCGATCAACCAGGCGGAAGTCTGGAACGATCCCTTGATCAGTCTGCATATTGAAGAGTTCCGTGAGTGCGTACAGCAATTGGAACCAGCGATGCCCGATGCATACGATCGCGCGGAGCATCTCTGCGAAGCTTCAAGAGCGATCTTGTTTCGAGCGCCTCGACTTTCCATTCCGCAGGCCAGTCAGCTTGTAGAAGCGTTCACGGCCGCGATCGACAAGATTCGAAGAATCTCCGTTACTGATTCGCAACGAGCCGAGTTTATCGGAGCGTTTGCCGACCATATCCAAAGGCGGGTCGAGGCGCTGGATCAGGGGATCAGACGCATGTCATCCAAGCAGTTCGGGTGAGCGTCAACGCGACTCAATGAACTCGACCAGACTGGCAAACTGATCTTGGCAAATGATTTGGCGCGAGACGATTTTCTGCGAGACGATGGTCAGATTGCGGATCAACCGTCGCGTCTTGGCGAAGGCATCCGCCAGAGTCTGCGTGCGGCCTGGAGCAGGCAGTCCTTCAAAGCCCACGAGCGCATGCAGTGACAAGTCATGAAACTCCTTGAGATCGCGATGGACCGTGGCCTGCAGCGCGTCTTCCTCCGGAAATCCAGAAAGTGCTTGCCTGGTTCCGCGCGTGGATTGAACATAGGAAATAACCACGTCTTGGATCGATTTGCGATGCTGATTTGCGGTGATTTCGAGATAGGCTGCGGTCGTTCCCTGTGTTGCGTTCTGCAGGTCGAGCGCCAAATTCCTGAGAGAGTGGCCGATCACATTGGAGATAATCTCAAACAGCTCTGATAGGGATCGCGATAAGGCTGCCAGGCCCAACATTTCCCCAGCGTGGCCCCGGAATTTATCGCCGGACATGCAGCAGTTCCGCTCGGCCGCACGCTGAATCTGGTCTCGGGGCAGGTCTGATGGGAAATTCCAGTCTGCACTCAATGCTCCTTTTGCCGCGTAGACTTGTGGGCGCATGCTGCTCAATACCGTGTACACTTCGTGGACTGTTTGGGGCCGATTGCCAACGGCATGATCGATCAATTGCATCACGAGAGCGTTAAGGCCAGGACTGACAGTCGGAACGATCTGAATCGGTTCTTTTGGTACGACCTTCCTTAGAATCTCATGGGAGCTCTTGAAGGCAAGTGTTCCTGTGAGCATTTCGTAAATGACACAGCCCAAAGCAAACAAGTCCCAACTGGTGGAAACTTTGAGCGGTTCGTGAAACCGCTCGATGGGCATGAAATTCGGAGTTCCCGGGATGCCGGTTGCGGTGATACGGTTTTCGTCGTCGTCAGCGTGGTAGGCGAGTCCTAAGTCCAGGAGCATCGTCGAGTTTGCTCGAAACGCATCGATCATGATGTTGTCGGGCTTCACGTCTCGATGGATGATGTCGAGGTCATGCAGTGCTGCCAGTCCCTCGCAAAGCGCAAGCGAGATTTCCAGGGTTTCGGGCAATGGCAGACGTTTCCATTTATTGAGCTGGTCGCGCAGTGTCCGCCCTGGAATAAACTCCATTGCGAGAAAGGGAAGCGAGTCTCCGATTCCTCCAGGATTGGGGATTTCACCGTGATCCCAAATTTGTACGACTCGGGGACTGGAGAAAGTTTGCATCTTCGAGATTTCATTCTGAAAGCGTCGAAGTCGTTCGGTACGAAGCACTGCGTCTGTCCCAAGATTGTCTTGTCGCACCAGCTTCACGGCGGCGAGTCGGCCATCGTTCGTATCCAGGGCGATGAATACGGCGCCATTTCCTCCCTGCCCCATTGGTTCGAGCAATGCGTAGGGGCCGTGGTTCCAGCCAATTGGCGAATCGAATGCGTCGGAGAACCAGGGTTGGAACTGGTTGATAATCGCATCGCGCTGATGAGGCATCGAAACGCACTCGGGAAATGGTAACAGGAACGCGAAAACAGATGCTGGCGCCGCCCTGAATGTTTCTTGAACCCATTTACATGTATTTATAGGTTATCGAGTCGGCAAATACTGTCAATCCAAATGGACAAGACTCCGCCTATCGGATAACAATGCACAAGCCGGTGTGGATGCGTGGGATACGGCTCGCAGTCCCGCATTTCGCCAAGGGAACCACAGCCGAAGTCATGGGTTCCAGTGGCAATGTCGTTTTGGCGCACGGCGCCGCCGAGTCGAGCGGAGAACATGGAATCGTTTTGGAAGAGGTATCGGAATGCTGGGTAGTCGCGGATTGATCCTGGGAATCGTCATCGGGTTGGCGGGGGGGATGCTTCCCGGCGCGTCTCAGGGGGCAGACGATGCGTGGCCGCAGTTTCGCGGGCCGGATGGTCAGGGGCGAGCTCCCGTGGGGAAAATCCCCGCGCGGTGGAGCGAGACCGAGAACGTCCGCTGGAAAACGGCCATTCCCGGAAAGGGGTGGTCCTCTCCGGTGATCGAAAACGGCGTCTGCTGGTTGACCACGGCAGTGATCAAGGAGGCGACCGCCAAGCAGAAACAGCAGGTGCTGCGTGACAAACTGGCCAACAGTCCGCTGGCGAATGAGATGGAGATCATCGATTCGGTGGCGCTCCGCGCGGTCGCCGTAGATTTGAAATCGGGAAAATTGCTGCACGACGTGCTGCTGTTTCAGTACCGCGATCCCGAGCCGGTCCATTCGCTCAACAGCTACGCTTCCCCCACTCCGGTCCTGAAAGAGGGGCGGCTGTATTGCCACTTTGGCAACATGGGGACGGCGTGCGTCGACACGCAGCAAGCCCAAGTACTGTGGAAGACCCGACTGGCGACTGAACACAGCGTGGGACCGGGGAGTTCACCCGTTTTGTACGACAAACTGTTGATCATTCCCTGCGATGGAACGGAGGCGCAGTCGGTCGTGGCGCTCGACGCATCGAATGGCGAGCCAGTCTGGAAAACCAAACGACCTCCAATGACCGGCAGCATGGGAGATTTTCACAAGGCGTTCAGCACCCCCCTGATCATCCAGGAAGAAACGGGGGACCAGGTGGTCGTTCCTGGCGCGCAATGGGTCGTTTCCTACAATCCGCACACGGGAGAACCGCTCTGGCAGGTCCGCCACGGTGAAGGATTCTCCAACGCCCCCTGCCCTGTCTATTCCCAGGGAACGGTCTTCATCTGCACCGGCTATATGACCCCGGAACTGCTGGCGATCCGGATTGATGGGCATGGGGATGTCACGGACACGCACGTCACGTGGCGCCTCAAAAAGCAAGTTCCAGCGATGCCTTCGCCGGTGCTGGTCGATCGCGTGGTGTACATCGTCTCCGACCAGGGAGTTGTGACTTGTGCGGATGCCGCGTCGGGGGAAGTTCGCTTTCAAAAACGAGTCGGCGGGAATTACTCCGCTTCGCCGCTGGTGGCAGATTCGAAGTTGCTGTTTGCCAACCGCGATGGCGAGGTGACTGTGGTTCAGGCGAGTGCCACCTGGCAGGAACTGGGGAAAAATCGCGTCGATGGAGAACTCATGTCGAGTCCTGCCGTGTGGAATGATTCGCTGATTCTCCGGACTGGGACGCATTTGTATCGGATTTCTGAGAGGCGCTAGCGGGCTGGGGATTAGGCGCTAGGCGCTGGGGGTTTCGTCGCGTGTTGAGTGGCACTGCTCCATTTTGACTTGGATCGGTTGGTCCTTCCTATTTTTCAGTTGGCGTTCCGTTAGAAAACAGAGATGGCAGTTTACGAAAAGTCTCGGGCGCTGCATGAGCGCGCTTGTCGCGTCCTGGCGGGAGGGGTCTCCAGCGAATTCCGAAAATTCAATGCGCCGCATCCCCTGTTCTATGAACGGGGAGAGGGAAGCCGGATCGTCGATGTGGACGGCAATGAGTACCTTGATTTCACGCTCAGTCAGGGGCCGCTGATTCTGGGGCATTCGCATCCGCACGTGCTCGAGAGCGTCGCGCGGGCTAGCGCCCAGGGGCAGCTTTTCGCAGGGCAGCACTTGCTGGAGCTGGAACTGGCCGAGCGACTCCAGCGGTTGATCCCGTGCGCCGAATTGCTCCGCTTCAGCCTCTCGGGTTCCGAGGCCGACCATGCCGCGCTCCGCCTGGCGCGGGCCATCACCGGCCGCCCCAAGTTCCTGCGGTTCGAAGGGCATTATCACGGCTGGTTCGACAACGTGGCAGTGGGAGTCGCCGGGCCGACGCTCGAAGCGCTGGGGCCGCGTTCACGACCGACTCCCATCCGTTGGTCTCAGGGGTTGCCCGCGGACATCGAGAGTCAGTCCGTAGTGCTCCCCTGGAACGATCTGAAATTGGTCGAACAGACGCTGGTCGCCAGGGGCGCCGAGATCGCGGCA
The DNA here is from genome assembly GCA_046152955.1 of Planctomycetales bacterium. Taxonomy (GTDB): domain Bacteria; phylum Planctomycetota; class Planctomycetia; order Planctomycetales; family Planctomycetaceae; genus SIAF01. The sequence goes on along the minus strand of JBJXGA010000152.1, from coordinate 4,681 downwards.
GTGATTACCGAGCCGTTCATGTGCAATAGCGGCTGCATCCCTCCTGAGCCGGGGTTTTTGCAGGGACTGCGGGAGTTGTGCGACCAGCACGGGGCGCTCTTGATCTTCGACGAAGTCATCACCGGATTCCGGCTGGGACTGGGAGGCGCGCAACAGCGTCTGGGAGTCACTCCCGACCTGGCGGTGTTTGGCAAGGCGATGGCCAGCGGCTATCCGATCAGCGTTCTGGCGGGGAAGCGCTCCGTCATGCAACTGCTGGCCGAGGGCAAAGTGATTCATGCCGGGACGATGAACTCCGGACAACCCAGCATCGCCGCGGCGATGGCGACGCTCGATGTTCTGGAAAGCGAACCAGTGCATGCGCGGCTTTATGCCCTGGGGCAACGCCTGATGGACGGGCTGCGTGCGGCCTCGCACCGCGCGGGGAGGCCACTGTTGGTTCAGGGGCCAGGGCCGATGTTCCACACCGGTTTCACACCGCTGGAAAAGGTCCGCGACTACCGCGACACGCTGCAGTACGACAAGGCGCCGTATGCGAAGTTCGTTTTAGGGATGCAAGATCGCGGCATCCGCCTGATCGGCCGCGGCCTGTGGTATCTGTCGGCGGCACATACCGAGGCGGATGTGGAGCGGTGTGTGGCGGTGGCGGAAGAGGTGTTGAGGGAGGGCTAGGGGCTAGGGGTACGATAAGCTGATCGGACAATTTGCTGTACAAGACGAGACTTCCACCGCATGTCCAAACGTGTTCTCCTGGCCGGGTTGTTTCATGAGACGCATACGTTCCTGTCGGGGCGGACGACGTTGGAGGAGTTTGACGTTCGGGTGGGGGAGGAACTGTGGTCAGCAGAACAGGATGGGTCACCTTTGGCGGGGGCGTTGGAGGTGGCGCGGGGGAGAGAGTGGGAGGTGATTCCCGCGATTGACTTGCGGGCCACGCCAGGGCCAATTGTTGAAGATCGCGTTGTGGAGCGATTCTGGAAGGCGGTAGAGGAGACACTCGATCGGGAGTCGGCACGAGGGTTCGACGGCGTCTATCTGGTTTTGCATGGGGCCATGGTGTCTGAGTTGCTGCTGGACGTGGAAGGGGAGATTCTGTGGCGGCTTCGTGACCGACTGGGGCCGGCGATTCCAATCTGTGGCGTCCTCGATTTGCATGGCAATATATCCCAGGCGACGGCGCAACACAGTCATGGGTTGATCGCTTATCGGCAGAATCCGCACGCCGACGCCTGCGCCGCAGCGCGCGATGGCGCGCTGCTGTTGGATCGGTTGCTGGAGACGGGCGAACATCCCGTCACTGTCTGGGAGCATCCGCCGCTGATGTGGCCTCCTACCGGAACGGGAACCTCGTTTGAACCGATGCGGACGCTGGAAGCGATGGCCCGCCAGATCGAAGAGGCGCATGAGGAGATCTTGGCGGTCAACGTCTTCGCCGGCTTCTCGTTTGCGGACACGCCGGATACCGGGGTCAGTTTCACGGCGGTGACGCTTGGAGAGCCGCGCTATGCGCAGGCGGAATTGGAGGAACTCTCGGCCTGGGCGATGGCGCATGCCGAGATGGGAAACGTCCTGGAAGAGCCGCTGGAAGGGGTGTTGATGAGAATCCAGTCTTCGGGTGAAGGAGCGGATGGTTCGCCTGGGTCTCGTCGTTCCGGGCCGGTGGTCTTGGCCGAGCCCTCGGACAACATCGGGGGGGGCGCGCCGGGGGACGGGACGGGATTGCTCAAGGCATTTCTCGAACATCGGCTCACCAACGCCGCCGTGGCGATTTGCGACCCGTTGGCCGTGCAGGCGATTTCTTCACGAAAACCGGGAGAGAGCCTGACGCTTTCTCTGGGCGGGCGCGGCAGTCCCCTGAGTGGCGGACCGTTGACGCTGGAGGTCGAGTTGGTCTCCACGAGCGACGGACGATTTGAATTGGAGGATCGGCACAGTCACTTGGCGTCGATGTCGGGAAACCAGTTTGACATGGGGCCGTGCGCCGTGGTCCGGCACGCCGGCGTAACGATTCTCTTGACCAGCCGCAAGACCCCGCCCTTCGATCTGGGACAATGGCGCAGCCAGGGGATCGCTCCGGAGCGTTTGTCGGTGATTGGGGTCAAGGCGGCGGTCGCCCACCGCAAGGTATACGACCCGATTGCCAGCGCGCATTACACGGTCGAGACGCCGGGACCATGCACGAGCAATCTGCGAACGTTTCCCTTCTGCTTCGTCCGTCGCCCCATCTTTCCGCTTTGAGCGGCGGTCTCGCCGCAGGTTCGCGTTGAGCGCATGCCCGGTGATTTGGTATGCTCGCCTTCAGTCGCGGCTTGCGAACCGGTCGCGTGGCACAGGAGTGACGATGCGAGTCTCCCGCTGGACGAAGACGTGGATTGTGCCATTGGCCATGGTTCTGGCGCTGATCCCCACAGCGCGCTCCTCCGCGCAAGAGATCACCAGCAAAGCGGTTTTGGAGTCAATCGAAAAAGGGCGGCGGTATCTGCTCAAATCGCAGAATCCCGATGGATCCTGGGGGGAAGAAGGGACCGGAGGGTTTGCCGTTGGCGTCACCGGTCTGTGTCTGTTGGCGCTCTTCAACACCGGGATGACCACCGCCGACAAACCCATGAAGCAGGGGCTCACCTGGCTGCGAGCTCAGGATCCGGATTTGACATATGAGATTTCGCTCATGATTCAGGCGCTGGCCGCCGCCAAGGATGGCAAACGGGACCACCTGAAAGTCCAAAGCCTGGTGCGGAAGCTGGAAGAATCACAGGTTCGCGCAGGAGCCAACGACGGCTCCTGGAGTTACGGGCGCGGGCGATTGGAGACTGGCGGCGACCGCAGCAACGGGCAGTTCGCCGTGCTGGGGCTGCGTGAAGCCCAGGAAATGGGTGTCCCGGTCAGTCTCGACACTTGGCGTCGCGCCCGAGCGCATTGGGTATCGAGCCAGAATCCGGATGGAAGCTGGGGCTACAGCGGCGGTCCGGGAGGGCCGGGCTCTGGCAGCATGTCGGTCGCCGGTATTGCGACCGCCGTCATCACCCAAGCCATGTTGCAAGCCGGCGAAAAGGAAATGAATGCTGACGGCACTCCGATCTGCTGCCGCGAGCCCGTGCCGGACAAAACGCTCGAAGATGGCTGCCGCTGGTTGGGGAACAATTTCGCGGTCGGGCACAATCCGGGGGGGCAACAATGGCTGCTGTATTACCTCTACGGTTTGGAGCGGGCGGGGCGGTTCAGCGGGCGGCGGTTTTTCATCAACAACCGTGGGGAACGGCACGACTGGTATCGCGAAGGGGCGGAGTACCTGGTGGCCAATCAGGATCGGTTGACCGGTTCCTGGCCGGGGCATGGACAGTTGGAACGCTCGCCAGTGCTGGGGTCGGCCTTCGCGCTGATGTTCTTATCCAAAGGATTGGCGCCAGTGCTGATCAACAAGTTGGAGTACGGTCCGCACGCTCCCAGGGACCGGGGGATCGCCGGACTGGATTGGAATCGCCACCCGGGAGACGTGCGCAACCTGACGCAATTGATCAGCACGCTGGATCGTTGGCCGCGCCTGCTCACCTGGCAGGTGGTGGACGTGTCGCGAGCCGAAGTTGGCGATCTCTTGCAGGCCCCGATTGTGTTCATGCACGGGACCGAAGCGCCGCAGATGACCCCGCAAGAAGTGAGCCTGCTCAAGGAGTACATCCTGCAGGGGGGATTTTTGCTGGCGGTCAACGGCTGCAAGAGTGCCGCCTTCGACGAGGGCTTTCGGGATCTGGTGCGGCGGATGTTCCCCCCCTCAGAGGCGGCGCTCCGCAAATTGGATGCGTCGCACCCGGTGTACCGCAGCGAATATCCGTTGTTCGACAAGGAAACAGGGCAGCCGACGGCGGAATTGTGGGGCGCCGACGTGGGATGCCGCACGAGCATCATGTACGCTCCCGACGACCTCTCTTGCCTGTGGGATAAATGGACCAATTTCGAGGTTCCGCATCGCCCCAAGGAACTCAGCGCGATGATCACCAAGGCGACCAAAGTGGGGGTCAACATCGTGGCCTACGTCACCGGGCGCGAAGTGTTCAACAAACTCTCGCAACAGGAGCTGGCTGCGCAAGACGCGGTGGCTGATCGCGTGGAACGGGATCTGTTGCAGATCGCCAAACTGCGCTACAGCGGCGATTGGGACGCGGCCCCCCAGGCACTGCGGAATCTGCTGCTGGCATTGAATCGGACGGTCGGCCCCTCCGCCTCCACCCGGCAGCGGGACTTGCAGCTTGTCGATCCCAATCTGTTCAAATATCCGATCCTGTACATGCATGGACGGCACGACTTCGCCCTGGGGCGCAGCGAACAGGAAAAACTCAAACATTACATCGAGCAGGGGGGCGTGTTGATTGCCGACGCCTGCTGTGGCCTGGCCCCCTTCGACAAGAGTTTTCGCCGCCTGATGGAACAGCTTTATCCCGATGTCCCCCTCAAGCGGATTCCTCCCGACCACGAACTGTTCACGTCGCGCAACGGCCATGACCTGAAAACGGTCAAGCGCCGCGAACCGGACGGGGCCAGTGGCGACTCGGTCGCGCAGATCGCCGTGCGGACCGTCGAGCCATTTTTGGAAGGGATCGAGATCAACGGGCGTTATGTCGTGCTGTACAGCAAGTACGACATCAGTTGCGCGTTAGAACGGCAAACCTCGGTCGTTTGCACCGGC
>JBJXGA010000138.1:0-25057 GCA_046152955.1 Planctomycetales bacterium | reverse complement strand
AGGCGTGACCGCGCGATCCGGAGAACTCTCCCAGCCCGGTCGCCGCGCTCAGCATTTCCTGGTCCGCCTGACTTTCTCGAACGTCCTGGACAAACTGCCGCGACGACTCGGCCAGTTCCGCCAATTGCGGATCATCGTCCGGGAGACTGGCGGCGTGCGATTCGATGTCTCCCAGCAACTGGTCGAGATCCTGCCGCAGGCGCTGCTGCTGCGCTTCCAATTCCCGCATGCGGTTCTTGACCGAGGGGGAATCGGGCTGATCCAGGGACTTGAGCGAAGCGAGCCGCTCGGCCAGATCCCGCTGCCGATGAGACAATTCAACGAAGCGGTATTGATCCTCCAGTAAGGGATAGATCTCCGCCAATTGATCCATGGGATCATTGATCCCTTCTTTCAATGCTCCTCGCTCTTTGGCCAGTTCCTCTTGCATCTCCGCCAAACGCTGCGCCGTCTGGCCGGCGGTGGCATTCGGCTCCTGGGACGCCTCGCGCGCTTCCTGGGCGGCCTGATCCAGGTGCTTGGCCAGCCGTTCCAGCTCCTCATTCAGTTCCTGATCGAGATCATAGGGGAGAGGATGTTTCGCCGAGTCGCGCAGCGCCTGGGCCTCTTCTTCGATCTGTTTGGCTAGAGTTTCGAGTTGCTCCCGTTCGCCGGGGCTGAGCGCCCCTTCGGAATCCCGCTGTTCCAGTTGTTTGCGGAGTTTTTCGAGTTCGTCCTGCAGTCCGGCCAGCCGCCGCTGCGCCTCCTGATACTTGGAGACCAGCGCATCCACCCCTTCCCGCGTGCGGACCAGCCGCTCCAGTTCGTCGTCCGACACAATCTGGATCACGACGACGGTGCTCTCGGAGCCTTTGGCCCCCGCCGGATCGTTGTCTTCCACTCGCGCAAAGAGCTTGATGATGTCGCCGGGACGAAGCCCGTAAGTGGACAACGGGAGCGGAACCGATATTTCCTGGCGGCGGGCAGGTGGGGACTCGATCGCGAGCGACATCGGGAGCGGCCGCGAGTCGTTGAGACTGCGGTATAGCTCCAGCCGCGAGATTCCGTAGTCATCCTCTGCGACAATCGCGACCGGCAGAACGATCGAGGGGGTCGCCAGCGATTGCGCCGCTGGCTCGGCCAACCGGACGATCGGGGTCTGGTCCTTGAGCAACGTGACCGAACCGGCAAACGGTTCGCGGCACACCTGGCCCGCCACGTCGGTCACCCGAATCTGAAACGCCCCCCCCTGCTCTACCTGCCACCGGCCGACCACTTCCTGACAGGCGCCGTCGTCAGTTGACGGCAGGAGCGCCACCAGTCCCCCTGCCCCTCCCAACGACACCTCTCCGCTCAAGAGCGGCCGATTGCTTCGCACCACGACTTCGATCGTGGTTCCGGCCAGCGCCGGAATCCCCGCCGGGGGGAGCTTTCCTTCATACGGTCGATCGCCTGTATACTCCGGCGGGAGCACTCGAAACCGCACCTCTTCAATCTCGGGGACGGTGAGGACTTCCAACGGATACCGCACGCTCCGGGCGCCCCGTGCGCGGACGAAATACTCTCCCGCATCGGTCACCGAAGAAACCTGCGCCCGCCAATGTTCCTGCGCATCGGCGAACATCGGGAGCGACTCTTCCGCTGCGGCCCGGCCGGCGGCATCTGCCGGCCGGCGTATCACCAACTCCAAATCCTCGACGGGAGGGCCCTGCGTAGTGACTTGCACCTCCCAGGGATCGCCGAATCGAACCTGCGCCCCCGCAGGCTCGACGAGAAACTGAGTTCGAGAATAGGGTGGATGATCTCCAAACGGGTCGGCGAACCGCCGCCATTCGGTTCCCGCCAACTGCGGGGCGAAAACCGCTCCCAACAACAGCCCCAACACCATCGACAGCGCGACCAATCCCGCCCGCCGCGCCCCGCGCGACGGAACAGCTGTTGCCGGTCGAATCTGCGCCGCCAATTGCACCGCGCGGTTGACGGCCAACTGCGCCAAGCCCTGAGTCAGCGGTGCGGCGGCGGACGTACCGCCCGCCTGCAACGTGTAGCCGGAGGTGATCTCGCCGGCCGTTTGTCCCGCCTCGTCCAACCGCCGGGCCAATAAGACATCGCGGGTTCGCGCCGCCGCCCTAAAAACAAACAAGCCCAGCAGGACAGAACCGGCGGCAAACGCCAGTCCCAGCAGCACGATTCGCGCTGCGGGGGACAGATCCCAGACCAAGTCCAGCCAGACCCCCGCCAGAACGAGCAGTAACGCGCCGCACCAACCCCAGCCGACACCCGCCCCCGCGCTCACCGCCAGAATGCGGCGTTTCAATGCCTGAAAGGGACTCTCAAAGACCGACGCAGACTGGCGCATGATCCACCTCCCGGTTGGGTCGGTTTCATTCTCTCAAGCGACCGATCGAATGTCCAGATGCAGAGGGCGCAACCACAAAAGCAGGCCGCGAATTTCACATATGATACATCAGTACACATGCGGTCGTCAAGAATCCGGACTGTGCGGAATTCGGACGATTGGACGTTTGGACGTGCGAAGTCTGAAACTGTCGGCAGCGTCTTACCACTTGGTGGGCCACCAGCTCGGCCAACTGGTGGGCCACTTGGTGGGCCAACCCCGAGGGACCTCCCCCTGACAGACGCATGTGCGCTTCATCTCTGCACTTCCGACGACTCTGCGACTACGCTTCAGGCTGCTGTGCCAACTGGGCCACGCTGTGTGCTGCATGACCGGTGGGCTCACGCCACACCGTTCGCCAATCGATCGCGCTTACCTGGCCGGCCCCCCTTTCCAGCGAGGCACTGGCTCACAGCAACAAACTCGTTAGCCGACGGACTCCAGCTCTCGATTCACTCTCCGACCTCGAAGAATCATGATCCCCAGAAAAAAACAGGGCAGCGATGCAATCATCATCAGACACAGCATCCCATCCCAATGCCAGACGTTGAGGAGATACTCGCTGACTGTCGCGGACTCATGGCCGATGATGGGGGCAAATCCTTCGTATTCAATATCCCCTCGCTCAAGAGCCGCTGTTCGCGATCCAAGAGCACAACCAATGCGGGAGCAACTGCGCACAGAATAATGCCAATGAGCTTGCGCATGTCATCCTAAGTCGCGGAACGGGACCACCTCAACCCACCAGAACCAGCAAGGCCGTCACTGTGACGGCAAACGCCACCATGCCGCCCCAGAGGGATTTGGACTGGTGGACACGGTGTGTCTTGGGGAGCCCCCCGAAGGCGATTGCGACCCCGCCCATCAACAGTCCGACGATGCCGAGCACAGTCGCAAGCACGCCCCCCTGGAACTGGATATCCGGATGCCAGGTCATCGAGGACGCCAACAGCATGAGCAGTAAGCAAACGGCGCAGATGTACCACGCCAACGAAATGATCCGCATCAAGAGCCTCCTTCCGCCGGATGGGTGAGGAGTACCAAAGATCGTTCTGGATGGCAACAGCGCAGGAAATGCGTTTCAGTTCGTGTTCCAAATTGCCCCCATCCGGCCCCCTACAGGTGGAGCGAATGAATGAAAGCTAAAGTAATGGATTCTATTCCGCCCGCTGCCTCAAAGAAATGCCTGCCAAGCGAATGACGCGTGTTGGGAGCGTGCGACATGCGTCTGTCACGGGACTGGTGGGGGGCAGTCGAGCGGTGCAGGCTCAGGACTCCGCACTCGGACCAGGGACGCTGAAAGCGTCCGATATCAAAGCCCAAGGGTTGCTGCCGCAGGCAGCTACCCTGGGTCACGCGGCCATCCAATCGTCAAGCCCCTGAAGGGGGCCAACCCTTAGGCAGGGTATCCCAAACACCAATTTCGACGGTAAAATCAACACGGCAATTCACCGAATCAACCATGTTTGGGATGACGCTTCACCCTGGCGGATTGCGCCAGTGGAATCCCTTCAGGATTCATCGACTGTGGGGGGCGTTTCCCAGGGTAGCTGCCTGCGGCTGCAACCCTGGGCTTTGTTATTCAACGCCCTTGGCGTTGTTGTTACGGGCCGTGTCCGCTTGTATGTGATTCAACGCCGTTGGCGTTGTTTGTATGGGCCGTATCTTCTGGGTTTTGTTGTTCAACGCGGTTGACAATTGTTCGCTGTGCCGACCACCACCCCAATTTCTCTCAAATCACACCAACCCCGAATTGCGCCGTACTCCCCAACTCATCGTCCATAGCGTCAGCGCTCCGAGCATGACCCACCAGCGGTCCCAGGCGGGGGTGCGGCGGATTCGGTCGGGGCGACCGTGCGCCAGGTGGGACAGAAACACCTCGGCGATCTGGGCGGTGGAATTGGATGCCAAGGGCGCCCCGCCCGTGCTGGAGGCGATTCGCGCCATTAGATCGGGGCGGGCGCGCAGGTCGAGTTGCTCGTCAAACAGGCGTCGCACGTCGAAGGCCGTGCTGGCGCCGGACTTGTCGCGCGGTTGGCCTGCGATCCGCGCTTCATACCGCCCTTCGGGGAGTTGGCCGAAGTTGATCCGAAACACTCCCTGGCCTTCCGCAGCGGCGACCGGCGGCAGGCGGCGGGGAACGTCGATCCCCTCGCCGGAGAGTTCGATCTCGGAGATCGTTTCCAGGAGCGCTTCCTTCCGGATCAAGAGCGTCGCCACGGCCGATTCGTTGCTTCCGAACGTGACCTGATCGGCGCGCAGCGCCATGTCCTGGCCGGGAAGCAGTCCGGCGCCGGAGACCAGCCAGCGGAGCAGGCTTTGCCAGAGTGTGCCGTAGGCCGGGTCGTGATCGGCGTACGCTGGCGGGAGAAAGGCCCAGCGCCACATCCCCGCCCCTTCCACCACGACCACGCGACCGCCGCCGTACGGCTGATAGGTCACCACGGGAATTTCGTCCCCTGCCTGATCGGAGGCTGAAGCGAGGACCGTCGCGAGCGGCTTGGGGGGCTCCACGGCAGACGAGGTGGCCAGTGCCGGCAGCTTGGACAGTTCTTCGGAAGCGCTCCCGCCCCGCGCGTCGAACCAGCGCATGTCCCGACCGCGGTCGGTGAGCGCCATGCGGTGCCGCGTTTCCCCCGCGGCGCGCCATTGGATCGGAAGCATCCGTTCCAAGCGCTCCCCCACCTGAGCCATCGGCTGTCCGCGATAACAGACGACTGCCCCGCTCTCGCCGGAAACCCAGTTGCGGACGTTGTCGATCGCTTCGTCCGAGAGAAACACTTCGGCGTCGCGCCCCAGCACCAAAACCTGATACGTGCGGAGGAGACCGGCGTCCGCCAAAACGTCGGCGCCGTTTTTCAACACCCGCCATGACTCGGTGACCGGAATCGCCGCCAAACCGCCGGCCTGGGAGGAATCCGCGGCAACTCCCTTCGCGCCGGCGACTCCTTCGGCGCCGGCCGCCCCCTTGTCGTCGGCGGCCCCCTCGGGACGTATCCGCTTCAGTGTCCGCTCCAAGAACCTCCCCTCCGCCATCCGCACCACGCTCACGAACTCGATCGACGGATCCGACGAGAGGGTCCGCGCCAGAAATTTGGCGTCCCAATACGGTTTCCCTTCCACCAGCAGCACGCGCATCGGCTCGTCAACCACCCGCAGCAGAAACGTCCCGTAGTTGTTGACCTGCGTGACCTCTCCTTCGAACGGATCGACCCGGACTTCATATCGATACAATCCCTTGGTCTCCTGCTGCACTTGAAACCGCACTTCGGTTTCCACGTCGCCGGACAGATACACCTGCTGCCGATCGACCTCCTCTCCCTGATGAGTGAGGATCACCGTGACCCCTTCCGGGGCGCGGCCGCGGCGGCGGACAAGCGCCGTGAGCGGCACCGACTGCCCCACGAAGGCGACCTGCTGCGCCGCGTGCAACCGGACCGCCAGGTCGTGCGTTTCGGCGTCGCTGCCAAACGTCTTGGTGTAGACCGGTGCGTCCGCCGCACGGACCAGCGTCAGCGCGGCCAAAACCTGCGGCGTCCCCCCACCGGCGTTGTGGTTGCCGTCGCTCAGCAAGAGGACCGCCTGACCGGCTGGATGCGAGGTCTCGACCGCGGAGGCCAGGGCGGTGGCCAGATCGGTCAACATCCCCCCCGGAGCGCGCTGGGCGAGTTGCTCGAGAGTGCATGGGAGCCGCGTCTTGGAAAACGTCGAGACCCGGACTTCAAAACGGTCTCCCAGTGCCGCGGCGCTGGCGGTGGCGACTTTGACGGCGGCGGCATAGCGCGTCTCCCCGTCAGGCATGTCGGCCGCCGCCATGCTGGCAGAGTCATCGACCAGGATTTCCAGCCGCGGCTTTCCGGCTGGCGGCGGAAGCACTTCCAGCCAGGTGGGATTGAGCAGAATCACCAAAAGCAGCGAGGCGGCCGTTCCCATGAACGCCACGATCAACACCCACCGGACGCGCGACATGCCGAACGGCCGCCGCCAGGCATACCAGGCCAAAAGCCCCGCCGCGACCGCGGCCAGCGCGCCCCACAACGACGACGAGATCAAGGGATCGCAGACAAGCGTCATGGTCGAAACGGCAAATGCAATTCGGAAAACCCAATCAACTGCGGAAGGCCTTCAGGCCGATCCATTCCACGAACACGCACCCCAGCCCGGCAATGGCAAACCAGACCCACAAGTCGTCGCGCGGCGCATCGTCCTGTTTCGCGTTCCGAAACCGCACGTCACGCCCCCCTGCCAGCCGGTCGGTCATCAAATCGGATGGCAGCGTCGCCAGGTCCGACTCCTCCGCGGGAATGGCGCTCGCCAGGGCCAGCACCGTCTGCGTTCCGCGGCGGATTTCATAAACCCCCGGAGGCCCGGCGGCGGACCCCTGCCACATCACCCCCACCTGATCCTCATGCAGTTCCCCCGGATCCTCGACCTCCTGTTTCACCTCGGCGGGGACGACAATCTCCAGCCCGGCCCGCGAACCGGCGGCCGCAGGCAAGTAGACCGCCAATGGTTCTCCGCAGCCGATCGCTTCGGCCGTCCGCTCACGCCCCAACAAACGGCTGGTCAGTTCTCCCACCAGAGGGACGAACGCCGGCGACGCGGTCACTGAGGAGGTTCCCAGATCGGCATTGAGGACCGCCAATTCTCCGGCGCCGCAGGCGGTCATCACCAGCGCGGCCGACTGGTCGCTGTAGGTGGCCAGGACGTCGTCGAGCAACGCGCCACTCACGCGACGGGTCGCCAATCCGCCGGAGAAGCGTGCCGGCGAGAGGATGGCCGAAGCCTCCTCCCCAAACACCTTGAACGGGGAATCGCGCGACTTGATGTCCACCAGTTGCAGATTCTTGCGGGAGTGTCCCTGAGGAGGAAGCAGGAACTCGACCGGAAGCTGCAGGCTGCTTCCCGCCCCCTGCGCCAAGAGTTTGAGATTGGTGGCGTCGATCGCCTCGCTGGCCACATACAGGACGCCGCGCCCCCGTTTGAGCAGCAGCACCAGGCTCCCCAGCGTCTCCTCGGAGAGCTTGCCGGGATGGTCCAACAACAACAGGTCAGCCGCAGCAAGCACCTCCCGATCGATCCGCGCCGGATCGTGCCGGACGATCCGCTCCGCCGCCCCACGTTCCGCCGCGGTTTGCGGGGCGATCGCCCGTTCCAGAAAGTAGCTCGACGAGGGGCGGGATGCGGCGGACTGACGGGTCAGCAGGAGGAACGTCGGCTGCGGATGTACCTGGATCGCCACCGCGCGGCGGTCGTCGCCGGGGAGCGCGTCGGTGTGGCCGACGAGCCGCGCCGTCCCCATCTTCCACCCTTCCATAGGGAGCACCGCCTCGGTGACGAGCGTGGAGCGTCCCCCCGCGGTGGCGGTTCCCTCCAACCGGATCGGCGCCTCGCCGAACGAAACCTCAACCACCACTTGCCGCGGCGAGGGGGAGTAGTTGCCGACATCGACCTCCAGACGAAATGGCCTCCCCGGCTCCACCCGCCCCTGAGTGCCGACGCGGAGCAACCCCAGGTTGTGAGGCGTTTCGACCGGCGCCACCGATTCCAACTGGATCACGACATCGGACGGGAGGACGCTGAAATCGGCGGCGCTCCAGTTGCTCCGCTGAAAATCGCTGATGACCCACAGTTCCCGCCGCGAGGTTCCCCCGTCGGATTCCGCCAGCATCTCGGCGGCCGCGTTGAGCGCCCCCTGAAGATTCAGCCGTTGCGGCAAAGGGCGGGCGCGCGCCACGGCGTCCCCCAGCATGAAAAAGTTGGTTGACGGACGATCGAACACCGCCTGGGGATTCGCCGCCGCCAGGATCAGATTGACCCGCGCGTCGGGGCGATACGCGACGTGCCGTCCCACCAGCGGCCGCGCCCGTTCCAGCGCCGCAATTCCCCCCGCCACGGCCCCCATGCTGTGACTGACATCGAGGATGACGACCGTGACGGTGGAGGACTTCCCGTCACTCCCGGCCAGGTGCGCGTTCTCTCGCGACAGAGGACGGGCGATGACAGCCGCCAGCGCCAGGATCGCCAACGCCCGCAGCAGCAGAATCAGCCAGTCCCGCAGGCGGTAGCGCGCTTGCCGCTGCCGCAGGATTTCACGGACGAAGCGAATCGTCGACAGCGGCATGCGGGTGGGACGGGGGCGGGTCAGCCAATGGATGACGAGCGGCAGACTCACCGCCGCCAATCCCGCCGGAATCGCCCACCAATGCATGAACATCGTTCATCCCACCCGTTCCACGAGAAAGCCGCTCAGCGTCTGCAAATAGGGGGTGGCGGTGGAAACGCGGCGATAGTCGCACCCGCACGCCAGCGCCATGGCCCGCACCGCCGCGCAGTGCGCGTCGAAGCGTTCGTCATAGGCCCGGCTGATTTCCAGGGGAGAACAATCGACCTGTCCGTCGTCTTCGAGTCCTTCAAAGCGGAAGGCGCTTCCCACCGGCAGCCGTTCTTCCCCCGGATGCACCAGGTGCAGCGCCACGACTTCCCAGTGCCGCGCCCGAAACAGGCGGACCGAAGCAAACACCGCTTCCAGCGAGTCGCACAGAAAGTCGCTGATCAGCACCAGCACCCCCCGCCGCGACAACTGCACGAACAGAGACCGCAGCGATTCTCCCAGATTTGTCACCGGCAGCGTTTTGCACCGCGCGATCGCCTCTTGCAGGCGGGCCACATGGTCGGGGGTGCTTCCCGGAGGAATCAGAGTCCGCAAGCGATCGGAGGCGATCGCCAGTCCGACCTGATCCTGTCCTCCGGCGACGACGTGCGACAGGGCGGTTGCAAAATACTGCGCGTATTCGAGTTTCGATCCCGGACCATCCACGCCCCGCTTCGTCCCGCCGAATCGCATCGACCCGCTGGCGTCGAGAAACAGCGTACAGGTGAGGTTGGTTTCGTCCTGATACAGTCGCAAGTAGGAGCGACCGGTGCGGGCGAGCACTTTCCAGTCCAGCCGACGCAAGTCATCCCCCGGCGAATACTCGCGGAAATCGACGAACTCTCCCGCCCCCCCGAGCTGCCGCGAACGGTGGCGTCCGCTGTAGGCCCCATCGATTCGCCGCTGGGTGGTGAATCGCAGATGCGTCAGCGACGCCAAGGCGCGCAATTCGAGAAACGGGCTGCGAGGAACGGTTTTCATGGCGCCGCGGCGGAGCCTCGGATCAGGTGAGGGTGTCTTTCAGAAGTCTGGCCACCACGTGGTCGCTCGTCACGGCGTCGCCGATGGCGCGATGATTGACCAAAATGCGATGCCGCAGCACCGGCAGCGCCACGGCCTGGACATCCGCGGGGGTCGGAGCGGCGCGCCCCGCCAGCAGCGCATGCGCCTTGGCCGCCTGGACGAGGTTTTGCGACCCGCGCGGCCCCGCTCCCCAGGAGACATAGTCTTTGGCAAAGTGATTGACCTTGGGAAACTCCGGGCGGCTGGAACTGCACAGCCGCACCGCGTAGGCGGCCACGTGCTGTGGGACCGGGACCGACCGCACGAGCTCGCACAACTGGAGGAAGGCCGGCCGATCGAACAGCGCCACGGGCATCGGCTGCGCGCCGCCGGTGGTCCGCATCACGATCTCCTCTTCGTGGGCGGTCGTGGGATAGGAGATGCGAATCTCCATCATGAATCGATCGAGCTGCGCTTCGGGGAGCGGATAGGTGCCTTCCTGTTCGATTGGATTTTGCGTCGCCACGACGAGAAACGGCTCTTCCAGAGAATAGGTCTGTCCCCCGACAGTCACGTGCCGCTCGGCCATCGATTCCAGGAGCGCCGACTGCGTCTTGGGGGCCGCCCGGTTGATTTCGTCGGCCAGCACCAGATTGGCAAAGATCGGCCCGCGGCGAAACGTCATCCCCTGAGACCCCTGTTCGCCGTCGCGGGCGAGCAGTTCATACCCCGTGATGTCCGAAGGCATCAGGTCCGGAGTGAATTGAATCCGCGAAAACTTCCAATCGAATGCCGAGGCGAGCGTCTTGACCATCAGCGTCTTGGCCAGTCCCGGCACCCCCATCAGGAGCGCGTGCGAACCGGTGAGCGCGCAGATCAGGAGCGAGTGCATCGTCTCTTCCTGGCCGACGATCACGCTGTGCAGACAATCCTGCAGCGCCTTCACGCGGGTGGAAAACTCCTCCAGCCGTTCGCGAGCCAGTTCCAGCGGAGCGGACATCACAGCGTCCTTGAAGAGGAAATGCGCAGTCTCAGGGCCAGCCGTGATGGGCCCGACATGTCAGACAGGCAGTTTCTTCGGTGTGGCGGCGCAATGCAAGGGAGGCGCCTGCGCTAATGCTTGAACGGCTTGTAGCGGATGCGGTGCGGTTGGTCGGAGTCGCCTCCCAGGCGGCGCTTGCGGTCGGCTTCGTAGACCTGGTAGTTCCCTTCGCACCAGAAGACCCGGCTGTCTCCTTCGAAGGCCAGGATGTGCGTGGCGATGCGATCCAGAAACCAGCGATCGTGGCTGATCACGACGGCGCAGCCGCCGAAACTCTCGAGGCCCTCTTCCAGGGAGCGGAGCGTTTCCACATCCAGGTCATTGGTCGGTTCGTCCAACAGCAAGAGGTTGCCGCCGGAGCGGAGCATCTTGGCCAGATGGACCCGGTTTCTCTCGCCGCCGGAGAGTTGTCCCACCAGTTTCTGCTGGTCGGTCCCCTTGAAGTTGAACCGCCCCACATAGCTGCGAGCGTGAATTCGCGACTTCCCCACTTCCAGGATGTCCAGACCGCCGGAGATTTCCTCGTACACAGTCTTTTTCGGATTGAGCGCGTCGCGCGACTGATCGACGTACGAGAGCATCACCGATTCTCCGACGCGCAAGCGGCCGGTGTCGGGCTGCTCCTGCCCAATGATCATTTTGAAGAGCGTCGTTTTCCCCGCGCCGTTGGGACCGATTACACCAACGATCCCCCCGCGCGGCAAATCGAACGTCAAATCCTCGAACAAGAGATTGTCGCCGAACGCCTTGGAGACCTTTTCGGCACGGACGACGATGGCCCCCAGCGGCGGGCCGGAGGGGATCTGGAATTCGGCGGCGTCGGCCCGTTCGTCGTATTGCTGCGCCTGGAGTTGTTCGTAGCGTTCCAGCCGCGCTTTGTTCTTGACAGCCCGCGCCTTGGGGGCCATGCGGACCCACTCCAGTTCCCGTTTGAGGATTCGCTGCCGCTTGGACTCCTGTTTCTCTTCGACCGCCATCCGGGCCTGCTTCTGCTCAAGCCAACTCGTGTAGTTTCCCTCGAACGGATAGCCGCGCCCCCGATCGAGTTCCAGAATCCATCCCGCCACGTTGTCCAGGAAGTACCGATCGTGCGTCACGGCGACGACCGTCCCGGTGAACTCGTGGAGAAACCGCTCCAGCCAGGCGACCGACTCGGCGTCGAGGTGGTTGGTCGGCTCGTCCAAGAGCAGGATGTCCGGGTGCTGGAGCAGGATTTGGCACAGCGCCACGCGGCGCTTTTCCCCCCCCGAGAGGACGCTCACCGGGGCGTCTCCCGGCGGCAGCCGCATCGCATCCATGGCGATTTCGAGCGTGTGGTCCAGCTCCCACAAGTTGCCCGCTTCGATCTGATCTTGAACCTTGGCCTGTTCGTTGAGCACCTCTTCCATTTCATCGGGCGAAAGGTCTTCTCCGAGTTTCATGTTGAGATCATTGTACCGCTCGAGAATCGCCCGTGAGGGAGCGACCGCTTCGTTGATGCACTGATCGACGGAGAAGTCCGGGTTGAGCCGCGGCTCCTGTGGGAAGTAACCGATGGAAATTCCCTTGGCGGGGCGGGCGGTCCCCATGAAGTCGGTGTCCTCACCAGCCATAATACGGAGGAGCGTGCTTTTGCCGGAGCCATTGTCTCCCAGCACGCCGATCTTGGCCCCCGGATAAAACGACAACCAGACGTTTTCGAGCACTTGCTTCTGCTCGTACATCTTGGTGAGGCCTTCGATGGTGAATATGTACTGCTGGGACATTTGGGGGGGCGGGGGGCGGGTGGTGGGTGGTGGGTGGTGGACCGGCGAGCGGGGGGCGTTAGCCCCCTGTTTCTTGGCTGGGCGACGGGTGCTAGGCGACGGGTGGCGCTCAAACAACGTCCGGCGCGACTTGGAATCCCGAGTGCAAATCCCTAGCGCCTAACCCCTAATCTCTAACCCCTCTCTCGCTCTGCACTATCTACTATCAACTCTCTACTCTCTCAATCTCCGCTCGTGTCGGCAGCGACGGCTGGGCGCCGCGGCGGGTGACGCTGATCGCGGCGGCGGCGGTGGCCCATTCCGCGGCAGAAATCAGCGACTTCCCTTCGGACAGCGCCACTGCCAGCGCCCCATTGAAGGCATCGCCGGCGGCGGTGGCGTCAATCGCCTGGACACGCCGCGCGGAGATGGCCGTCACTTCCCGATCGGCCACCAGGCAGCCTGCGTCACCCAATGTGACGATCACGCTGCGGCAGCCTCGGGACTGCAATTGTAGGGCCAGCGTGGCCGGAAGAGAAGGGGAACCGGCAGGTTGCAGCCCCGCCAATTGCGCCGCCTCAGAGGCGTTGGGAGTCAGGACATCGACCAGGGCCAGCAAATCATTCGGCAAACCCTGGCTCGGGACTGGCGCCGGATTGAGAATCGTGAGCAGGCCGCATCGCCGGGCTCGACGCAAGCCGCTGGCGACGGTATCGAGCGGCGATTCCAAACAGGTCAAAAAAACTTTGGCGGCCCGGAACGTCTCCTCTGGAATCGCTTCCACGTCCGCCGGGGTCAGCCGGGCGTTGGCCCCCGGAGCGACCGAGATCAGATTCTGCCCCCCCTCGTCAACGAGGATCAGCGCCACTCCGGAGGCCATCCCCGGAACGGTTTTGAGAAATTCGCAGACCAGGTTCTCGGCACGAAGCCCGGCCAGTGCCTCGCGCCCCAGGGGATCGTCCCCGACAGCGCCGAGAAACGTGACCGGCGTCCGGCCGGCGCGTGCCGCGGCGACCGCCTGGTTGGCCCCCTTCCCGCCGGCCGCCTGGTAGAACTCCCCGCCGATCACTGTCTCGCCGGGCGCCGGCAGGCGCGGCCCGCGGATCACCAGATCGGTGTTGATCGATCCAATCACAATGACGGTGGCGGGACTGGAGACTTGTTTCCAGGTCATGTCGAATCGAACTTGATTGTCACCTGCACACCATCCGGCGTTGAATCCCGTAAGACGTCAAGCAGGGCAAAAATGAAAACCGCGACTCCCAACATCTCCAGCGATTCCTCGCAGGTATAGTACAGCTCGTACGTGAGATTGTGAATTCCAAATAAAGCATTTTGCCTGGCCCCGAGCAGTTCAAAACCTATGGCGCCCAGGAGGAAAATTGCTCCAGACAGAACGAACCGCCGCCGAACGCGTCGCTCGAGTCGCCAGAGCCAGCGGAGACAGCAGAGGAACAGAATTGCGACACCGATGCCGTAGAGAAAGGCCCAGGCACAATACAGGACTCTGGTCACTGGCAACCGCTTATGCAATTGCTTACCCAACAGTTCATGCAGCGTAACGAGTTCATCAACGGAGAGAAACAGGAAGATCAACGCCAGGACAGTCCAGGTCGTGCTCGGTTGCCCCAGCGCCTGCTGACGCAGGGCGATCGTCCGGAGCAACAGACTCGCGAGGAACAGCGCAGCCCCCGAATAGAGCGTGGGAATGTTTCCTTCGGCGTCGAGATTGAACAATGGGATCAGTCCGAAACCCCGATTGAATCCCAGTTCATAGCGTGCCAGGATTCCCAGTATGTTGGCACACAGCAACAGGGCGATGACCACCAGCAGAAACTTTAGCGTGCGTTCCGGATTCAGTTTGACTTGGATATCCATCTGATTACAACGCGCCTCTCTTCTTCACCAGTTTACCGGTAGCATCGGCCTCATTCCGACCGCGGCGAGTCTCCAGAATCCCACGATTGGCTCTGGTTCCGCGAGTCGATTCCGAATCAAAATACCCAGATTTCCGCCATTTGTCATGTAGGGTTCTGCAATAGATCGAGCTACGAGGCAATCAGAGGGACCAAGGGAGGGATGGAACAGGGAATGACGACTGTGCTACGATCATAACCCACTGAATCGTTACTGTTGGATTGTTTCATGCCTTCGTTACCGAACATCGCGCGGCAGCGCTGTCTGGCGCTACTGCTTTTCGTGTGGGCCGGTATTGGCGGCAGAGTCGCGGTTGCCGATGATTGGCCGCAGTGGCGCGGCCCGCGGCGAGATGCGGTCTCTGACGAATCCGGCCTGCTCGATTCCTGGCCGACCGGCGGCCCCTCCGCGGCGTGGCGCGCGTCGGGATTGGGGACCGGATACTCCAGCGTGGTGGTCCAGAAGGGACGGCTGTTTACGGTCGGGCGGGTTGAATCGGATCTGTTTGCCACGGCACTCGATGCCGCGACGGGGCGCGTCCGTTGGTCTCGGAAGATCGGGACGACCGAGCGGATTCCCTGTTCGACGCCGACCGCCGACCAGGAGCGCCTGTATGTTCTTGATCCCGACGGAGAACTGCTGTGTCTGGAGTCGGATTCCGGGCAAGTGGTTTGGCAACGGCATCTGGTGGACGACTTTGGCGGGCGGATGATGTCGGGGCGCGGCTATGGAGAATCCCCCCTCGTGGATGGAGAGCGGTTGATCGTCACTCCCGGCGGGCCGGAGGCCGCGCTCGTGGCGCTCGACAAACGGACTGGCGAGACGGTTTGGAAGGGAACTGTTCCCCCTTTGGGAGAGGCGGGACGGGAGGGGGCCGGGTTCGCTTCGATTGTGACGACCCGCGCGGCGGGAGTGCGTCAGTATGTGCAGCTCATCGGTCGGGGAGTGGTCGGGCTCGACGCGCAGGACGGACGATTCTTGTGGGGTTACAACCCGATCGCCAATAACACGGCCAACATTCCGACCCCGGTGGTCCAGGACGACCTCGTGTTCGTCGCCAATGGTTACAACGCCGGAAGCGTGTTGCTGAGAATTGTTCCGGACGAATCGCAGACCGTCACCGCCGGAATGAAGGTCGAAGTCCAATACACGTTGAATGGCAGCCAGTTCCAGAACCACCACGGCGGAGTGGTGTTGCGAGGGAACCAGATCTTCGGTGGACATGGGAGCAACAATGGTCTGCCGACGCTGCTGGAGCTGGCCACCGGCCAGGTGCATTGGAAGCGCCGCGGACCGGGGGTCGGATCGACCAGCGTGGTGTACGCCGACGGGCGATACTATTGCCGCTATCAGAACGGCGTGATGGCTCTGCTGGAGGTGTCGGCCAGCGGCTATACGACGCGGGGGACACTGGAAATTCCGGGGGCGGGGGGGGATAGCTGGGCGCATCCGGTGGTGTCCAACGGAGTGTTGTACCTGCGCGAGCAAGACCATCTGTGGGCCTATGATGTACGGCGTCGAGAAGCGCGGCGTGATCCACCGCCGTCGGACATCGCCGAATTGGACTCCAGCGCACCGTTGCTGGAATTGAAAAAGTGGGGCGTGACGGTCAGGTCGCTGTCCCAGACCAGGAGGGGTGGCCTGGAACGGACCGACGGGAGAGGTGATTCCAGCAAAATCAAAGATCCGCAGGACTCTTCCCGCGAACGGCCGCTTGATCGGTATGCGTTTGAAGCGGAGCTGTCCGACGTCGCCGCAAAAGAAGCGCCGGTGATTGTGGGCCTGGCGGCGGTGGAGCTGACCGCCGAGGGATCGCTTCCCGAAGCGGTGTGGGGGCTGTTGGAGGAATTGCAGCGCCCCTTCCTTCTCGACGCGGCAGGAACCAAGTTCTCCGATGTCGGGGTGGCGCGATGCGGCGAATTGAAGGGCCTGGTGGGACTCGATCTGGGGTTTTGCGATCAGCTCACCGACGGAGGGCTGGCGCCTCTGGCGAAGGCCGCCGACCTGCGCGTACTGATCCTGACCGGGACGCGCGTTTCTGAAAACGGGCTGCGGCATCTGGCTCCGATCCGCACTCTGGCGGCGCTCGATCTGGAGGTCTGCGAGGGGATCACCGATGCGGCCTGCGACCTCCTGGCCCAGATGCGGCAATTGCAAGCGCTGGTTCTGAAAAAGACCGGATTCGAGCGCGCGCGGATCACCGACGCCGGGGTGCAGCGGCTGACCACGCTCGCCGATCTCGAACACCTGAATCTCTCTGGAAACTCCATCACGAACCAGGGATTGGCACACTTGGGTGCGATGCATCGCCTGCGAAATCTGGATCTGAGCCTGACGGCGATCAGCGATCAGGGACTGGAGAGTCTGAGATCGCTGACGGAACTGGACGAACTCGATCTGCTCTATTCGGAAGGCTTCGCCGGCCCCCTCGTCACCGACGCCGGTCTGGAGTCGCTGGCCGCGCTCACGGGGTTGACCCGCCTGAATCTGACTGGAGGGGGAATTACCGACGCCGGCCTGTCGCGGTTGCATGCCCTGAAGCATCTGGCGATGGTACAATTGGTCCACACTCGAGTGACGGAGGAAGGGATCCGCCGGTTGCAGGCGGCTCTTCCTGGGTGTCGCGTCCTCAGAGAACCATCGCCAGACCAACCCCCCAATTGAGGAACGCACAATGACCGGTCGACTGCGAATTTCGAACACGCGATGCGCCCCGTTTTTGGCGGCGATCGTCGCCCTGGCATTCTGTGGAGATGCGCTGCGGTCCTCCGGGCTCGTTCAAGCGGACGAGAATCCGAAGACTCCCCGCGCCGCTGAGGCCGATGAAAAGGGGGACGCCCTGGATGCGAAAAAAGACCGGTCACTGGACATCCTGATCGCCGAGCACGTCATCTTGTGGGATGGGGAAATCGTCACCTGGGAAGAGGTGATCGATGGTCTGCGCGCGATGCGGCGCGATCAGGGAAAACCGATCCATCCCAATTTCAAATTCACCAACGCCGCGATTGCCGCGGAGAAAATGCAGAAGTACCAACAGGCGGCCTTCCAGGTGTACAAGGAGCTGTTTGAACCGGCGGGGATGAGCATCGGGTCAGTCTCTCCGCGGGCCGGTCCGCGCTACGATGCGATCCGCACTCCGGAAGATTTGCTTCCCAATCCGAAAGAGCTGCGAGAAGGAATTGTCCGGACTGCCTCGGGCAGGCCGGTTTCGATCGCCACCGTCCTGTTGTTCCCTGAGGAAGCAATTTTGCCGGTGATGCTCAAGCCTGATCTTTCGCTTCGCGACCCGCTGGACGAAGTCTGGGTTCGGACCGATCGCGAGGGGCGGTTTCGGATTGCCTGTCCCGACAGCGGGTATCGGTTGGCGGTTTTGTCCCCTGTCGGATTTGCCATCGCGCCGATTCCCAAAGTCGGGGAGCCGGTCGAAATCGAACTTCTGCCGCGCGCCAGGCTCGACCTGCGGAGCACGGACGGCAGCCAGCAGACGACCCCCATCACGGTCCACCTGACCGACCTCCCGAACACGTCCCCCGGTTTCGGAATGTATGAAGTGACCGTTGCCGAGATCCCGGTGCTGATCCCCCTCCCTCCTGGACGCGTGACGATCAGTCGGGCGTTCGACCTGGGAATGGGGGCGCAGCGCGTCGTTCCCGCGGAGCGCTTCGAACTGTTGCCGGGGCAAACCCGCAAGGTGCTCCTGGAGCCCGGCGACCCGGATGCCGAGGCCCCGTGATGGTGCGGCACTCATGGTTTGTCAAAGCGAAAAATTCGGATCGTAGCCACGCTCGCCAGAGCATGGGAAATTAGTGGAAACGGACTCAATGCCCACGGTCTGGCGACCGTGGCTACCGGAAAACCAAGGTGTGACAAAGCGCTATCGCACCATTTTCTGAAAGCGGCGGACCGCTTCTTCCACATTGCTGCGGCTGTTGAAGGCGCTCAGCCGGAAATACCCTTCTCCGCTGGCGCCAAACCCACTGCCGGGGGTTCCCACCAGGTGTACCTGGTTCAACAGCCGGTCGAAGAAATCCCAACTCGATTCGCTGCCGGGGGTTTTGACCCAGACGTAGGGGGCGTTGACCCCGCCGTAAACCTGCATCCCCACGGCCTGGAGTCCTTCGCGGATAAGCCGCGCGTTCTCCAGGTAATAGTCGATGATCCCGCGGACCTGCCGCTGTCCGTCGGGTGAGTAGGCGGCAGCGGCGGCGCGCTGGACCGGATACGAGACGCCGTTGAACTTGGTGCAATGGCGTCGATTCCAGAGGGCATGAAAGGAAACTCGCTCCCCATCGGCGGTTGTCCCCATCAGCGATTTGGGGACGACAGTGAAGGCGCAGCGGACGCCCGTGAAGCCAGCCGTCTTGCTGAAGCTGCGGAACTCAATCGCCACGTCGCGCGCCCCTTCGATCTCATAGATCGAATGCGGAATGGCGGGGTCAGTGATGTACGCTTCATAGGCCGCGTCGAACAGGATCACCGCCTGGTGGGCTCGCGCGTAATCGACCCAGGCTTTCAACTGTTCGCGCGTGGCGACCATGCCGGTGGGATTGTTGGGATAGCACAGGTAGATCAGATCGACTTGGGATTGCGGGAGCGCGGGGGTGAAATTGTTGGCGGCGGTGACCGGGAGATACACCAGCCCGGCGAACCTTCCGGTGTCATCTGCCGGACCGGTCCGGCCGGCCATGACGTTCGTATCCACATACACCGGATAGACCGGGTCGGTGATTGCCACGACATTGTCGGCGCCGAAAATGTCCAGAATGTTCCCCGTGTCGCATTTCGAACCATCGGAGATGAACACCTCGTCCGGCTCCACCACCGCCCCGCGTGACCGGTAGTCATTGTCGACGATCGCCTGTTTTAAAAAATCGTAGCCCTGCTCCGGGCCATAACCGCGGAACGATTGGCGAACCGCCATTTCATCCACGGCGGCATGCCAGGCAGCGATGATCGCCGGAGGGAGCGGCTCGGTCACGTCCCCGATCCCCAGGCGAATCACCTGGGCGTCGGGATGCGCTTCGCAGAATCGGGCGACGCGGCGACCAATTTCCGGAAACAGATAACCTGCCTTGAGTTTACGGTAATTCTCGTTGATGCGGGCCATACGGGTTCTCCAGGAGCGTCTGCCGCTGAGAACGAACGTCAGCGGGGGGTGTCGATGGGTGAATTCGGGGAGGATCAAACGGTCGTCAGACCGCGCGGAAGCCGATTGTGAACGGACGGCGGTGAATCTTCAAGTCGTCCGAACTTCGCCGTCGAAACGGATTTCATATTGCGAAAGGCGATTCCGGAGGGGTACAATCCCTGATGTATGGTGATTTCTCCTTGTCATTCAGCCTGAGAACCAGCAGCGTGTCTTGGCACATCGGGAAGAATCTGGAATGGAAAGGGTACACTCCGCGACTCTGCGCGGGGGGGATCGCTCTCTTCTGCGCCTTGCTTTGGGGACTTCCTGTTCAAGGCGGGATCATCCGCGGGGCGAAAGAAGCAAAAAAGCCGGGTGAGTCCGCCACCACTCCGGAAGACGATGTTTTGGACGGCACTGCGCCTCGCCAACGTCCGAAACGGGTCAAGTCCCGCAAGACGCGCAAGACGTATGAGATTGACTCGCTCAATCCCGGCAACAACGGTCGCGAAGAGGTCGACGTCAATTCCGCGGAGAAAGCCCAGCAGCGGCTGATTCCAGAAACGGCCCCCAAGTCTCCCGAAGAAGTCGCAGCCGCTCTCACCGAACTGGTGCCCATCGGGAACCAGAAAGACAAGTACGTCCAGGGTGAGGAACCCTCGGACCGCCGTGCGGAAGAAGAAAAGAAAAACAGAGCGTTTCGCCGCGCGGAGGAACTAAAACGGGCCAACAGTCGGTTGACGCTCCTGATCTTAGTGGAAGTTGGTTGCGGATTGCTGTTGTTTCTGATCGGGTGGTTTCTGGTGGCCCGTCGCCGTCGTGCGCGGCACCGTCGGGGGGATGCCAACATCGTCCCCATGCGCCCCAGACTGGACGAGCCGGTGGCAGCCGGCGTTCCCGAAGCGGAAAGCCCCCCGGCGGCGTGAGCGCGGACTCTCAGGCGATCTCAAAAATCGCCTCGACCTCTACGGCGACTCCGGTCGGGAGCGACGCGAAGCCCAGCGCGCTGCGGGCGTGGAAGCCGTCCCCCTCTTTGCCGAAGATCTTGTGGAGCAAGTCCGAGGCGCCATTGATCACCAGGTGCTGCTCGATAAAGTCGGGGGCCGAATTGACGCAGCCCAGCACCTTGATCACCTTGAGCCCATCCAGTGTTCCGTGCCGGTGATGGACCGATTGCAGGATCTTTACGGCGCATTGCCGGGCCGCCTCGTAGCCTTGTTCGGTCGTTAGACCAGCCCCCAGTTTTCCCTTCATGTCGCTGACGTGGCCGGAGCTCATCAGCAAGTTTCCGGTGCGGGCGCACAGATTCAGATATCCGGGCTGCTGCGGCTCAAATGTGAGTCCCAGGTCTTTGGCGCGTTGTTCTGCACTCATGATTCTGAACAGGTTCCTCAAGTTCAAGGTGTGGCGAAGCGGCCCCCGTCCGGTACACCCGGAGGGGACGGACGCTTCATCGGTAGATCGGTCTGAGCGGCGAGAAAATCGCCCCACCCAGGTAGCGTGCCCGCGATCCCAGGCGCTCTTCCAGCCGCAACAGTTGATTGTATTTCGCCAGCCGCTCGCTGCGAGCCACTGAGCCAATTTTGATCTGCCCGGCGCCGGTGGCGACCGCCAGGTCGGCGATCGTGGTGTCCTCGGTCTCGCCGCTGCGGGCCGAGATCACCGGCCAGTAACCGGCATCCAGCGCCAGCCGCATCGTCTCAAACGTTTCGCTCAACGTCCCCACCTGATTGACCTTCACCAGGACGCCATTCGCCATCCCGGCGGCAATTCCCTTCGTCAGCAGCCGCGGATTCGTGACGAACAGATCGTCGCCAATAATCTGCACGTGGTCCCCCAGCCGTCGGGTGATTTCCACCCAACCCTGGCGGTGCTGCTCTCCCAGCGGGTCTTCCAGGCTGAAGATCGGGTAGCGTCCAATCCAATCCTCATACAGGTCGATCAATTCCGCTGAGGTCCAGATGCGCTCCCCGGTATCGGCGGCCAGGCGATAGCCCCCTTCCCATTCCAGGTGTGTCGCGGCCACGTCGATCGCCAGTGCGATTTGCCGCCCCGGCTCGAAGCCCGCCTCCACAATGGCTTTCAGAATCAGTTCGACTGCCTGCAGATTGCTCTTCAAGCGCGGGCCATAGCCCCCCTCGTCCCCCACCAGCGCCCCTTCCAATCCGCGATCGCGGAGCACCTTTCCCAGCGCCCCATACAAATGGACGATCCATTCCAGCGCCTGGCGGTACGACGCGGCCCCCACGGGAACCGCGAGGAAGTCCTGGAAATCCAGATTGCGTCCGGCATGCAGCCCGCCAGAGATCATGTTCACCATCGGCAGCGGCAAGAGGAGTTCCTCCCCCAGTCCCCCGGCATGTGCGACCGACAGTTCCGATCTGCCGGAGGCCTGGGAACGCACCTGGCGCCACAGGGAGTGCAGATGCTCGACCAGCAGCACATCGTTTGCAGCGGCGGCGGCATGCGCGCAGGCGAGCGAAACCGCCGTCGTGACATTTCCCCCCAGTCGGGACTTGTTGGGGGTGCCGTCCAAATCGATCAACATCTGATCCAAGGCGCTTTGGTCCGCTGGATCGCGGCCGTTCAGCGCCGGCCCCACCAGCTCGTGAACTAGCGCAACGGCCTGTTGCACGCCCATCCCTCGGAGCCGGGCCACCCCCTCATCGCGCAATTCACACGCTTCATACCGTCCGCGACTGGCGCCGCTGGGAGCGATGGCGCGCCCCATCCGGCCACCGGCGCAATGCACCTCCACTTCGACGGTGGGGCGTCCGCGACTGTCAAACACTTCACGCGCGGCCAGGCGCTGGATCAGATGGGATGCGTTTGCCATGTGTGGTCGAAGGCCAGTGTGTCGCGCTGTACGGATTCGTCGTTGGTCATTCCGCCGGTATGCCCGATAGTCCCGCCTGCAGGCGACTCAGGACGGCCTCCCAGTGGTTCGGAGGATCCTGGAACAGCCTTAAGCAGAAGTCCCGAACCAGTTGCTGATCCTCCGGATGGGGAAGATAGTCGATCTTACTCGTCCCGTCGATGCGCGCCCACATGCAGCCGGCCAGGTGCGGAATCATCCGCAAGACCAGCGTCTGCGGTGCGAACGCCGGATGGGGAACGGGAGGCGCGAACCCCGCACGATACGCCTCCCAGAAAACGCGCGTCAGCTCAGCGAACCGGCCGAATTGCGCGCGATGCAGGATTGCTTTGAGGAGCAGGTGGCTGAGGAAAAACCCCAGATCAAACGCCGGATCGCCGTAATGCCCCGTTTCGAAATCGACCAGGACCACGCGCGATCCCGCCAGCAGAACGTTCTTGGGGCTGAAGTCGGCATGCACCAGGCAGATCGGCCGCTCCAGCATGTCGGCTGTGATGCGATCAAGGGAGTCTTTCGTCTGGGGACAGGCTGCCGCCACCTTGCGATAAAAGGGATCGACCCGAAGCTGGACGAAGACTTCGGTATCGCCGAATTGTTCCCGCAGCGATTCTTGACCGGCGGTTTGGCGGTGCAGCGCCGCCAGACAGGCCCCCAGAAACCGCGCCACCCACGCTTCCACCTGGCCTTCCAGCAGGCTCTGTTTCCAGACCACGTGATCGGCCGGCGCCGCTTCCATCAGAAACAGGTAATTCTCGCGGTCTTCGTAGAGCACGCGGGGAACGGTTCCCGGCGGCAGAATCGGTTCCACCACCCGCATGACCTGCGCTTCTCTCCAGATGCGGTCCAAACGGCTGAACCACGGGTCGCGAGTTCGCAACTGTTGGCGCGACTGCTTGAGGATGAACGGCTCTCCCGTCTCGGGGGTGACCCGGAAGACGACGTTGGAGACTCCCCAGGCGAGTGCTTCCACGCGGGCCGCTACGTCCGGGCGCAGCCAGCCCCGATGCTGCAGGTAGCCTACTGATGTTTCCGGCGTGAGCTCGATCATGGGGAAACTATCCCGTCCGCGGAGGCGGGAAGCAAGGGTCGGAAGGGAGCTGCGGATGCCGGAATTTGACGGGAATAGCCCGAGTTTGCCGCCTCCCGCGGGAGACGGTGAATTCCGCACGACAAGCCGCTTGGACGCGATCCTGCTGGAAAATCTCTGGCGGGGAAAAACAATTTGTTGCATGGGACCAGTCCGGTGCGATACACTGATTCGGTGGGAATCCACCGGTCTCAGGGAGCATCCCTCTGTGCCGGTTGGATCGATCCTGCCGCCCGCTGTCGCGAAGCGGCTCCCGTTCGGTTGTTTGTGTCAAAGGAGACGGTTATGCAGGTTCGTTCCCCGAAGTTTCGGCTGACGGCTCGCTCGGGAGTCGTGACGCTCTGCGCCATTCTGGCAGTGACCCTGGGTTTGACCGGGGCCGGCAAGCGCCCCATCAAGAAACCGACGTTTGATCCCACGGCGGCGACCGTAGGATTGTTCGAAGGGATTGACCAGGGAACCATCGAATCCACGGTCATCATGAAAGGTCCGTTTGAAGGAAACCTGTTCCTCGAAAACAAGTCGAACGCCGCCGTCACCGTGCAACTTCCCAAAGCGGTGGCCACGGTGCAGGTGCTTAAGCAGGGCTTTGGTGCGGGCGGGGGGATGGGAGGCGGCGGAATGGGAGGGGGTCAGCAAGGAGGAGGCGGGGGTGGCGGTCAGGGCCAAAGCGGCGGGGGTGGCATGGGGGGCGGCGGGGGTGGCATGGGGGGCGGCGGTGGAATGATGGGAGGGGGCGGCATGGGGATGATGTCGATTCCTTCGGAGAAGGTCATTCAACTTCCCCTGCACACCGTCTGCTTGAATCACGGCCGGCCCGACCCGAAACCCAAAATGACCTACAAACTCGTCCCCATCGACGAGTACACGGCCGACCCCGTGCTGCAGGAACTGGTGACCCTCGTCGGCACCGGCAAGATCGACCAGAACGCGGCCCAAGCCGCCGCCTGGCACCTCACCGACAACATGAGCTGGGACGACCTGGCAGCCAAGAAAGTGCGGCACGTCGGCGGAGCGCCGTCAACCCCGTACTTTACGAGCGCCCAACTTGCCTCAGCGCAGCAACTCCTGTCGCAAGCTCAGGAACGAGCCAAGAAGCGCGAATCGGAAGCGGGTGAAGGGGACGAAGCCGCCAAGCCGCGCAATCGCCGACCGGAGAAGAAAATCTGAAGCCACCACGCGTGCCCGGCACGCGATGTTCTGAAACTGAAAAGATCGCGGGATCCGTCACACCGACGGATCCCGCTTTTTTTTGGCGAGAACCCATCGCGATCTCTTGGAGCGAGTGGATCTCTCCTGGCCTGCGCAAAAGCCAGGAACGACTGCAAAAGCCCAGGCTGACGGTCACTGGGCAACCCTGCACCAACTGCGAAAACTCATCGCCAGGGACTACTGCGAAGCAGTTTCACACAATAGCCTGGGGTCGCGCAGCGCACCCCAGGTACGCGGCCACCTAGTCCGGTACCGCGAAGCGGTTGCACAAAATGCCTCGCGCGGAGACGCGGAGGTCGCGGAGAGGGACGTGTCATTTGGTAGGAGTGAATCGATTCGAAACTCCTCACCAGTGATCGACAGGGAATCATTTGGATGGACACGGCCAGAATTTCTCTGCTTCCACTGCGTGCTTCTATTCAGTCCGTATTTTGGTTGCAGCCCATGGCCGCGCTGCAACCTCCGCGTCTCCGCGACTCCGCGTGAGCAAGCGGGGGCGCGTTCCGGACCAAGTGCTGATGCGCCCTTCTGTTCAATCT
>JBJXGA010000136.1:0-6320 GCA_046152955.1 Planctomycetales bacterium | reverse complement strand
GGATTGAACGCCATCGGGTCGTCGGACAGTCTTGTGTCGGGAGTGGTGGGATCGTTCCGCATCCCCTGCACTCGCTGGCGGAGCTGTTCGAGGTCACCGCGAAGCACCGCTTCCGGATAGCCGGCGTTCCCCCCGGCCAGCCAGGCGCGCCATCCCGACTGGGCCAGCCGCGCGAAATCCTCTGGCTTTTGCGACAGGTAGGCAATCTCCGGCAGCCCCTGTTCGTACTTTTGCGGGGAAAAGTCGTACCACCCTTTGTCGCCATACATCCGGGGATACAGCGTCTGGCCGTCAACGACCTTCTTGTTGGCGTTCACAGCGTCGACTTGTCGGCGCCAGACGTCAAGGTAGCGATCGTCTCCCGTGAGCAGGTAGGCATTCAGGAATCCGACGATCCCCAGGTAGGTCGTGTTGCGATTGGCCATCGCTTTGCTGGCCGGGTCGTAGACGGTGAAGCCCCAGCCGTACACTCCGCCATACCACTTGCCTCCGGCGGCGCTGCCGATCTTTCCGTCCAAGCCCACGTTGCTGGGAAGAATGCCACCGTTGTCCCGTGCCCGCGCGGCCCAGGCATCGACGTATTCCAGCAGCCAGCGTTTGTACTTCTCGTCATGCGTCAGCAGATAGGCATTGAGCGGCAGCGTCGTGGCCAGCAGGTTTTGCGGGTGGTCGCCGATGATGTCGTTGTAATCCTGGAAGTGTTCGAGCATCTGCTCGTAACTTTCCTCGCCGTGCCCCAATCGAAAGCGATGCTTGACTTCGATCGGGTCGCCGGCCCAATCCAGGCCGGTGGCCGGGCGGAGGAGCGGCCCCCGGCTGCCGTTGAACAGGCTGCGAATGAGCTTGTGCCGCGGGTCGTAATTTGGAGCGCCGGGATCCTCGTTCAAATAAAACCCGGCGAAGCGTTTGACGCGCTGTTGGAAACGGGGATCGCGCGGATCGGACAGCCCTTGCAGGTTGAACACGGTCAGGCCTTCACCGTTGTGCAGCCAATCCATCGTGACAGGAAACTCTTTGTAGTACATCCCGTCGCGGGCGAACGGCACCTCGGTGGTCTTGGCCAGCGTGTATTGCCGCAGGTGTCCTTCCCACGCCTGGCGGTACATCGTGTACACATCGTCGTCGGCCCCCAGGGCATGCAGGATCGGCCAGTCGTTGCAATTCTCCATGGCGTCATCCGGGCCGTCGTCTCCGCCCCAGCGTTCGACGCACAACAGATACCCGCGGTCGTCGAAATACTTGTCGAAGAACTCCCGGCAGGCGGCGGCGTTGGCCCGGAGCAATTCCCGTTCGAGCAGCGCCCAGCCGGGCGGGGTCAGCGGCTGCTGGATGTGGATCGGCGTGTCAGCCGCTGGTGCAGCGGAGGGGGGACAGGCGAAGCACGTTGCCAGCAGAAGCCCAAATAGCCGATGTGTTGCGGGAAGTTTGTCAAGAGTCGTTCCACAATGAGGAAACTGTCGAGGATGCATTGGCGGCTCCGGAGGGTGTCGCGAAACTGGTTCCATAGTCACGGTTCAGGGTTGCTCCACCGGCTGGCTGATTCGCAGATCAACGATCACCGGAAGGTGGTCTGATCCGACCGCCGGGCCGATTTCATGGCGCAAGACATCGATGCCCGGTGAGACCAGGCAATGATCGATGGGAATTCGCAGAAGCGGGGGGAAATACGCGGGCCACGAGGTCTGCAGTCCCCACCCCAGGCGGCTGTCCCGCAGTCCGGCGACCTCCAGCAAGCGAGCGAAGACCGGTGTCCAGGAGGTGCAATTGAGGTCTCCCACAATGAGGCGGTGCGATGTCCGGTCGGAAGCCAGCTTCCCCAGAAGGGATAGCGAGGCATCGCGGTCCGAGGCATCCTGGGGACTGATCGGAGAATGCGGGTGGGCGCCAAAGATAGTCACCGGCATCTGACCAGCGCGCACGGTGGCGACGATCGCCGGGATCCCCTGGCCCAGAAACTCAATCCGCGCCGCTTCCAGCGGGCGCTTGCTGTAGATGGCCACTCCGAAATTTCCGAATTGCGACTCGGTCAGTGAATGCGGCCATTCGTCCGTGAGCTCCTGGAGAGCCTCTCCCCAACTCGAGTTGACTTCCAGAAACACCGCCACGTCGGGATCACTTTGACGCACAAAATCGCAGACCCGCGCGTGATCGCGATTCCGACCGAACACGTTGAGCGAGACGATGCGGAGCGGCTCCCCCGGCTCGGCGGGGACCGGCCGCGTTCCGTAATAGGGAAGCACCAACCCCAGGTGGACCAGCGCCAGTCCCCCTCCGACGAGCGCCAGCCACCGCTGTCGGAGCAGCAGGCAAACCAGACTTGCTCCGAGCAAACCCCATAGGTATTGGGCGCGGAAGTGACTGGCCAACTCGAAGACCCACCCGAACTGCGGGGCGAAACCGGCCAGCGCGGGAATGATGACCGCTAGAATCCCGATCCCGGCCAATTGCGGCAACCGGCGGCGCCAGGACGTCGCGCCTTGAGTCATTGGAGGAGCTTCAGCGGCGGAGTTCGACGGGGCATTGATCGACATGGGGACATTGTGCGCTGCGAGGGGAATTTCCGCCACGCCAGAGGTGGGGACCCCAGGAGTGATTCGAGGGCAGGATGGCTGGTGGCCAGTCACACGTCGTCGCGAGGCGTTCTGCCGACTGGTGAAATCAAAGGAAGGGATTTTCTGCCTTTCGATGTTGGAGTTGAAACCGGCGGGTCAAATCGTGTCAAATGGACTTGATCCATGAACGGCAAGCGCGTCGTCGGAAGCAAATGGTCGTTTGTCGCGACAGTGGAAAGGAGGCGATCGTTGGACAGCTTGGAGGTGGGTGACGGAAGGAGCTGGGTGCTGAATCATGGCGAACGAAGTCATTGGTATCATTCCGACCGTCGATTACGCGTTCAAACTGATGCTCGGTAGTCCCGAGCACACTCCAGTCACGGTTCATTTTCTCAACGCGATCCTGGCGAATTCCTTGCGGATCACCAATGTGACGATCTTGAATCCGATTCTGGGAAAGGACTTTGAGGACGATAAGCTGTCTGTACTCGACATTTTGGCCGAGGACGAACATGGTCGGAAAATCAACATCGAAATGCAGACCTCGGTGATGGCGGAGTTGCCGCAGCGTTTGGCGTACTACTTGTCCTCCGTGTATTCGAATCAGTTATTGGACGGCGCCAGTTATTTGACCTTGCGTCCGGCGATCAGTATTTGCGTGCTGGCCAAGTCAATGTTTCCGGCAGATCCGCGGCTGCATCTGGAGTTTCGGATGCGCGATTCAACCGGGCTGAAATTGACGGACGACCTGCAAATTCACCTTTTGGAGTTGTCAAAACTACGAATTCTGGAGGATAATGTCCTTCAGGCGTCCCCGATCGAACGTTGGGCGTATTTTTTGCTGTTCGCCGACCGCTTGTCTCAAGATGATGTGCGTCGCATCTTTCCTGACCCGGAGATTCTGGAAGCCGCAGGAGTATTGGTCATGATTGCCAAATCACCCGAAGAACAGCGCCGGTACGATGCCCGCCTCAAGTTCCAGCGGGATGAAGCGTGGAGACTGGAATCTGCGCAGCGAGAAGTTGATGCCGCACGGCGTGAAGTCGAATTGGCTCGTGAGGAAGCGCTGCGCAAAGGACTTGCCGAAGGACGGGAAGAAGGACGGGAAGAAGGACGGGAAGAAGGACGGGAAGAAGGACGGGAAGAAGGACGGGAAGAAGGACGGGCCGAAGGGATTCGCGACGGCGAGGCGAAAGGCGTTCAGAAAGGGCTGCTTCTGGGGCGCATTGCGCTGCTTCAAGAACTTCTTGGAGTTGCTCAGCCTTCGCCTGTGGAATTGTCGAGTTACGATGAAGAACGATTGTCCCAACTCGCCGAGCAGTTTCAGGCCCGGCTACGCAGTCGTGGCTCGTAGCCGCCTCCCGACCACCTGCTACCGGCCCAGCCAGCGGACGGCGTTTTCCAGCACGCGCAGCGTTTCAGGCTGTCGATAGACGGGAAACGTCTCATGTCCGGGGCGGAAGTAGACCACCCGGCCGTCACCGATCTTCCAGACGCTGCCGCTGCGAAATCGCTCCCCGGTCTCCCAGCGTTCTTCGAAGACCACCTCATCGGGGGGCGGTACATGGAACGGTTCGTTGTACATTTCGGTGTGTGGAATCTGAAACGTCCGGGGGAGTCCCCGCGCCAGCGGATGGTCCGGCAGCAGAACCTGCACCTGGCTGGGCTTGCCGTCCGCCCGAAATTCCGGAAAGACGCAGTTCGGCAGATCGACCCGCACGCGGAGGACGCCATCGAAACCGCGGGTCGCGTAATAGGCGGGCGACACGAGTGAGTCACGATGCGGCACGCCGCGCGGAGGTGCGACGAATTCGAACTCCACCGCCGGTCCTCCGGGTGGATCGGGAAAGCGGCGGCGAGCCTCTTGCCGGGTCCGCTCGTACATCGCCTCGACGAACGGCGCCGACCAGTGGGCCGAATGCAGCGCCACGAGCGAGAGTCGACCGGACTTGATCCGCGCCACAATCTGGCGGGCCTTGTCCGGAGTGATTTCCTGCTGCCGCACATGTCCCCACCAGATCAAGACCCGCGCATCGTCCAGCGTGGCGTCCGACAGCCCCTGGTCGGGGTCTCCCAGGTTGCGCGATTCCACTTCCAGCCCAGGCTGACGCCGCAGGTAGTCGGCAATCGCGTTTCCCAGGAAATTGTCGTAGGCTTCCTTCTGGGCCGGCTGCTGCTCGTCCCAAACGACCACCCGAATCGGCTGGTCCGCACTGTGAGCACTCACGGTCAATAGGGAACATAGTAGGGCGACGACGACGAACGTGAGGCGGCTTCTCATAACGGGAACCTGGAAATAAGGTGATCGGAAAATCGCGATTCCGGCGAGAGGATCGAACCGCGCTTGGCGGGTCATTTGGAAGTGGAGACCATCGTGGAGACGATTTCAATCACCAGCCCCAGAATGACCGTCACATTGAGGAATGAAATCATTGCATGAGCCAGCGTCAGACGCCGCATGGTGCGGCTCTTGGTCGTCACATCCGACGTCTGGTAACAGACGGAAATTGTGAATGCATAGTACAGAAAATCCCAAAAGTCGGGCAACGCTCCGTCGGGAAACTCCAGCCCCTGCCGGAATCGGTCCTGGTGGGGCGCGGGGAGTTCCTCGTAGTACAGCCGCGCATAGTGCATGGCAAACACGGTATGCAGCAGAATCCATGACAGAAAAATCGCCACCAGCGACAACCCGCGCTGCATCAGGACCAGCGCCGCCGACCAATCTTGCGAACGGTACAGCATCAATCCCGCCCCTGCCAGCGAGCAGAAGGTGAACAGGACCGCCAGGCCGAGGATCAGGACATTGCTGGTTTCTTTGCGCTCCGCCAACTCGCGTGTGTCGTCGGCGTCGGCATGGTAGACCCGCGCCAGCATCAATCCCAGATAGGCCGCCACCGACAAATCATATCCCAACAACAGTCGCATTTCCTGTTCCAAGGGCGCCGAGAGCAAGTAGCCCAATACCCCGCTGGCAATAGCGAACGAAACGCGCAGGCGCGGCGCCGTCCAGAAAAAAATTCGATACTGGTTGGCGGCGGCCATGGGAAGCGTTGCGGGGAATACAGGACGGAGTTTCGAATGCGAAGCGTGACACCCCACGCCGGTTCAGTGCTCTAGGAATCCGAAGCAGCCATGTTCGGGGTCCGACAGGGGGAGATAATACGTCCAGTCGGCCGCCTCGTAGAGGATCACCTCGCCGATCTCACCCCGCTGTGACAACAGGTAGCGGATCCGCGCTTCCCGATCCGCCTGGGCCGTCGGAGGGGCGTTATTGCGCAACGTTT
Organism: Planctomycetales bacterium; assembly: GCA_046152955.1. Lineage (GTDB taxonomy): Bacteria > Planctomycetota > Planctomycetia > Planctomycetales > Planctomycetaceae > SIAF01. The sequence continues at coordinate 484 of JBJXGA010000136.1, read as the reverse complement.
CCTGCGCTTCGTAAAAGTAACTTCGCGACCCCCGAAACCTCGATCCGTGGTTGTCCGCCATGTCCGCCAGCGATTCTTGGACGAATAGCCGCAGAGGCTCCATGTCGGGGAGAAAACGGATCCCCAGAAAAACCGGTTCCGCACGCGTTCCCCTCAGGTCCACCAGTGCCATTCCTTCGCCGATGTTGGGAATGTGGTTCAGGGAGCCCCAGATGTGCCGATAGAAGTCGCGACCATAAACTCCCCCTCCGGGACGAGGCATTGTTTCCAGCCCCTGCTGGACGCGCTGTGCCACCGGGCTCCGCTCGGGAATGACGATTCGCAGTCGCCGCTCGGGAAAGGCGGCTTCCAGATCCCCGACCAGCGCGCGAATCCCCTCAGCCACCGCCCGATTTCTCCCCCACCGCCAGCGAAAGGGGGTGTCGGGACTCTGACACGTTCCTTCCCATTCCCCCGGCTGCCAGGTGGTGATCTGCTCCACCCG
>JBJXGA010000120.1:0-3148 GCA_046152955.1 Planctomycetales bacterium | reverse complement strand
TCGGCGCTCCATTCGTCCAGCTTCCCCTGGACCTGCTCGGCGGCAAGGCCGAACTCCACCTTCCAATCATGGCCGTCGCGAGTGAAGACCGCGGCGACGTTGACGCTGCGATTGCCATCCTGGGCGGCCAGGTGATATGGACGACACCGCAGCGGGCGGTAGCCGGATTGCCGCAACCCCTCTGCCAACGGTGCGAATTCTGCCAGCGGAACGGTTTGGAAGAATGCATACCGCGGCGCGATCGCTCCTTGCCCTGCTACGATGGACCGCTGAAGCGCAGGCGACAACTCGGGCCAGGCAGGGTCCAGCGGCGCGTCGTGCCAGCGGGGATTCAAACTCCCCTGTGGATCGAGCGCCAGTTGCTCGTGGAGAAACGCCAACACCTCCTCCCGCTGCCGCGCGAGGGTCGGCAGCCGACTGGAGAATCGCTCGGCATCCCCCGAGGAGATCCACACGTCGGCCAGCGCCCGGGGATTCCGAGCGCCATACGACTCGACGAGGCTCATGGCGATTGATTGGCGCGAGGCATCCTGCTTTTCGTCACGGTAGATTTCCTGAAGCGCGGGAATCAGCCGTTCTCCGGCCGGCAGAAACCCCTCTTGCAGTCGCTGGAAGCGCTTGGTGTCGCTGACGGCTGTTTCGACGAGTTGCGCCGCGAGGAATCCGGCCGAATGAGCCCAGCGCGTCCCAAATCCGTCTGGCGGGCCGGAATCGTCGCCAGCGGTAAAGTCGGCGAGCAACTGGCCCGCCGCGATCCGCAGAGGGCTCTCTTGCGTCGGAGAATTGAGCACCGACCAGAGACGGTCGAGGACGTGCTCGCGATGGCGGTGGAGCGCGTCGCGCAGCACGGCAAATTCCTCGGGAGGGGCGCGGAGACTGCGATCGATCAGGGTCTCGGCCAGGGCCGGCTCGGCGGGAAGCAAGGCGAGCGTGGCGTTCACCCAGGGGGTCGAATTCGGCTCCGCCTGTTCGCGCGCGGCTCGCAGTTTGGCTTCGCTCCAGCGACGGTACGGGTCGAGCTCCTGGAGGATTTTCGGCAACCGCGGAGTTTCCGCCTGCACGACCCGGTCCGACAGGGTCGCCGCCCTAATGCGGCCGTTGGTTTCCCAGCCGATGATCCCCAGCACAACCAGCAGCCCCGCCAGCAATGCGGCGCTCTTGCCCTGGCGCACGATCGCGGCGCGCATCATTTTCCCTTGTTCGGGAGTCCACAACTTGCGGCGCGTCAGAAGGAGGATGTTTCCCACTTCCCACCAGGCCGGTAAATGGCTGGACAGAGGACGGGAGTTCCAGAGTTCGGAGTGTTCCTCCAGTCGCAATTCAGCGCGCCCGCGCCGCGTCTCACGCTGCTTCCGCGTCAGCCAGTCGCGCAGCGCCGGGACCAGGTAATCATGCGTGAGCTGATAAAACTGCGGCGCCCCCGCGGGCGCATCGCTCGAACGTTCGTCGGGCGCGCGGTTGCTGGCGTACTCCTCTTGAACCGGTTCCGTGGGGGTGATCAGCCGCAACTCTCCATCGAGGATCCCCAGCACGTCGTCAAAATCCTGCGGACGGCGGTTGTATCCACAGGCGTCCATGAGATCGGCCCGCGACCGCATCCGCCCCTTGATGCTGGTCGCCTGGCCGGGGATGTACAAGAGCGTCTTCAGGATCCGCCGCGCCGCCGCCTCGTGATACCGATGCGCGGGTGGGGCGGTGGCCGCGGAAAACGTCTCTTCGAGAAACGCCGCGCCGATCCCCGCCGCCCCTCCCACCGCGTGCAGCGAGTGGACGGTCCACGGTTTGGCTTTCATCATGTCGGCGAACAATGCCAGTCGCACCGGGATCACCGCCCCCTGATCGGTCAGATCGGTCACCGCCTGCCGCACGAAGGCGGCGGCCTCGCCCGTCCCCTCTTCGTCATCGTCGGGCCCCAGACAACCGAACGCGCGGCCAAACGCCCCCAACACGCGCCGCGCGTGGCGTGGGCCAAACAGGTCCACCGCGGCGCTGTTCTCCCCTTCCACAAGCCGCACTTCCAGCTCGCGCATGAAGCGCGTGACCGACATCCAGAAATCGTCCCGCACCATCAGCACGCACTGCAAGTGAACTCCATCACACTGTCGCAGGGCACGGGCCAGCTCGGTGTCCTCCTCGGCGCGGTGCGCATGCAGCCATTGTTCGAACTGGTCGATGAACAACACGACTTTCTGTCCATCCGACAGTCCCTCGCCGCGCCGCAGGGAGGTACACGTGGCCACGAGGTCCATTTCCGGCAAGTCCGGGGCCGCGCGCCGCAAGGCGCGGAGCAGGCGGGTTTCCGTCCCCTCGGGAGTCGCTTCGAAATAAGTCGCCGAAATGGGCGGGTTGAGTCGCGGCATGATCCCCGCTTTGGCCAGCGAGGACTTGCCGCAGCCGGAAGGTCCATACAACAGCCCCACGGGAAAGGCGTTTGCAGGATCGACAGATTCCAGATGCGACTTCCAGAACCGGACCGCCTGCGGAAGTCCATCGCGATCGCGGGCGCCGGGGAGCAGATCGAGGAAGAAATCGGAGTCGTTGGCGTCGAACGACCGCAGCCCCTTGGGAACGACTCGCGCCCGCATCGCTCCCCCGGTTTCGACGGTGCGGGATGCGCCGCCGGGGGTGGCATTGGTCCGCGTCCCGGAATCGGTCGGCGTCGCGGACGGGGGGGCCGACCGGGAGCTGAACTCTCCCGCCGCCAGTCGCGGCGACGTGAGGAGGGAGGCATCTCCTGTCCGCGCCCCCAGCGACGCGGTCGCCTGAGACTCGGCGCTCGCCAGCGCGGCATGCAAATCGTCCGCCAGGTCGCTGGCGGTTGTGTACCGCTCGGAAACGCGTTTGGCCATCGCTTTCAGACAGATCCGTTCCAGCTCGCGCGGGATGCGGTCGTCGATCTGCCGCGGGGGCCGGGGATCGAGCGCGATGATCTGCTCGAGCAACTCGCGCTGCTTCTCCCCCCGAAATGGCCGCCGCCCCGTCAGCAACTCGTAGAACACGACCCCCAGACTGAAAATGTCGGAGCGCCCGTCCACCCGGTGCCCTTCCCCGCGCGCCTGTTCGGGGCTCATGTAGGCCGGCGTCCCCGCCAGCGCCGGCCCGGTTCCGAATGTCGTCTCATCGAGTGCCAGCCCGAAATCGGCCAGCA
>JBJXGA010000112.1:0-17984 GCA_046152955.1 Planctomycetales bacterium | reverse complement strand
AATCATCTGGCGCGGAATGCGCCGTGTATTCGACTTCGCCATCGCCTGGGAAACCCGGACCGCAAATGCGAAACCAACGACTGGCGATGGTTGTGTATAAGGATGAGAGCGGAGCTTGGGAACGAGGCGGAACTTCCACCTCCAGGGGGCTACGCCAGGATGTCTTGGACCACTTCGCCGTGGACGTTGGTCAGGCGGCGACGGATGCCGTTGTGGTAGTAGGTCAGCCGTTCGTGGTCGATCCCCAAGAGGTGCAGCACCGTGGCGTGAAAGTCGTGCCAGCTCACGCGGCGGTCGACCGCTTTGTAGCCCAGGTCGTCGGTTGCGCCATAGGCCAGGCCATGTTTCAGGCCGGCGCCCGCCAGCCAGACCGAGAAGCCGGTCTGGTTGTGATCGCGCCCCAGGCCCAGGATGCCGTCCGCGGACTGCGTGAACGGAGTGCGGCCGAATTCGCTCGTACAGAGCACCAGCGTGTCGTCCAGCATTCCGCGAAGGCGCAGATCGCGCAGGAGCGCGGCCAGCGGCTGGTCGATCCGCTTGGCTTCCTGCCCGTGATTCTGGACGACGTTTTCATGCGCATCCCAATTGATGCGCGGCGAGCCGAACGCCCCGCCGGAGAAGAGCTGGACGAAGCGAACCCCCCGTTCCAGCAAGCGCCGGGCCAACAGGCAACTGCGGCCGAAGTCCGCCGTCTCGGGCTGGTCCAGGCCATAGTCGGTCTGCGTCTGCCGGGTTTCGCGATCGAGTGCCGCGACCTCTGGAACGGCAAGCTGCATCCGCGCCGCCAGCTCGTAGGCGCGGATCCGCGCCGCCAGGTCGTCCTGTCCGACGTGCCGGTCGAGGTGACGGGCGTTGATTTCCCCGAGCAGGCGGCGGCTTTCCCGTTCGAGGGAGGGCTCGATGGGGCGCGCGGGAGTCAGGTCGGCGATGGCCGGTCCCTGGCTTTTCATCGACACTCCCTGGTGCCGCGCGGGGAGAAAACCGTTGCTCCAGTTGATCGAACCCCCCGCCGGCTGGCCGCGGGGGTCGGGAATCACGACATAGGTGGGGAGATCCTCGGTCTCGTTTCCCAGACCGTGCGACAACCAGGCCCCCAGTGTCGGAAAGCCGTTGAGACGAAAGCCGGTATTCGCCTGAAACGTGGCGGGGGTGTGGTTGGAGGTCTCCGCGTACATGGAGCGAATGACGGTCAGCTCGTCGGCCATTTCCGCCAGTCGCGGAAACATCTCGGAAATCCATAGCCCGCTCCGGCCGCGCTGCTTGAATTCCCAGTCGGGCTGGCGGAGCAGTCCCACCTGGCCAAAGAAGACGTCCGGACGCTCGTCCGCGGTGAGGGACTTGCCGTGGAACTTCTCCAGGAGCGGCTTATGGTCAAAGGAATCGACCTGACTCAGCCCGCCGCACATGTAGATGTGAATGGCCCGCTTGGCCGCCGGCGGAAAATGCGGAGGAGGATCGTCCGCTTCGCCCGGAACCGCGCCGGCCTGGGAAGTGGACCCGCAGCCCAACAGGTGCAACAGCGCGGCGGCCCCCAGGCCGGAACTGGTCCAATCGAGGAAGTCCCGCCGCGACGGGAGTGCGGAAGGAGAGTCGAACAGGCCATGCGCGGCGCTCATTTGGCAAATCCCTTTCTCCGTTGTTCGCTGTACCGTTCCAGCGCGTCCTCGATCACGGGATAGGCGAAATTGGTGGGGATCAGGTCTTCGACTTCCACCGCCTTCCCTTCCAGGGTTTTGTAATCCTGGAAAAAGCGGCGGAGCATGCTCAGGCGATGCGGCGGGAGTTCGCTGGCTTCCTGAAACCCGTTGAATTCCGGGTCATGGACCGCAACAGCCAGAATCTTGTGGTCTTTCTTTCCCGAATCGATCATCGTCATCAGGCCAATCGTGCGGGCGCGGACCAGAGTCAGCGGGACGAGCGGCTCCTGGCAGAGAACGAGCACGTCCAAGGGGTCGTCATCTTCCGCCAGCGTCTGCGGAATGAAGCCGTAGTTGGCCGGATAGAACACGGCCGAATACAAAATCCGGTCGACCTTGAGCAGTCCGGTCCGCTTGTCAAGTTCGTATTTGACGCTGGAGCCCATCGGGATTTCCACAATGGCGTTGAATTCGTTGGGCAGGCCTTCGCCAGGGGTCACATCGTGCCAGGGGTGGATCATGATTCAATACTCAATCGATGTAGAGGAATTCGTTGCTGTTAAACACCACGCGGCACAAGGCCGCCAAGCCATGCTCCGAAATAAACCGCACGGCCGATTGTAGTTCATCTTCGGATGAGGGGCGGGAATACGCCAGCTCGTAGAGCCGCGCGACCTGGCGGGGAGCTTCCTCCCCCGCGTCCGCCGCGACGCGTCGCGCGGCGTCATCCGCCATCCGCAGCGTGAAGGAATTGTTGAGCAGGGCGAGAGCCTGCAAGGGGGTCGTGGTGACGGCGCGGCGGGGAGCGGTGGTCGACGGGTCGGGGCAATCGAAGACGTCGAGGAACTCATTGCGTCCAGAGCGGACCCAGGTGCGATACACGGTGCGGCGCTGGAACTCGAACCCCACGGGATCGAGCATCTCGTAGAACTGCGAGTTGAACGTGAACGTGCGAAAGTCCTGATAGCCAGGTCCCCCCATGCTCGGATTGAGCTGACCGGCGACCGTCAGTATGGCGTCGCGGACTGCCTCGGCTTCCAGTCGCTGCGGAGCGCGGCGCCACAGCCAGCGATTGTGGGAGTCGACCCGCAGGGCCGCGGCGTTTCCCTGGGACGACTGGCGATAGGTGGCGGAACGGACGATCAACCGGTGGAGGTGCTTGAGCGACCAGTGGTTCTCTTGCAGTTGGGCGGCGAGAAAGTCCAGGAGCTCGGGGTGCGACGGGCGTCCGCCGTTGAAACCGAAGTCGTTGGGGGTTTCCACCAGCCCGGTTCCAAAATGATATTGCCACAGCCGATTGGCAATCACGCGGGGTGTGAGCGGATTGCGAGGGTCGGCGATCCAATCGGCCAGCTTGATTCGCCGGAGAGCGTCCGGCGCGTTTCCTTCCAGCGCGAAATCGGCCGGCAACGGCGCCAGCGCGCGGATGCCGCCGGGAAGCGCCGGTTCCCGTTTCAGCCGCGGATCTCCCCGTTCCAGGGCGAATGTCGCCTCGGGGGCGGTGGGGGCCACGGCATACGCCTTGCCGGGCGCACGCAGCCCCAACTCGGTCCGCAGACGTGACAGCTCGAACGACAGTCGCTCCCGTTCCTCGCGCAGCGGAGCGGGATAGCCCGCCAGCAATTGGTCAGTGGTGAGATGTTCGCTGACGACTCCGGCAAGCGCCGCCACTTCCTCGGCGGAGAGGGCCCGATCATAGATGGCGGCGCGATCGATGGAGGCGGCCAGAAGTCGATTGCCGCCGGGAGGGCTGTGCCGCAGCCCCAGCAACACGTGCGACTTGCCCCCCTCGAAGACGGCCAGTGCGGGGGCCTGGTACGATTGTCCGTAGAGCCGCCCGTTGCGGTAACAGGTCACAGTGCGGTTGGAGTCGTAGACGATCACCATCTGGACCGGACGATCCCCAAACTCAGTCTCCTTAGCCCCCTGAAAGCTCTGCGTCCGGGAGAACCCGTTGCTCCCCGCCATCCACTGACCAGGTTCACGTTCGCCGTAGACGATGGCGTCGAACACGGCGCCGCTCGTGGATTCGACCGAGAGAGCCGCACCCCCCTGCTGTTCGAGATTCGACAGCGTGACCCAGGCTTCCAGAGTCTTTTGCGACAGGTCTTTCGCGAGGGGAGCCGTGACGACGTAACTCTCCTGACCGTCGAGCACCAGCCGGCCCCCTTCGACGCGGGCCTTGCCCTGCGCCGTGCCGTGCAGACTTCCGATCGCATCCTGCAGATCGCCGTCGAATTCCCAGCGCGCCAGCGGGCGCGGGAGCGCCACCAGAGGGGCGGGCTTCTGCCGTCTCTCGGCCAGAATTCGATCCCTGACCGGGGCATCCAGAGCCGCCAAACGCCGCTCCAGTTCTGCAACTTTGTCCCGCAACGTCGCGACCTGTTCCGCTAGTTCTCCGCGGACGATTCCCTGGAGCGCGTCGCGCTCCCCATGCCGCACTCCGGCCAACGCCGCCGCCAGCGCGTAATACTCCTGGTACGAAATCGGGTCAAATTTGTGATCGTGGCATCGGGCACAGTGCGCCGTCAGCCCCAGGAAGGTCTGGCAGGTGACGCCAATCATGTCCTCCAGTTCATCCTGCCGGACGACCGCCTTCATCGCCGCGCTCTGCTGGCTTTGCCCCACTTCGTCCCAGGGACCGGCAACCAAAAATCCGGTGGCAATGACCCCCCGCGGATCGTTGGGATGGAGTACGTCGCCAGCGATCTGCCAGCGGACGAACTCATTGTACGGGAGGTCGCGATTGAAGGCGTCGATGACCCAGTCGCGATAGGGCCACGACGAGGTTCGGAGCTTGTCCCGTTCGAATCCCTGACTCTCGCCGAACCGGACGACGTCAAGCCAGTGTCTCCCCCACCGCTCGCCGTAATGCGGCGACTCGAGGAAGCGCTCGACAAGCCGATCGTAGGCCCCCGGTTTTTGATCGGCCAGGAACGCCGCGACCGTTTCGGGGTCAGGGGGAAGTCCCAACAGGTCGAACGACAATCGGCGAATGAGCGTTCTGGGACTGGCGGGTGGAGCGGGGGCCAAACCCTGGGCCGGGAGCGCCGCGCGGATGTAGCGATCGATGTCGTTGATCACACCCCGGTCGTCCAGGAGGGGGGGAGGGGGCGCGCGACGAACCGGCTGCAGCGACCACCAGTCGTAACCGGCCCGCAGGTCGCTGGAAAACCGAAACGGGTCAATGGGGTCGGCTCCCCAGATGGCCCCCTCCGCGAGCCATTTTCCCAGCCGTTGCTTTTCCTCGTCGGTCAACGGTTTCTTGGGAGGCATCTCGTCGTTCGAGATCCGTTTCCAGAGCCGGCTGGCGTCGCGCTGGCCAGGGACGAACGCGGGGCCGCTGTCTCCCCCCGCCAGAGAGGACTTGGACGAACTCAGATCGAGTCCCCCCTTCTGGTCGGTGCGATTGTGGCATCCCAGGCAACGGCGCGCCAGAAGCGGCGCGATCGACTCGTCAAATTCGTCCCCCTGCACGGCGCCGGCGATCAACGCCACGAGAACTGTCGCAGTCGTTCCGATCCAGGATCGGCGGGCCGCCGAACGCCAACCAGGCGCCGCGTCCTGCGGATCGGAGCGATCCCTTCCGCGGAAAGGTCGATCAGACATGTTTGAGCGCCTGCTCCAGGGCTCGGATCAGCGTTTCCACGTCTTCGGGAGTGTTGTAACCGTGCAGCGCGATCCGCAAGCGACCGGCATGATGCATGACATGGATGTTCCGGGCGTGCAGCGCGTTGTAGAGCGCTTCAGCCGCGGGGTGACGAAACGCCACAATCCCCGCCAGACTCTCCGGATCGCGAGGGGAGAGCAATTCCACCGGCAGTCGTGCGACCCGCTCCAGGCAATCCCGCACCAGCGGAGCGGCGGCTCTGTGGATATTCTCCACCCCCACCCCCCGGATGTAGTCAAGCGCCGCGCGAATGCAGTAGATGGCGGGAAAATTCGGCATCCCGACGGCGAACCCCGCCGCGCCGGGCTGGCTCTCCGCCTTGTCGAATCTCCCTGGACCAAACGCGTCTCGCAAATGATACCAGCCCCCGGCGGGAACGGTCCATTGGTCGGCGCGCGACTTGGGAATGCCTACCAGCCCTCCGCCGTGACTGGCGAGGATCCATTTGTGCGTGCTGCTGACGATCAGATCGACCCCCGACAAATCGAGCGGAATGCGTCCCAGCGCCTGCGTCACATCCACCGACAGCAGGGCCGGGGAATGGCGGCGGACCGTCTCAACAAATTGCCGCAGGGGGATCATGTAGCCATTGAAGAAGCTCACCAGCGAGGTGGTGACGAACCGCGTTCGAGGCCCCAGGAGATCGGCCAGATCTTCGACCCGCAGCACCCCGCCCCGCGCGCGCCAGATTTTGACCGTCGCCGGACAATCGGCCTGGAGCCAGGGAGTCGCCCCGGCGGGAAAATCCAGGTCGTTGATGACCACTTCGTCCCCGTCCTGCAGTCGCAGCGCCAGCGCTGCCAGGTTGTACGCTTCCGATGAACAGGAACAGATGGCGATTTCGGCGGGGGTCAGGCCGTAGAGCTCGGCCACCAGCGCCTTGGCCCCTTCGAGCTGGGCGAAATGCGGGACGCGGCCATCCATCCCGAGTTGTTTGTCCTGCCAATACTGTGTCAGCGCGTCGCGCACCGTTAGCGGGGGAATCCCCTCGGCGGCCGTATTGAGGTAGGTCTTTCCCGTCAGCGAGGGAAAGTCTCGCTGGCGACTGGCGGAGGTGAGCATGGGAAATCTCGCAAATAACTGAACCCGGTTTCAGGCGGAAACCGGGTTCAGCAGGAACGCTCGCGGGGAGGGGAGGGTCGGTTGGGCCTCCTACACCAGTTGGGCTGTCGACGGAACTTCGAATCCCTTGCGGTAATTGCGGGTGAGGTGCGGATTGGCCGCGTTGCTCATGTCTCCCATGAAGACCTCGGCCTTGCCATCCACGACGAGCGGCGCGCCAAAATGCATCCGCGCCGCGTCGAGACTGATGTTGTTGGCCGCCAGGTGGACCTTGACGCGCTCAAACGTTTCCAGACATTCGTCCTTCGACTTGACCGTTTCCAGTCGCCGCTGGATTTCCGTCCCCGAGACCACCTCTCCCATGCGGTAGGAGATGTTCCCCAGATGGCACAGGGCGCTGGAGAGGTGCCCCTGTTCGATGTCGGCGTGCAGGTCGTCCACCTTGCGGCTTCGAACCGCCTTGACGAAGTTGTCGAAGTGGTCGCCCCCTTCGTTGAACTTGTGGACTTCCTTTCCATCTTTGTCGAACACCACCCCCCCTTCGTAGCTCCCCATCACGGCGTATCCCTGAGTGCCATAGAAGATGACTCCCACGCGCGATCCCTGGAGGTCGGTCGTGGGGAGGCCACGGACTTCGAAGACCAGCGTCTTGGCGCCGTAGTCATGGATGGAAACCTGAGTGTTCGCCGTTTCGCCGGCGTCTTCGTAACCCAGTCGTCCGCCGTAACTGAGGACACCCTGTCCCAGGTCGTTGACCCCCAGGCCCCAGCGGGCCAGGTCCATCTGGTGAATTCCCTGGTTCCCCAGGTCGCCATTGCCGTAATCCCATTGCCAGTGCCAGTCGTAATGGAACTGTTTCCGCGTCAGGGGATTCATCGGCGCCGGACCGCACCAGACGTCGTAATTGACGCCGGCGGGGACGGCGTAATTGCCGCGGGGACCGATCGAACCGCGCGACTTGTAGCACAATCCGCGGGCCAGTTTGACTTCGCCGATCCCCCCTTCATGGATGAACTGCATGAGCTGTCGCGTACCGACGCTGGAGCGACTCTGCGTGCCGGTCTGGCAGATCTTGCCATGCTTCCGCGCCGTATCGACGATCCGCCGCCCTTCCGTGACGTTGTGGCTGACCGGTTTTTCGACGTACACGTCCTTGCCATATTGCATCGACCAGATCGCCGCCAGCGCATGCCAGTGATTCGGGGTGGCGATCGACACGACGTTGATGCTCTTGTCCTCGAGCAGTTTGCGGACATCGACGTAAAACGCGGGCTTCTTGCCGGTCCGTTTTTCGACTTCGGCGACCCCTTTGTTCTGCCCCACCGCTTCGTCGGGGTCGCAGACGGCGACGATTTCGCAATCCTGGCGGCCGGCGAACGCCCCCAGGTGCGATTGACCGCGCCCGTTGAGTCCCACGATCGCCACCCGGAGCCGTTCCGAGGGGCTGGTCGATTGCTGGTCGGCCAGCGCGGTGCGGTACAGCGACCCTCCGGCCATCGCCGACGCGGCGGCCGTCAACAGAGTGTTCTCAAGAAATTCGCGACGTGTCTGCCTCGTCATCGATCGTCTCCCAGAAAAACAGGTAACGGATTACACCACCGGCTGTCAAAATTCGGTATTCAGTCGACTCGCGACCTCCACGGCATCCTCGGTGATCTGCGAACTATTGAAGATCACCTCCACCAGCGTCGTGACGCCCCGCAGGGACTGCGGATTATATCCTTTTCGCAGGTGAACACGCCACACCAGGTCCCCCGCCAGCGCGTCCCACCCTTCTTCCGTGGTGGGGATAAAGACCTCCACCGAGTCTCCCGGCTTCAACTGGCGGTCCAGATTTTCGCCGCGGACGCTCCAGGGGCTTTCCGGGGACAGGTCGTACACCAGCACGTGCCGATCATGGTGCGCGCGGTCATTGACGCCGCAGACGAAATTGTTGGCTTTGAACGCGCCGAATTTCCGCTTGTCGGGTTCCTTGGCAAACACCAGCCGCTGATCCAGCGCGACGAATTCCTGATCGCTCGAAACGTTGTCCAGCCGCAGGTGCAACTTGAGCACCGGCGCGCTGCGAGGACGGGACCGCTCGTCCGCGGGATCGAAAAACTCGAAATCGAGTGCTCCGCGCGTGACGCGCAGCGGGGTGACGCGCACCGATCCAAATCGCCGCGACTGTCCCAGCCGCAGCGTATGGGACGGGGGTTGTGGCCGCTCAGGGAGCGCATACCGAAGAGTCAGGCGCTGTCCCTTCTTCGCCTGGGGGGGCTCCAAATCGGGGAGATCCAGAAGTGGATTGCGCTGGCTCAGCAGGTAGGCCAGGTACAGGCAGACGAGGGTCACCGCGCTGGCATAACTGATCAACAGCGTCGTTGCCATCCGGGAGGGAGGGGACGGTCCGACCGTTGCCGTGGTTTCCCGCGAGGGGCTTTCCGTGGAGGGGGCCGCCACCAGGCGCCGCCCCTCGTCATCGCCGCGCTCCGTCCCCTCTTCCGGAGGGGCGTCGATTGCGGAGACCGGCGGCAGGTCGTAGACGGTGGTCCGGTTCCCAGCTTTCCCCGGCTTATCGGGAGTCGGGGGCTTGGAGCCGGGAGCGTCCAGCACGGCGGCGGCCGATTTCCAGGAATCGGATCCTCCCGATCCTCCCGACGCTTCCGCCGCTGTCATCACGTCGCTTCCCGGAGGACGCCACGCCTCGGTGTCGGCCTCCGGATCGACGATGTGCAGCAAGGCCCCGCAACGAGGGCAGGCAACGGTGGGAGGAGCCTGGTCGATCGGCAATCGCTTGCCGCATTCTCGACATACCAGTTCTGCTCCCATGCAACTTCCTCGCGGCAGACGCGTCACTTCAGGGGTGGAGTGCTGCCGGACGAGTGTGCGATATCAACGCAGCTTCCCCTCGGCGAGCAACTGTTCCCACTGTATTGTGAAGAATGCTTCACACCGAAGCAAGTCCGACCCTGGAGAATGGTCCAGTTCGGCCAAAATCGGAATCTCGGTCCAGGCTGCCAGTTGCGACCGATTGGTGGCCCAGGCCAAGTCATCAGGATCAGGTGGGGTCGCCTGATTCAGGACGATTCCCGCCACCTGCAAACCACGAGATCGAGCCCCCTCCAGCGTCAGCAGCGTGTGGTTGAGCGTTCCCAGCGACCGCCGGGCGACGACCAGCAGCGGAAACCCCAATTCGACCGCCAAATCCGCCACATTGACCCCAATCGCCAGGGGAGCCAGCAGTCCCCCCACCCCTTCGACAATCAGCGCCTCGACACGCCCAGACCACCAGGCGGCGCCTGACTGCAAGCGCGCGGCGTCAACCACTTTTCCTTCCCGCTCGGCAGCGGCAGGAGGGGCCAGCGGCGCCTGAAAACGCTGCGGGCAGACCATTTCCGACGGAAAGGCTCGATCCACCGCCTCCGCCAGCCGCTCGACATCCTCCCATTCCGGCCCGTGCGGCCCAGGGACCGATCCGCTGGCGACCGGTTTGTAGGCGCCGACCGACATGCCTCGCGCCCGCAGGCACTTCACGATCCCCGCCGTCACCCACGTTTTCCCGACTCCGGTGTCAGTTCCGGTGACGAACAGACCGCGAAGTGGCATGGCGATGTTGGTGAAGGAGTGATGAGCGCTCGTCTGGCAGTGACCTGGAAGCGGCACACGGCCGCTTTGCGATCGTTGTATCGCAATCCGGCAGAATCTTGTCACGGCGCGACGGTTTTCGCAACACGAGAACTCCGGATTGCGAAGCGGGGCATCAATAGGGAAAACGAGAAAGTCTGACGGATCAGGACCAAGAACAACTGCGAAGCGATTTGACAGAGTAGCCTGTGGTCGCGGAGTACACCCCAGGTGGGCTGCAACCAAAGGGAAAATTTGAACATGAAGGCACAGCGCGGCCTGGGGCCGCAACCAAAGGAAAAAAATGAACAGGAGGGTGCAGAGGACGCAGAGACATTTCGTCCGGGACATGTGCTGCACTCAGGGTGAAATTGGTGAGGAGGCTGATCCTCCTCCTCGTCGCGGCCGAAGTCGGCATACTTCTCTGCTTCCTCCGCGTGCTGCTGTTCAATTCTTGTTTCGCTTCCGGCCATGTGCCGCGCAGTGAACCTCACCCCCTGGACTTCTTCCTGCTGTGACGGATGATGGCGGCGTTGCGGTTCCCCTTTTTTCCGGCTTTTCATCCGCGTCAGCGCGCGTTACATTCCATGTTTCGGCTTGGAATCCGCTCCACGGGAGTTGGCGGAGACCGCCGCGGCAATTTTCTTAGAAAGTGACCACATGCCTTCCGGCAACCCTTTTGGAGCCGAAACCCGGCTCAAGACCCAGAGCGGCGAATTCACGATTTACAGCCTGCCCAAGCTGGCGGCGGCGAACGTCGGTCCGATCGATTCGCTTCCCTTTTCCATCCGCGTGCTACTGGAAGCGTGTCTGCGCAAGCTCGACAACTTCATCGTCACCGAAAGCCACGTCGTCGATCTGGCGAACTGGAATGCCGCGGCCCCCAAACAAGTCGAAATTCCCTTCATGCCCGGTCGGGTCGTGTTGCAGGACTTCACCGGCGTTCCTGCCGTGGTGGATCTGGCCGCGCTCCGCAGCGCCATGGTCCGCATGGGGGGCGACCCCAAAAAGATCAATCCGCTGGTCCCCTGCGATCTGGTGATCGATCACTCGGTGCAGGTTGACAATTTCGGCACGGCGGAGGCGCTGGGGCAGAACGTCGAATTGGAATTCGAGCGCAACCTGGAACGCTACAAATTTCTGCGCTGGGGCCAAAAGGCGTTCAACAACTTTCGCGTCGTCCCCCCGGCCACGGGGATCGTCCACCAGGTGAATCTGGAATACCTGGCCAAAGTGGTCCTGACGCGAGACGGGACCGCGTTTCCCGACAGCTTGGTGGGAACCGATAGCCATACGACGATGATCAACGGGCTGGGAGTGGTCGGCTGGGGAGTGGGGGGAATCGAAGCCGAGGCGGTGATGCTCGGACAGCCGATTTACATGCTGCTCCCCGAGGTGGTCGGGTTCAAACTGTCGGGGGAATTGCCCGAGGGTTCGACGGCGACCGACCTGGTATTGACGGTGACGCAGATGCTCCGCAAACACGGAGTCGTCAGCAAGTTCGTCGAGTTCTTCGGGCCGGGTTTGGATGCCATGAGTCTTCCCGACCGGGCCACGCTGGCCAACATGGCGCCGGAATACGGGGCCACGATGGGCTTCTTCCCCGTCGATGTCGAGACGTTGCGGTTCCTGGAACGGACCGGCCGGACGAAGAACGAAATCGATCTGGTGGAGCGCTACTACAAGGAGCAGGGCTTGTTCCGGACGGCGACCTCTCCGGAACCGGGCTACACCAGCCGCCTGGAACTCGACCTGGGAGCGGTGGTTCCTTCGATGGCTGGCCCCAAGCGTCCGCAGGATCGGGTGCTGCTCTCGCAGATGAAGGCGCAGTGGCGCAAGGATCTGGCTGGAACGTTTGGCCGCGCGCAGCCTGCGACCGAGGTGGAGATCAAGACCGCGGGAGGATCGGCGCGGATCGGCGATGGCGCCGTGGTGATTGCGGCGATCACGAGCTGCACCAACACCAGCAATCCCTCGGTGATGATTGGCGCCGGTTTGGTGGCCCGCAACGCCGTCGCGCGGGGACTGGCACGGAAGCCGTGGGTCAAGACCAGCCTGGCGCCGGGAAGCCGCGTCGTCACCGATTATCTCCGCAAGGCGGGGCTCGACCGATCGCTCGACGCTTTGGGATTTCAGACCGTGGGATACGGTTGCACGACCTGCATCGGCAACAGCGGCCCGCTCCCGGAGGCAGTTTCGGAAGCGGTGAAGCAGGGGAACCTGGTGGTTTCCGCGGTCCTCTCGGGGAATCGCAACTTCGAAGGGCGAATCAACCCGCAGGTGAAAGCCAATTACCTGGCCAGTCCGCCGCTGGTAGTGGCCTACGCCATCGCCGGCACCACCGACATTGATCTCTCCACGGAGCCACTGGGGCGCGATCCGGCGGGAAATGAGGTCTTTCTCAAGGACATCTGGCCCAGCCAGAAGGAAGTCGCCGACTGCATCGCCTCGTCGATGAGCCCCAAAACGTTCACCGACGAATATGCGCAGGCGACACAGGGGCCTCCCGAGTGGCAGGCGATTCCCAGCAGCGCGGGAGATCTCTACGCCTGGGATCCGTCGAGCACCTACGTCCAGGAGCCCCCCTTCTTTGTCGACATGCCGGCCGAGCCGGCGGCGATCGGGCCGATTCGCCAGGCCCGCGTGCTGGTTTCAGTCGGCGATTCGGTCACGACCGACCACATCAGCCCGGCCGGGTCGATCAAGCCCGACTCGCCGGCAGGACTGTTCCTGCAAGGGGCGGGCGTTCCCGTCCGCGACTTCAACAGCTACGGCGCCCGCCGCGGCAACGACCGCGTGATGACCCGCGGGACGTTCGCCAACATCCGTTTGCGGAACCTGCTGGCCCCTGGGACCGAAGGGGGAGTGACGCGCTACTTGCCGACCGGCGAAGCCATGTCCATTTACGACGCCTCACTCAAGTACAAAGCCGCCCGCACGCCGCTGGTGGTGCTGGCCGGGGCCGAATACGGCACCGGCTCGTCCCGCGACTGGGCCGCCAAAGGGACGTTTTTACTGGGAATCCGCGCGGCGATCGCCGTCTCCTACGAACGGATTCACCGCTCGAACCTGGTGGGGATGGGAGTGCTCCCCCTGGAATTCAAAAAAGGAGAGAGCCGCGAATCGCTGGGACTGGATGGCAGCGAAGTCTTCGACATCGACCTCCCGGCCGACGTGCAGCCCTTGCAGACCATTTCAGTGACGGCGACAAAGGCCGACGGCGCGAAAGTCAAGTTCCAGACAACGTGCCGAATCGATACGCCAGTCGAGGTCGACTACTATCGCCACGGCGGCATCCTGCACTACGTCCTGAGGCAGTTGGCCAGGCATTGAGCAGCCGGGTGGCGGGTCAGAGCGGCGAAAAATGCGGGTGGTCATTTGCGCCGCGAACGTGGCCCGTCACCGCCGGTTCACCAACAAACTTGCCAGCGATGGCCCCGTGGCGGACCGGAACGAGTTGCATCGGGCACGGGTGCCGGTCAAAAATGCTCAAAATCGCCGAGAGAATTCATAGAAATCCATAGATTGCCATAGAAGCCCATAGAATGCCAACGCGATTTCTATGGATCGACAATCATAACATGTGACGCATCAACAAGTTGTAGATCGGTCCTCACCATAGATGGCCAAGCGTTTCAGACTTTGATCCCAAAGCCCATTGATGTTAAGTAGGTGAATTCCCGAGAGGCCAGACAGGTATCCGCCCGCCAATTGGACTGCGAGCCTGACCCCCAACTCTTCGTTCCCCCGTGTTGGTGGTAACTGCACATTCGCCTCTCCGTTCCAATTGATAGGGGAACTGTCGGGGATGGGGAGAAATCGCGATGCTTCCAGCGACTCCCACCCCCGTGTGTGGCCGAAGTCCGCGTCAACGATGGGCAACGCCTCCAAAGAAGGACTCAAATATGGACATTTGTCCATATTTGGAGCGTGCGTCACAACCTCTTAATCGACCGGCAGTTCCGGAACGGCGGGTTCCAAAGATCGTCAAACTTTTACGAAAGGGGTCTTTTCCCGTATTCTTCGTACATCTCAACCCCCCCACCAGGCGAACGGCCCAGCGTAAGCTGGCCGGTGATGGCAGGGTAAGCCGGCTGGTGTAGGTAACGCCAGTTGGCCGGTGATGGGCGGAGTCGCAATCCGCCGCTCCCAGATGAAGTGACGCACCCAAAGCGGAAGTCTCCAGCGTCCCACCCCGACGCACAATACGATGGCCGCGATCGTTTGGAAACACTATGATACATCCGTACACATCGTCAAGTCAAGTCTCCGGAAGGCGATCGCCACCCCACGGGTGTGCCCGTGAATCCTGGCGGTAGCCACGTTTGCCAAAACGTGGGCGGAGCAGCGATCACCCACATTCTGGCGAATGTGGCTACGTCGGAAGGGCTGCCAGTGAATTTGGGCACACCCCACCCCACCAGGGTCTGCGTGCTGAACAAACGGCAGTGTCTGCGATCAGATCATCAGCACGAAGACGCAACCGGCGATCACTAGCAATACCACGACCAGCCACAGCGCCAGTTCGATGAGCGCGGATCGTCTGCCGCCAGGGCCCCCGGCTTCCTCCGTCACGCAAAACGGGCAATCTCCCTCGCGGTCGACGAGACGTCCGCAGCCGGGACAGTACCGCATTGGGGGGACACGTGGCATACCGGGGAACCTGGCACAGAAGGGAATGTGAAGATTTTGAACATTCCCAACTGCTGATTCCAGATCGCTTTGCGGAGGTTACCGGTTTGTAATCGACCGGCTTGCAGGCCGCCGTTTGTACGCTGCACCAGCCTACCGCAAAACGACGAATGCGATTGCGGCACCGGTCGCAAGCACGCTCAGGACGCCGACGACCAATGTAGCCCAGTTCGGTGGCTGCCTCGCGGACCGTCGGGGAAATGGGCGGCGGCGAATGAACGCCAGTATGGCGGCTTGCCGCTCGGTCAGCGTGGTGGGGTTGGCGTTGGCATACCGACCGTCACTTTCAAATCGATGCCGCGAATACACTCGCGGCGAGTGGCCCGGCCGCGTCGATGGGGTCAAGCGTCTCCGCTTCCCTGAGCTTTCATTTGCTTTGAACCGGCTGAGCCGACCCGCCGGGGTGAACCCGGCTGCCGGTTCTTTGCGCCAGTGACCGGTTCTTTGCGCCAGTGAACGGTTCTTTGCGCCAGTGAACGGAGGCGTACAGAGGCAAACAGGCGGCCCCAACCAAAACCTTGGAATTCTCTTCGACCGGTACCGGCGGTCCCGTTGGGCTTGCGCAGGCAGGCGGCGGCGACGCGCGTTGTTCGTGTCGGGAGTGTAGGATACACTCGGTTTGATCGCTTTCGGGACGGCGCCAACGGCCGCACGCCGACTGAGCGGTCTCCAGCACAGCCATCCCCTTTCGGAGAAATGACTTGCCCGTCGAAGCCAAGCCGCTCTTCCGGCCGGATGTGTTGCGACCGCACCTGTCGGGGTTTGAGTTGTCGTCCCAGGTGATGGCGGCCCGGCCACAGGTTGAGAGGTGGGCGGAGCTTCTGAATTCCACACAGGGGGACAGCCTCAAGGAAACAGAACTGCTCCCGGATTTCTTTACGCTGCTTTTTTGCGACTTGCTCGGCTACACTCGGCCCGTCGACGGGGGCGACCGTTATACGCTGTCGCGTGAGCAGCACGTTGAAGTCGACGGCAAATTCGCCGATGCTGTGCTCGGGCGTTTCACGGCCGACAAGAAAGACTACATCGTCGCTGTCGAAGGCAAAGGTCCGCGCGACCCGCTGGATGTGCCGTTTGCCGGGCGCCGGATGTCGGCCGTCGATCAGGGTTACCGGTATGCCATCAATCTGAAATGTGATTGGATGGTCGTCACGTCGATGCGGCAAACCCGACTCTACTCCAAGGGGGCCGATCAGCGAACCTACGAATCGTTTGACATCGACCGGCTGGCGAACGATGAAGGCCAATTGAAGAAGCTCGTATTCCTGCTCGGCGCGGAACGGGTCGTTCCTGCGGCGGGACGCTGCCACTTGTACGATTTGCATGCGGCGTCTGAAAAGGTTGGTCGCGACCTGACGAAGCAGTTTTACGTCCGGTACGGCGACATGCGGCAGGACGCGCTCGACCATCTCTGCCGCGCGAACCCCGCGGTGCCGCGGGAACAACTCTTGAGTTGCACGCAAAAGCTGCTGGATCGGGTTCTGTTCTGTGCGTTCTGCGAAGACCGGGGATTGCTCCCGGCCGACTCGATTCGCAAGGCGTGGGAACACCGCGACCCGTACCATCCGCGGCCCATCTGGGAGAACTTCCGCGGCCTGTTCCGCGCGATCGACCAAGGAAACACCAATCTCAACATTCCCGCGTACAACGGCGGCCTGTTTGCGCCCAACACGTTGCTTGACGGTTTGAATGTGCCCGATGCGGTTTGCACCTGCTTCCGCGATCTGGCCGAATACGACTACCGGCCGGCGTATCAAGTGGCTTTGACTGCGACACCTGCCATCGAAACGCGGGGGCCAGCAACCAATGCGAGCCCAGCGGCGAACGACGAACGCGCTCTGATCGACGTCGACATCCTGGGGCATATCTTCGAGCAGTCAATCACCGATCTGGAATTGCTGCGCAACGAGTTGGAAGGGCTGTCCCCGGCGCTGGGGAAAGAAAAGCACAAGACGCGCCGGAAGAAGGAAGGGGCGTTTTACACTCCGGCGTTCATCACCCGCTATATCGTCGAACAGACGCTGGGGGGCGTCCTTGCCGATCGTTTCGAAAGACTTCGCGAAACACATGTCCAGCGCACCACCGGCACGGCAGCGAAGTCATTGGCCGACCCGCGCGTCTACGATCTCGACGCGATCAACAAGCCGCAACGCGAGACGCTGGTGAAGTTCTGGGAGGCTTGGCAGGATGAACTGGCGACGATTCGTGTGCTCGACCCGGCGTGCGGCAGCGGTGCGTTTTTGATTGAAGCCTTCGACCAACTGCACGCCGCGTATCAAGTTGTGAACGACCGGATCGAAGAGCTGCGCGGGCATCGGACGCTGTTCGATCTCGACCGGCAGATCCTCCAAAACAATCTGTACGGGGTCGACCTCAACGCCGAGGCGATTGAAATCTGCCGTCTGAGCCTGTGGATCAAGACGGCGCAGCGAGGCAAAGTGCTGACGAGCCTTGACCACTCGATCTGCGAGGGGAACAGCGTTGTCAGCGACCCGGCCGTTCACCCCAAGGCGTTCGACTGGCACGCGGCGTTTCCCGAGGTGTTCGCGAATGGGGGATTCGACATCGTCGTGGGGAACCCGCCGTATATTCGGCAGGAATGGCTGGCACCGTACAAACCGCATTGGGAGCGGTGCTTTCAGAGCTATCACGGGGTAGCGGACATCTTCACGTATTTTTTCGAAGTCGGTTCGAATCTACTTCGATCCGGGGGCCGGCTCGGGTTTATCACGTCGGGAAGTTGGGTGCGGGGTAATTTCGGTGCGCCGCTGCGACGATTCCTCAGTTCGAATCTCGGCATCGAGTCGATGATCGACTTTGGCGAGTTTTAGCCGTTTGAGGACGCCGAGATGATCCGCCCCACAATACCGATTCTGAAAAAGCGGCCGCCGGGCGGTACGATGAATCTGTTCAAGTGGCTGACAAGCGGTGCGCCTCCGGAGAATCTGTCCGAAGTCATCGCTAGATCTCCAACGATGGGCACACGGGGTCTCGGGGAAGACGCTTGGGAGCTCGATCCTGATGAAGTCATTGCGCTGCGAAGAAAGATCGCGGATTCTGGAAGGCCGCTTTCCAAGTGGCCCGAAGCAAAGGTGCTGCGAGGGGTGCTGACGGGGCTTACCGAAGTATTCGTGATCAATGAGGCAACGCGCGAAAGGCTGATATCCGAGGAAGTGGGTAGCGCAGCGCTGATCAAGCCATATGCTCAGGGGACGCATGTTCGCCCTTGGTACATCGAACACAATGGGCAATTCTTATTGGCGATACGCTCCAGCGCAAATGCGACTTGGCCTTGGTCCCACTGCGCAACCGAGGCC
>JBJXGA010000105.1:0-5086 GCA_046152955.1 Planctomycetales bacterium | reverse complement strand
CGGGTGAATCAGATTCCCATGCACGGCGTCCGCTCGCACGAATCTGATTCACCCGCGGGACAAGCCCGCGGGGGTCTTGCTTCTACCAAGGAAGCCGGTTCTAGCCGACGAATCTCGCTCACCCGTGACTTCATGTCACGGGGGTCGGGAGGCCTTTATCTGATTGTTGCACGCGCTTTCGGCTCAGGTCGCGTGGGACGACTGCGACGTGCCACGGGGAGTGAACGAATTCGTGGCGGCTAAGGGGTTCGCGCTGGTTGTGACCGAATGCGATTCGATCGACAGTGGGATTACGCACCGCTCTTGGATCGTACTGCGATAATAGGATTTGTTGACCCTCGGCTTGGCAGATTGGAACACGATTTCAAGCCGTTCCTTGGCACCTTGGCACAGGCACGAAGCCGCCGGAGCCTTGACGGGCAGCCGGTTCAATTGGGACGCACCAGCGGCAGGATCATTCGGACGAGCCAGGTTCCGATCAGCACGGCCACGAGCGACAGTCCAAACACCTGCGGAAAGCGATGTCCCAGGGGGGCGGCCACTCCGCGCCATAGTGCGGTGAGCCGATAGGGAATCTGTAACAGGATCGCCAGAGCGATGACCCATCCCACTGGCTGAACCTCCAGCGACTGGGCCAGGCGGCCATGCGCCAGATGGACCAGGCTCCGCGTCAGCCCGCACCCTGGGCAATTGATCCCCAGCACGACGCGCGAGCCGCAACTCTCTGGCAAGGGGAACTGCGGCAAACAGAAGAGCGCGACCCGCTGGTCGGAACGAACCTCCAGGACGCAGGCGATTACAATCACCGCGATCGCCAGGCCCAGGTAGGCGCGATGATGTTTCGATCGTCGGGTGTCGCCGATCGGCGCATCGAGCGTGGACTCGGGAGCGGCGGCCATTTACCCCTCCGGCGGAGCGACGGGGACCGTCATGATGGCTTGGCACTTGCGGCAACGGACGCGCCTTCCCTGATGTTCGATGGCGACGCGGTACGCTGAGTCGCATGCGGCGCAGCGCACCGCGATCGTCCCGGAGGGGTCGGGGGTTCCTTCCGCGCTGGCTGCGGGGCGGGGAGGGGGGGGCGCCGGGCACTGCGGCGGGGGGACCGGTGCGGGTTCGTCCAGCAGCATATTCACCTGATCGAGCGGAAGCCGATCCTGGTTTTCATCGACCCATCGCGCCGCCTCTCCGTTGAGGGGACTTTTGGTATTGTAGCTCTGGAACGCCAGCATTTCTCCAATTCGGGCCACGATCGATGAGATCGGTTCTCCGGCGCTCCAATGGTCCCCCACACAAATCGCATGCGGAGCGATATTGGGGTGGAACACGGGGGTCAGCATTCGGCATTGCGGCGGGACGCGCGGATAGTCGCGCGGCAACTGGATCTCTACCACGTGCAACCCGACCGGATCGAGCCGTTCGTCCACGCGGCGGAGGCTTTTGATCTTGTATTGGACCTGGTACGACTCCGGAGGATCGCCCTGCGCCGTCAGCAGCGTGAGGCGGGGGTGCCGCTCGCAATAGTCGCGCAGCTTCTGATGATCGGCGGTCAATCGTCGCAGTCGCAGGGCGCTCATCACGGCTCCGCTTTTTCGGGGGTCAAGGCCAGTCTGGGGATCGGGGGAGCCAGGTCCCGCAGCGTGCCGAAGGCGATGGCAAATCCCAATCCTTCACTGAACCGTTTGTCCTGGGTCCAGGTGTTGATGCCGATCAAATTCCCCAACTCGTCGTACAGTCCTCCGCCGCTGTTGCCGGGGTTGATCGCGGCGCTGGTTTGGATCACGCGGATCGATCGGCTGCCGCGGAGTTGGGTGCGGAGCTGTGAAATCGTCCCTTGCGTATGCGTCCAACCCAGTCCGTGCGGGTTGCCGATCGCAAACACGCTGGCGCCGATTTGCGATTTTCGTTCCCAGTCCCACACGGCCGCCTGCGCTTCGGCGGATGCCACTGTCACTGCCAGCACCGCCAGATCGATCCCATGCGGCGCCATCCACAGCACGCGTCCGGATGTGGAGGGTTGTCCGACCAGTTTGACGTGAATCGACCCCTCCGGCGGCAGGCCGGCGCGCTCACCCGTCGCGGCGTCGTCGAAGTCAGGATCGATCACGTGGCGATTCGTGACGATCAGCGCCTGGCCGGAATTGATCTCCAAAATGACTCCCGATCCCAAACCGGCCGCCCCCAGTCGGCTGAGCCCGCCGCGACACTCGATCAGCACGTTGGACTGCATCGTTCGCTTGAGGTGCGGAGGGAGTTCGTCCAGCGCCGCCGGATCCGGCTCGAACTCCGCCGAACTGACCCCCGGATTCCGATCATAGGTATACAGCGCCAGCCCCACCGTCCAGCCGACGACATCCAGCGCCCCCACCAGAATGGCGGCGGCGGCCAGCCCGCCCCCCGGTTGCCGTCGGGGAAGCGACGCCAGCGCGATGCATCCCATGATGATCGCCGCCAGGCCGGTCACCAGGCCGAACAGGGGAATGCCCAGAAGGGCGACGACGAACGCGGCGATCGCCAGGCGCGAAGTACGGCGCGGCGGGGGGGCGGGAAGGGGCAGTACGGCAGCGGGGCGCGAGGCAGGTGCGGGGGGGGTCCAGACGCGCGTCGGAATCGCCTGGTGGAGCTGCTCCTCGGTGATCCGCAACACGTTGGCTGCCGGGGGGAGATAGATCGGTTCAACGGCCGCTTCCTCCGGCGTGCAGGCGGCGCAGCCTGAAGCCTGCCAGCAGTCGCGGTGGTGAGCGCGATGACACTCCGGACAGACGGTCGTCAGAGCCCCCTGAGGGATCGACCGCAGGCAGGCGGGACAGGCCCCCAGGTCCGCGGTCGGCGATCGCGCGGCGGAAGTATCGAACGAGCCGGACACCAGATCAGCCCATGAATTTGTAGATGGTGAACACCAGGATCAATACTGAATATATCGTCGAGAGGACCAGGGAGGAATATCCCAGGACGACAAACGTCGGTCCCGCCTTTTTTAATTCGGCTTCCCTGGGCAAGAGAACGATGGCCCCGACGACCAGCGTCAACGGGGCCAGGCATCCCGGGAGGCTCAGCACGAACAACGCAATCACCGATTTCTGCAAGGTCGAAGCCCGTTCGCTCGTATGGACGCGGCGGCGCATGTCGGCCAGCGTCAAGGGGTCAACCGTGTCGAACGCCGTGCCGCAATAGCGGCATTTCAGGGCGATCGCTTTGATCTTTTCGCCGCACGCCGGGCAATCCTTTTCGTCGCCCCAGGCCGAGAGCGGGACGGGGGGAGCGGAGGCCCCTTTTTCCAACGGGACGGCTTGTACACAGCCGTACGTCCCGCATCCTCCGACTTCGGCCCAGCATTCCCGATGGTGAATCTGGTCGCAGGCGGGGCAGGCGACCACCGCCTCCTCGGCGGCAATCGCGCTTTGGCACAATGGGCAGGTGGCGGTCTGGCCGGCCCCCAGCCTCGTCGCCGACAACACGCGGGCCTCGACGGTCAGCGCGATCCCCGCTTTACAGGCCGGACAGCGAAACGCGCGCTTGCCGGAATTTTCGGGCAAACGGACCTTCGCGCCACATTCGCAGGTGGTAATTGCGGACATTTATTGGCCAACGACCGCCAGGATTGCAAATCGGATTATATTCCAAAAGATGGCTGCTGCCACCGCCACACCGATCATCTTGGCCCCTTTGGGTTTCCCCTGGATGGCGTAGACAATCCCGAAGATACAGGCGATGCCGGCGCAAAGAATGCAAAAGATCCAATCGCCCGTGGACAAATCGGTGTCATCATCTGACGAACTCCGGCTGGCCCGTTTCTTCTCGCGGCGTTTGAGGGTGGCATCAAATATCTCGCCGCAAAACCGACACTTCGCCGCTTTGGCCATGATCATTTCCCCGCAGGCCGGACACGGCTTGCGGCCGTCGTCCGCCTCGGGAGCGTCGTATTCGTCCAGGCTGGGATCCTGAAATCCGTAGGATTCTTCCGCTTCTTCCGCCTCGTAAACCATTTCCGGAATCGGAACCGGCGTCCCGCATTGTGGGCACTTGGCCTTCTTCCCGGCGGCAGAATCGGGAGCCTTCAATCGCTTGCCACAGGACGGACATTCAACGCTGATCGGCACAGTCAACCCCTTTCAAGCAGTTTCCTTCAGGACAAATTCCAGGACCGTCTTCCCCAACACGATCTGGTCTCCCGCCTGCAGCCATTGGCTAGTGACCGGTATGCCGTTGACATACGTCCCGTCGGCGGAATCACAATCTTCAATTTCAAAACGGCCGCCGCGATTGTGAATCACGGCATGGCGTGGTTCGATCGCCGCGTCCTTGAACAGATACACCTCGGCTTGCGGCGCGCTCCCCAACACCGTCGCCTCGCGATACAGGACGAATTGTTTTCCCGCCAGGGGCCCCTGACGCATCAGCAACCAGGCGGACTTCGTCCAACTGTCCACCAACCCCACGAACAGTCCGACCAGAATGCCAATGATCGCAAAGCCGATCCCCCGACTGGCGTTGGCCTGCCCGTCAGAGGTCGTAAACACCATGGCGATCGGATCGAAAAGCATCCCCCCCGCCAAGCCTCCCATCAGTCCACCCAGGAGTCCATTGATCGAGACCTTTTTGTCGCGGAGCGCCAACCCCTGTCCCAGTCCAGCGGGTAAGGCGGAAAAAGCCCATGCCAACCCCCGTCCCATCATGAGCACCAAGAGACCGAACCCCAGTGGCATTTCCCCGTCGCGAGGATTGTCATCGAGTGAAAAGGCAACTCTCTGCGCCACGTGGAATAGGATTTCGACCGGGATCCAAAGGATCAGTCCCCCGACAAAGCCCACTCCCAGCCCGACCGCTCCAGACAGGCACGCTCGCCGCAGGTTGCGGCACATAACCCCTTCACCCGAGCCCAAGAACAATCCGATGAAACCAGCGACAGTGGGGAACATCAGAAACGCCGCAACAATGTGCGCACCGTCGCCGCGAGACTTGTCGTCAAAAAACGGTTCCAGAACCAGCCACCCGGCAATCGCCCCCAGTCCGCTGGCGATCGACAGGTAAAACCAACTCGAATAGACGACGCGAACCCACAGCGAGTGTTCCGGGATATTCTCGG
>JBJXGA010000096.1:0-17690 GCA_046152955.1 Planctomycetales bacterium | reverse complement strand
ATCGCGTGATCGGCTTGCCGGTCGAGTCTCTGCGGTCTCTCCCTCTGCGATCTCTGCGTGCTCCTGTTCAATTTCATTCGGTTGCGGCCGCAGGCCGCGCTGGGTTATCCGTGGTCAAATCCCTTTTGGTTGCGGCCAACAGCCGCGCCGTGCCGTCCTGTTCGATTCTCTCCTTTGGTTGCGGCAATGGGCCGCGCTGTGTATTCCTTTGTGCGTTCGGTTCCCACGACCAGTCCCGCCAGCCGCATCCATCATGCCCACCGATCTGACTCCCCCCGATCCCGCCCCGGTCCTCGATCTGCTGGAAGCATTCCGCTGTTCCAAAATCATGTTTGCGGCAGTCCGGCTGGAGATCTTCGATCGCCTCGAAGGCCGCCCGCAATCCGCGGAGGTTCTGGCCAGCGATCTACCGGCTGATCTCGATGCCCTGACGCGCCTGCTCGATGCGTGCGTGGGGCTGAGGCTGCTGGAAAAACGGGAACAGCAGTACGTCAACACTCCGCAGGCGTCGGCCTATCTGTGCGAGACGAGTCCGCGGCGGATCACCGGGTACATCAATTTCTCGAACGAGTTTCTGTGGCCACTGTGGGGACACCTGGAAGATGCGATCCGCGAGGGGAGCCATCGCTGGAAACAGGCGTTTGGATGGGACCAGCCGATCTTCTCGAATTTCTTCCGGACCGAGGAATCGAAACGGGAGTTCCTGATCGCCATGCACGGCCAGGGGGTGATCAGTTCACCTCAAGTCGTTTCGGCATTCGATTTGAGCCCCTTTCGCCAATTGGTCGATCTGGGGGGAGCGACCGGTCATTTGGCGATCGCCGCCTGCCGACGGTATCCGCATCTGGAAGGAATCGTATTCGACCTTCCGGAAGCGGCTACCTTGGCGGAAGAGTTCGTCGCCGATTCGCCCGTGGCGTCGCGAATCCGCGTCGTGCCGGGGGACTTCTTTGATGACCCGCTGCCGGAGGCTGATCTGTTCGCCCTGGGGCGGATCCTGCACGACTGGAGCGAAGACAAAGTCCTCCTGCTCCTCCGTCGAATTCACGACCGGCTCCCCGCGGGAGGCGGCATTCTGATTGCCGAGAAGCTGCTGCTGGAAGACAAGTCCGGCCCGCAATGGGCGCACCTGCAATCGCTCAACATGCTGGTCTGTACCGAGGGCAAGGAGCGGACGCTTGGCGAATACGAAGCACTCCTCTTCCGCACCGGCTTCACCCAAGTGCAAGGTTGGCGAACCAATTCACCTTTGGATGCCGTGCTGGCAATCAAGCCCCACTGACGATGGATCCGCGCACGATTCCGACGGCGGCATGCGGAGCGAGGATTCTCATTTAAACGAAGCATGCCCCACAATTCGCGCGACCTGCAAAGGCGCAATGGCCAGGAGTTGACTTGATGGCAACCCGGGCCAGCGGGCCGGTCCTCAGTCTCTCAGCGACTGGGACATTACCGTCGTTCGACCTTTTTGCCGGTCGGCACATCGTCGCTGTCGGTCGTCGGGATCTGAATGATCTTCGCCGTCGGTTTGACGTCCGCGATCTTCAGGACGTCGCGGCAGTGGTCGTGGCAATTGATGCACGTCGTCAATGCATTGATATACGCAAACGTCGCGGCATCCAGATTCGCCTGGTCGGCGGAGTCGATCAGTTTATTGGACTGCCGGATCAGTTCGCTGCGATGATGTGCGTAAACCGGATCAGAATGGGCCTGCCATTCAGTGCCGCGGCAGATTTGTCCGAGCTCTTCGGCGCCGCCGCGGATCTCGGGAAAATTCTTCGCGACCAGGCCGTCCATGATTTTGTGCGAACTGGCGACTTTCGCCCGCATCAGCGCCCCCTCCGGCAGTCGCTGGGGTTTTGCCGGCGTTTTCGTCTGTGCGTGAACAATCGACCAGCCGAGCCCTGCGACCGTCAACAGCAGCAATCCCTTTCGAATGCGATAGCTCATGATCGAATTTCCTTGTCGAAATACAGGATCTCCTCGTGAGTTATTTCGACAATCGCGTCCATCCATCTTGACCCTATCCTCGGAACAATCGGTACATTTTGACACGGTTTAGGCCGCCTGCTTCCACTCCTGGGGTGCCAATGGCGGCACTCCCTCAGGCCGCGATCGCCGACGGGCTGGAGGCGAACCGGCTTGGGCCGCCGCGTTGTTGCCAGCGCGGCGGGGGACGTATAATCAGCGAGGTTTACCTCCGCCACTCCTTCCGCGCCGCGCCATGCCCTACGACAGTCTGTCCGACTTTCTCAACGACCTCACGGATGCCGGCGAGCTGGTGCGGATCGCCGCTGAGGTCGAACCGGTGCTGGAGATCAGCGAAATCACCGACCGGGTGTGCAAGTCGCCAGGAGGGGGGCCGGCGCTGTTTTTTGAACGGGTGCGCGGCAGCACGATGCCGGTGGCGATCAATCTACTGGGGAGCTACCGCCGGATGTGCCGGGCGCTGGGAGTGCAGTCATTCGAAGAACTGGCCGAGCACCTGACTGTCGCCATGCAGGCTCCCGCGACCGACGGTTGGTTGGAGAAACTGAGACGGACTCCCGCGCTGGGGCAGTCGGGGAAGTGGTCGCCGCGCGTGGCGCGCAGCGGCGCCTGCCAACAGGTGATCAAGCTGGGGCGCGACGTGGACCTGGGGGAATTGCCCGCGCTGCAGGGGTGGCCGCTCGACGAGGGGAGATCCATTCCGCAGGGGTGCCTGTTCAGCCGCAGCCCCCAGGGGGGAGCGCTGGGTCTGGGATTGTGTCCGGTGCTGATCGCCGACCGCGCCACCTGCCGTCTGCATTGGGATCGACACCAGGAGGCGTATCGCCACTTTCTGGAATACCGGCGACTCGCCCAGCCGATGCCCGTCGCGATCGTTCTGGGGGGCGATCCCGCGCTGCCATTCCTGGCGGCGGCCCCCCTGGAACCCCCCTTCGATGCGTGCCAATTCGGCGGGTTCCTGAGAGGGCAGGGGCTCGAATTGGTGAAATGCCGATCGATCGACCTGGATGTTCCTGCCTCTTGCGAACTGGTGATTGAAGGGCACATCGATCCCACCGAGCCATGGCATCCGGGGGGATCGCTGGGGGCTTCCAGCGGTTTTTATTCGCTCGGCGAGAATTCCCCACAGTTGCAAGTCACCGCAGTGACACATCGGGCCAATCCGGTCTTTCCGACGACGCTTGTTGGCAAACCTCCGATGGAGGATTTTTGGTTGGGGAAGGCGCTGGAGCGGGTCTTTCTTCCCCTGATCAAACTTCAGATTCCGGAACTGGTCGATTGCAACCTGCCGCGCGCCGGGGCGTTTCACAATCTGGCGATGGTCAGCATTCGCAAGACCTATCCGCAACAGGCGCGCAAGGTGATGAACGCGCTGTGGGGGCTGCGGCAAATGATGTTCTCCAAAATCGTGATCGTGGTCGACGAACAGGTGGACGTGCACGATGAGGAGTCGGTCTGGTTCCAGGTGGGGGCCAACGTCCATCCGGCACGGGACGTGGTATTCAACGAGGGTCCGGCCTGGATGCTCGATCATGCAGCGCCGATGTGCGGCGTCGGCCAAAAACTGGGAATCGACGCCACGCGAAAGTTTCCCGAAGAAGGACACCCGCGCCCCTGGCCGAACGAGACCCAGATGCCGCGCGATATTCAGGCACTGGTGACTGGGAGGTGGTCTGAATACGGCTTGGGACCGTTGTTGCCGGAATCCAGGTGAACAAGGCTGACGCAGCGGGCTGACGATCCGCTGGCCCGCTGGCCTGATGGCTCGGCCGCGTGATTCATCTTGATTTCGGCGGCGGAACCAGCGATCGTATCGGCAGCGGGATCAATGGCTCTTCGACAGGAAACGTTGCCATGTCAGTTGGTACTTCGATGCGCATTGCGGCGCTGGTCTTCGCGTCTCTGCTCGTGGTTCTGCCGGAAGCGGTGCGGGCACAGCTCTCTGGAGGAGGAGGCTTCGGCCAGGGGGGAGGGGGTGGACAGCAGGGAGGTGGCGGCCAAGGGGGGCAGCAGGGAGGCGGCGGCCAGGGGGGTCGCGGCGGACAGCAGGGAGGGGGGGGCAGCGGCGTTCTGGTCGACACTGACGGTGTGGTCCGCACCAGGATGTTGACCGACAAGACCAGCCAACTCGACAAGAAACGCCGTCAGGAGTTGGCGGGGCGGACGCTGCCGGGCGATCTCAATACGTATCACCCGCTCCGCAAGGTCTCGTTGTTCCGGCTGGAAGCCGCCTGCGAGACGTTCGCGCAGGACGGGGAGCACGTCACGCGCGACATGCAATATCTGGCGGGGCTGCAGCGGATCGACTACGTGTTCGTCGATCCCGAGGCGCGCGACATCGTCATTGCCGGGCCTGCGGAAGGCTTCGTCGTGGATGGTGCCGGACGGGCGATCGGGAATTCCACCGGGCGGCCGGCGCTCCGTCTGGACGACCTGATGGTGGCGCTCCGCGCGGTCGCTGCCGGAGAGGGGACCATCGGCTGCTCGATCGATCCCACCGAGGAAAACCTGGCCCGCTTCAAGGAATATCTGGCGCGGACGAGCGGAACCCTCTCCCCCGCCCAGGCGAAGGCCAAGTTTGAAAAGCTGGGGACGATCCTGGGGATGCAGACAGTGAGCCTGTTTGGCGTCCCGCCGGAATCGCACTTCGCCGAGTTGCTGGTCGAAGCGGACATTCACATGAAACGGCTGGCGGTGGGAGTGGAACGCGTTCCGGTGAAAGGATTTCGCAGCCATCTGGCGCTCGTGGGGGCGGGCGAGAATACGATGCAACGGTGGTGGTTCACCCCCCTCTATGACCCCTTCGCGCGGAGCGCGGATGGCCTGGCCTATCGCTTGAGCGGCCAGCGCGTCCAGCTTTTGGCGCAGGAAGAACTGGTTTCCGAAACGGGAAAGCGGACCAACGCTCCGTTCACCCGCGCCAGCGTGCAAAAGTTCGGCAAGCAGTTCACCGAGAAGTTTCCGGAACTGGCGGCGGCGATTCCCGCATTTGCCGAGTTGCAGAGCCTGTTCGACCTGACGGTGCTGGCGGCTCTGATCCGCCAGGAAGGACTGGCCAAGCGAGTCGGTTGGCCAATGCAGCTCTTCCTCGATCCCGAACGCGGCTCGATCGCCCCCCGCAACGTCCCGCGGCAGGTGGAAAGCCTCAGTAATCACAAAGTGATCGGCAAGTCGCTGTACGTGGCGCAAGTCGGAGGGGGAGTGACAATCATTCCCGACAACGTGCTGCAGGGGGCCGACTATGAGGCCGACTCCGCGGGAGAACTGGCCGCACAGCGCGATCAGGCGATGCAGGCCGAGCGGCCCCAGAAGCATCTGTGGTGGTGGGATTGAGGCGGGGTGAAGCGATCCGGATCCCGGCGATCCATAGAGCGAAGTCCCGACGATGTCGCTAGCGGCGATGAGACACGCGCCCCGTGGCCGACGCAGCCTGAGTGGGCGTTGGACTCCACGCACACCGGCCCATCGCTGGCAAAACTGTCGGCAGACCGGCGGCGACATGCCATGCTCGGAGCGCTGTACATGTCGTATTTTCTGAAGCCGCTCTGACCCCGCCACCCGGCACCCGGTGGCATTCGTGGCCGACGCAGCTTGCGTCGGCACCGGATGCCGCGAATTGCGCCGACTATTCCGCCGCCGATCGTTTGAGGCGCTGGCGACCGGTTGACTCAGAAGCGTCCGCTGATTCTTCAAACTTGGCCAGCCGAGTCGCGGAAGCGTGACCCCACGGTTTGCGCGATTTGTGCACGCCGTTGATCGGGGCGGGCTCCTTGCCGACGGGGCGTGGCCGCGATTCAGGGGCGGGGGGAGCGGCCTGAGGGGGGGCGTCCTCGAGCGTCTCAGGTGCGATGGGATTCAATCCTTCGGCGGGCTCCGGTGCGTATTGCGATTCTTCGTTCCAGCGGGCAATCGTTCCCAGACGGGAAGGCAACGATGCATGCGGCGCGTCACACGACGCAGGAGGAGGAGCGCAGCGCTGGCAGGGCCGACCGCTACGGCAGGCGCGGCACACGCCGCAGGGGGCCTGCATGTCGTGTTGTGCCTGCGCTGCGGACGCGGGCGCCATGTAGGGCTGCCGTCGAACCCGACTGTCATTCACATAGGAGTTCGTCACCCCCACCTCCAGTCGAACCGGAAGCATCATCGGGAGCTGGGTCGCCAGCAGCGGTTCCTGGACTGGTTTCTGCGGCCCTTCTCGGAAGGGGCGCGTCCCAGCGCAGTCCGCGGCGTTCTGATTTTGTTGCATTGGCAGTCCGCACCGCTGGCAGCTACAGATGTGCCCCGGCGCCTCGCAATTCGGGCCCGGCGCGGCACAACTGGGTTCGCTGCACTGGCAGCAGGGCCCCATCAGCGAGGACTTATAGGCTTCGGTTTCCGCTTGCTTTTGCTGATTCTTGGCTTCGTTAAAAGCGCGCATCCGCTCGGCGTAATCCTGCTCGCGCTCCGCCATCAGCCGCTGCAACTCAGGAAGGTTGACCTGCATCTGCCCGACCTTGACCCGTTGATCAAGATCCAATCCGAGCTTGGTCCGAACCGATTCGTCGTACTGGTTGCGCGCCACGCAGGTTCGTTTTTCACATTCCGCCCGCTCGCGGGCGATCTCCAGTTCCCGTTCGGCGGCGATCGCCTGGCGTTCCGCTTCCAGGTCTTCCTTCAGCGCTTCGAGCTGTTCTGCCAGCAGCTTCTGTCGATGCGCGCGCTCGTCCGCTTTGCACTGTGCATAGGCGGTGCAGCGGGCGGCGAAGCCGGCACAGCCCGACAGGCCGGCCAACAGCAACGCGATGGAAATCGCCTGGAAAACCCGAACGGTCCTCATGACCGGTGCTCCAGTAATGCTCGGAAAATCCGAGAAGATCGTCCCTGAACGGATATGGTATCGCAACCAGAGCGTCCCGGACTTGATGGGTGGGACGTGGCATTCGGGTTATTCCGATTGCGGCGACTCTTCCGCCTCGGCGCGCAACATGTTTGACTTCAACAAGTTGCACTGAACAACCGGACTTGGCTGCTGCCGTACCCATCAGGCCCAGGGGGTGGCGGCGAAGGCGGCGAGGTCAGACTGTGCCAGGACAATCTTCGTCTTCATTTGATTGCCAGGCAGCCCGGAATACGACGGATCGAGGAAGGCCGCCATGAGGGCCGGGGAGGGGGACACCACATGGTCCAAGCCCAGCGCATGTCCCAACTCGTGGGTCATCGTCGCCAGCAGTTTGGACTTGTTCCACGACTCCTGGGCGTCAATCACAATCCGAAAATCAGTGGCGACCCCGCCGCCAAACATGGTCGTGGTTTCGGCTAGTTTTTGCCCGGTTCCATCTAACGCACCGAAGCGAATCGTCATATTCGGGGTCTGGCCGGAGGTAGCCCGCTGGACGGTCAGGATACTTGACTGAGCGATCCAGCGATCCCAGGCCCCCTCAATTAGTTTCTCGAAGTCGGCTGCAGTGATCCCCGGCAACGAGGGAATCGAGGACTGATCGATCTCGTAGAGATAATCGACTTGCCGTCCCCCCCCCGGCGGGGGAGGCAGGGTGGTGCGGTTCTTCGGAAGCATGGTATTGCCATTCGGAACGCCGAAACAACGTCCAAACAACTTGGCCAGCGTGTCCTTGTTGAGAATTGGGTTGAGCGCCGTTGGGGTGCGCAGCAGTCGCCGGAGCCAGAACTCCACGCTCTCCGGACTCACCTCCGACGGCAGGTGTTCGATATCAAATGCGCCGATCTGAGTGAGCAACTCAATGGCCCGTTGCAGGACATCCACGCCGGGTGCCGCATCGCTTCCCAAGGCGCCCCGCAACTTTTGCCCCAACTTGCCGGCCACCGTTTGAATCGTACTGGCGATCAGCGTATCCAGGACCGGATTGGGCATCCCATGTCTCCCACAAGAATTGCCTGCATTCCTCACCGGAGCTGTCGGATGGGCAGCACCTGGCGCCCGTTGAGGGAATCGAATGAACTACTGGGGGTGCCTGCCTGCACCCTGTCCGCTCATCGCAGCCACAACAACGATGAGCACCGGCAGCGCCGCCGACCGCGGTAACCGGAATCACTCCCCATCGACTGTCCGGTGGTCCCTTGTGCGGTCGCTCGCGTCGTCACCCCGCGAAACTCATCGCCCAACTGCGAAAATCCATCGGCCAGTTCCAGCAGCATGAGTTGCAGAAACTTCGGATCCTTTTCTTTCCCCTGAGGAATCTTGGAGCGGGCTTCCTTTTCCAGACGTTGCAGGAACGGCTTCCAATCGTCGACGTACGGATTCTTCAGCCGATACTCGCTTTCGCCGCTCTTGTAAAAGAACTCGAAATTCTGCTTCATTTTGCTTTCGACGGCGACAACATCCGGAGCAGCCGATTCCAAACCCTTCGCCGCTTCTCGAAGAATGTTCGCAATCTTGGAACAGGTGTCAGCCGGGGTCAGGTCGAACCGTGCCACATAGTCTTTATGGTTCTTGTCCCCCGAGACTGTCCCCCAGTTGCTGGCCAACTGGAGCACCATCGACTTGAACGCTTCGCTCCCCGGCTCAAAATTGAGTTCCTTGCGAATTGCTGCTGGCGTGGCTGGTTCGGGCTGCGCTCCTCCGAACGTGCTCGCAACCGGAGCGGGGTTGACGACTCGAACAAGGATCCGAATCGGTTGGCCATCTGGGGTGGTGGAGTATTCGACCGAATAAATCCCCGGCTGTTTGATGGTGAGCTTCCGGGACGCCCCGTCAAACGTCGCCTGGTTCGCCGCAATCAAGTCGTCAGTGGTGGCGCGGCCACCAGGCGCGACCTCAAAAACGTGAACGTTACTGAGTGTGCCGGAGTTCTCCAGTTCCGTGGCGACCCCTTTTGTGAGCCGCAACAGTCCACCATCATCCGTCTGGGCGAATCCGACGGCGGACCAATTCCCCCAAGTTCCGACGACGACTGCTGCCGCCAACAATGTTGCAAAAAATCGACGCATCATGAGGCACCTTGTACTCAACGGATCATCGCCAGCGTTTCGGGCGGACTGACAACTCCATGTGTCAGTCACTTTTCGGCACGCCGCGGCGTTCGCTCCATCGGGACTTCTCCATTCGACTCCTGGACCACCTATTCTGGCAGTGGCAGACGACGTTTGTCAACGAGTTCACCTGGGGCGTTCCATCGGGATTCAACGATTGCAATGGAATTGCGACGGCGCACCTGTTACCAGGCGTCAAATGCGCTTCGATCGGCACGATCGATGGCGCGGACTTAGGGCCGGCGACCTTGGAGGCAGCCCCGGCATGCGCGGATTTGACACGCATCGGTGGATTTTTGCGACAGCCGTCGTCGATTTGGCCGCGGCGTTCGGGGGTTGGGGCTGTCGGCAGCGTCTTGCGATTTGCGGATTTCCGAGAAATCCGCCTACGGTCGCTCGATCCCTCCGAAATCCAGTCCGCGGTCTCCGGTCGTTTGATCCCGCACCGCGGTCCCCCTACACTCAATTCAAGACTGGTCCCACTTTCGTTTCTCGAATTGAGTCGCTCTCCCAATGACCGAACCATCTCCCTGGATCATCGACGGCACCGAACAGAATTTCGAACAGGCGATTGTGCAACGCTCGCAGGAGCTGCCGGTCGTGGTCGATTTCTGGGCTCCCTGGTGCGAGCCATGCCGCCAGCTCGGACCGATTCTTGAGAAGCTGGCGGTGGAGTATGCCGGCGGATTTCTGCTGGTGAAAGTCGATGTCGACCAGCAGCCGGGGATTGCCGCGGCGTTTCGGGTCCAGTCGATTCCCCACGTCTTTGCGCTCCGCAACGGTCAGCTCGTCGATCAGTTCGCCGGGGTCGTTCCCGAGGAGCAACTCCGGCAATGGCTGGACCAGTTTCAGCCGTCGCCGGCTGAGTTGCTGGTCAAAGAGGCGCGGGCGCTGCAAGGGGAAGACCCTTCTGCCGCCGAGGCCAAGTTTCGCGAGGCGCTGGAACTGGTGCCGAAGGAGGACAGCATCCGGATCGAACTGGCGCGGCTGCTGCTCAAGCAACACCGCAATGCCGACTCGCGGGCGATCATCGACCAGCTCGAGGCGCGCGGATTTCTGGAGCCGGAGGCGGAGAACATCAAGGCCGAGCTCGATGTTCGCGACGCTGCGGCCGAAGCGGGGGGGGTGGGAGAGTGCCGAGCTGCCCTGGCGCAGGATCCGGAGAACCTGTCGCTGCAGCTCAAGCTGGCCGAAGCCTTGGGGGCCGCGCAGCAATTCCAGGAAGCCCTGGAGATTTGTTTGACGGTTGTGACCCGCGGCTCCACGGAAGCAAAAGAAGAAGCGCGAACGACGATGGTGAACCTGTTTCACATGCTGGGGGCCGAAGCGGAACTGACCCGCACCTACCGTCGCAAGCTAGCCACGGCATTGTATTAGCGCGACATCTCCCAGCCTCGCACGCTCCCGTCGCGGCTGAGAGCGATAATTCGAGTGCCCGCGGAGTTAGCTGCCAGACTGATCAGTGGCGGCGGGGCCCCGGTGAATTGTGCCAGCGCACTCCCGGAATTCGTGTCCCTGACGACCAATTCTCCGGCGCTGCTCCCTGAAACGAGGCGGCTGCCATCCGGATTGAGCGCGACTCCCACGATGGCGTCGCCGTGTCCGGGGCTTTGCCGTGCGTCAAGCAATTGCCGCGCGTCGTTGAGAGTGTGGCAGTTCCAGATCCACAAGGCGCCGTCGGCAAAACCGGCGGCCCCTCGTCGGCCGTCCTGACTGAGCGCCACGCAGGTCGCCAGTGCCGTGTGCGATCCGATGCTCTGCGGCTCCCCCTTCGTGCGGGGCGTCCACCAGGTGACGGTTTTTCGAAACGTCGAGCACAGTCCGCTCCCGTCCGCAGAGAGGGAGACTTTTGGCAATACGCCGATTCCCTCGCAGATGGTATGGCATCTCGGTCCAGTTGGTCCGTCCCAGAGGCGGACGGAGCCGTCGATACTCCCGGAGGCAATCTTGCGGCCATCATGGTTGAGCGCCAGGCTCAGGATGCCTCCCCGGTGGCCGCTGATCGTCGTTGGCTCCGCGGGATCACTGGGATCAGTCAACTTCCGCACCTGAATGATCCGATCGGTGCCGCCCGAGGCGAGGGTCGTGCCGTCGCCGCTAAAGGCCAGCGACAGCACCGGCCCCTGATGCGCCGGCGTTGGCTGCGGTTCGTCCCCTCCCTCCACAGGGCGGAGAAGTATCGAACCATCCCGGAACCCCAGCGCCAGTTGATTTCCATCGGGACCGATCGCGATGACCGTGGCGTCAGGCTGCTGTTCCTCAAACCAGGGTGTGACGCGCGTTCCTGGTCGCAAAGCGGCGGCGGCGGCAGGCGGTTCGTCATGCGCTGTCCCGCGCGGCAGGCTCAGCGTGGTCAACCGACCTCCTCCGCCATTGTTCCGGGACTCGATCCAGGTCATCCCCCCGACGACAACTGCCAGAGTGGGAACTCCCAGAGCGATGGCCAATGCGACCGCTGGCCGTTGTCGACGGGGAGTAGTCGGCACTGTGAGCGAGACGCCCCCTTCCGGTTGATCATTGTTCTCCACGACGCCGCGCGGTTTGACAAACGGATAGAGGAGTTGTCCCCAGACAGTTTCGGGAAACAGCGGATCACCCGTTCCGAAGACCTGTGGCATTCGGCCGGCTGGCATGTAGAACGTACCGAAGGCGATGTCCAGCAGAGGAAACGTCGGTGCGAAATTCTTGTCGAGCCCTTCCTCCTGCGTGGTGTGATGCCAACGGTGAAAGACGGGACTGGCGAATAGGTATCTGACGGGCCCGAACGTCCAATTCAAATTGGCATGCACCATCGCGGAATAGGCGGTGTTGAACGGGGCCAGCCAGGCCAGCGCCTCGGGGGAGAATCCCAGGAGCAGGACGATCACGTCCGCCAGGGCAAACTCCAACAGGTTGTTGACCGGATGGATGCGCATCATCGACAGCCAGTCGAGCGTCGTGGGGGAATGATGCACAGCATGAAACTTCCACCCCAGCCGACTGTGAAACAGCCGATGGATCCAGTAGAGCAGGGGATCCTGAAGCAACAAGATCGCCAATCCCTGCTGCCAAACCGGCAGATCGCGAACAGGGAGCAATTGCGGCGCCGCCCCGGCGAAGAACAGCAGCACGACCCCGGCCAGCAGCCAGGTGCGCCCCAGTCGCGTCAGGAGCGGGAGGACGAACCAATACACGACATCGGCGGCGACCGCGCGAATGTCCTTCCACCAGACCATGCTGGGATTGCACGGCATCCACCGCGACAACAGGCCGAACACCAGGGCGAATCCCGCCACCCACAGCAGCATTGTCTGCCAGAATTCGCCGACACCAGTCATCCATTCCATAGCGTGGTTGGCTCCGCCAGATTTCCATCCAATTCGCCAAAGTGCGGCGTACTGCTAACACAAGCCGCCGAACTGGACAAGATCAGGGGGCGTGAACCGTTGCAGCGAGTTGGACGGGGCGGATCCATCACAGCTTTTCGGAACGCGAGTCGCCGGGTTTGAATATCGATGGGAGATCGGGGTACGTGGTCGATTCAATGTGGGTAGCGGAGTGAATCGTCTACGTGCATCAATCGCCAGGCAACGCCTTGTGCGATTGTTCTCTGCCACCGATAATATGCAAACACCCTGCCGTCGCCGGGCCAACCGGTGTCCAAAGTGGCCTGCAAGTCCGACGATCCCGACTATTTCCGCTTGGAACCTGACATGCTTCGACCGTGTGACGTTGTGCTGGGTCTGGCTCTGCTGCTGGCTCCTGTGAATTGGGGAATCGCAGCGCCCCCGCTGCCGCGCGTGCCGGCGGGCTTCGAGATCGAAGTCGCTGCGGAATTCCCGATTGTCGAGCGGCCGGTGATGGCCTGTTTTGACGAGCGGGGGAGGCTGTATCTGGTGGACTCGGCGGGGGTCAACGAGCCGTTTGAAAAGCTGATTCAAAATCCGCAACATCGAATCGTCGTCCTCGAAGACACGGATGGAGACGGCCAATTCGACAAGCGCACGTTGTTCGCCGACAAGCTGGCAATGCCGCAGGGAGTGCTCCCGTATCGCGGCGCCGTGTACACCGCCTCTCCCCCCAGCGTCTGGAAGCTGGAAGACACCAACGGCGACGGGGTCTGCGACAAGCGAACGGCGATCGTCAGCGAGTTTGGTTCGAATGGAAACGGGGCCGACATCCACGGTCCGTTTCTCGGACCGGATGGCTGGCTGTACCTGTGCGACGGCCGGCATGGACACAAGGTCAAGACAGACGATGGCACGCTCGACGAGGGGCTGGCGGGGGGCATCTTCCGTTTCCGGCCCGACGGCAGTGGCTTCCAGCGCATCTGCGGCGGCGGCTTCGACAACCCGGTCGAGATCGATTTCACCGACGGGGGAGAAATTCTGGGGACGGTCAACATCCTGCACGTCAACCCGCGCCAGGATTGCCTGATGCACTGGGTCGAAGGGGCCGTTTATCCTCACGGCGATCAGGAACAATGCATTGCCGAGTACAAACGGACCGGCGACCTGATGCTGGAAGTCAAGGCGTTCGGGCACGTGGCGGTCTCCGGTATGATGCGCTATCGCTCGGAGGTATTCGGCCCGGAGCATCGGAATAATCTGTTCATCACGTTCTTCAACCGGCATCAGATGATCCGGTCGATCGTCGAACGGAGCGGCGCCACGTTCACGTCGCGCGAAGAGGAGTTTTTGGTCTCGGAGGAGAAGGACTTTCACCCGACCGACGTCTTGGAGGACGCCGACGGCAGCCTGCTGGTGATCAACACCGGGGGCTGGTTTCGCATCGGCTGCCCGGTGTCGGAGATCGCCAAGCCGGACATCCTGGGAGCGATCTATCGGATTCGGAAGCAGGGAGTGAACCGGGTGGAGGATCCGCGCGGACTGGCGCTCAAGATCGAATCCAAGGAGGTCGAGGAGCTGATCCCGCTGCTGGGGGATGCGCGGCCCGCGGTGCGCGAACGGGTGATGGAGCGGCTGCGCGGTCTTGGGAGAACTGCCTCGCGCCGGCTGAGCGAAGTGGTCCAAGATCGACGGCAGGAGTTTTCACCGGTCGTCAGGCGCGCCGCGTGGGCCGCGCTGATGCATCCAGGCTTCGCGCATCGCCGAGTGATGGAAAATAGCGCCAGGCCGCGTCTTGAAGTCGTTCAGGAACAAGCGTTTGACCGCCGCGTACATTCGCTCACCCAGGAAGAGAGGCAGCAATTTCAAGTCGATCAATTGGCAGCGATTCACGCGGCTGCACGTGATCAAAACCTGGAATTGCAACTCCTTGGGCTGTCTGGTCTTTCTATAGCCGCTCTCCTCAACGTCGACGCTGAGGAGGTTGCCGACGTGGCGCTGCTGCATGAGTTGCTGGTCAATGGTTCCCCCCCGATTCGTCGTGAGGTCGCCACAATCATCGCCAGGCGGGCGATGTCGCTCCCGAAGTGCCGTGGAGCGCGCGAGTTTGAGCTGACAGAAGTCGATCCGGAGAACTTCGCCGAAATCATCGCCCTCCTGGAAACCAGCGTCCCCCCGTTGTTCGAAGCACTGCGCGCCGGCGTCACCGATCGCGTCCTGGAACATGCCTTGATCTATGCCCTGATCCGGATCGACAGCCGCGAGGCGACGATTCCCTATCTGAAAGACAGCCACCCCCAGGTCCGCCGCGCTGCGCTGATTTCGCTTGACCAGATGGACCACGGCCACTTGACGCGCGACTTGGTGGCCCCCCTCCTGGACACCGATGACCCGGCCCTGCGCAAAACCGCGCTCCAGGTCATCAGCTCCCGGAAGGGTTGGGCGACCGAAATGGTGGGCTTGCTCCGCGAGTGGCTCGGGGCCAGGAACACCGACCCGGAGCGACTGGCCCTCTTGCGCGGCGTGCTGACGGCACAGGCCGCCGATCAGTACATTCAGCAGATGATCAGCGCGTCGCTCGACAATCCAACCCTGCTGGAGCCGATGCGTCTGCTCTTGTGGGAGGTGATCGATCGGGCGCCTCTGGGACAACTCCCCGACGCCTGGTTGTCGGCGATCGAGCGATCCTTGACGAACGGGTCGGAGGCGGAACGTTCGCAAATCGTGGCGTTGATCCAAAACCGCGGACTGACGCAATTTGATCCAGCGTTGCTGCGGATTGCCAACGACGAGCGGCAATCGGTCGCGCTGCGGGTGGACGCCCTGTCTGCCAGCGCGCCCCGATTGACCACACTGAACGAGCGCGGGTTTTCGCTGCTCACCGGTCGGCTGACCCCCGATTCCGCGCCGCTGGCATCGCTCGCTGCCGCGCGCGGGTTGGCCGACGCTCCCCTGACGGTCGCGCAACTCCGCCAGCTTGCGACCAGCCTCCCCTCCGCCAGCCCGCTCGTGGTCTCCGTGTTGCTCCGCGCCTTCGCTAAGGCTGATGACCCTCTGGTCGGCACCGATCTGGTGCTGGCGCTTCAACAGGCTCCAGCAGCCGAAAACCTCTCGGCTGAGGAACTGGCGGGGATTCTGCGGAAGTACCCCAGCAGCGTGCAGAAAGAGGCCGGGCCGCTGTTGGTCAAACTGGGGGGGAGCAGCCTCGAGGAGCAGCGCTCGCGGCTGGCGGAGCTGTCGAAGCTGCTGGAACAGCCAGGAGACGCGGCTCGCGGCAAAGCGCTGTTTTTCAGTAAGCAGGCCGCCTGCTCAAGCTGCCATACGATCGGGAACGAAGGGGGGCGGGTCGGGCCCGACCTGAGCCGCATCGGTGGAAGCCGGGGAGCGACCGACCTTTTGGAAGCGATCGTCTTCCCCAGCGCCACGTTCGCCCGGGA
The DNA here is from genome assembly GCA_046152955.1 of Planctomycetales bacterium. Classification (GTDB taxonomy): domain Bacteria; phylum Planctomycetota; class Planctomycetia; order Planctomycetales; family Planctomycetaceae; genus SIAF01. Next base: position 1,951 of record JBJXGA010000096.1, on the reverse strand, counting down.
GTTCCGCCCGTATGTGATTGCGACCGACGCAGGAAAAGTCTACACGGGGATCATCAGCCGGCAGACGGCCGATGCGATCCACCTGCGGACCGCTGACCTGGCGGAAGTGCGCATCCCCCGCGCGGCCATCGAGGAGATGCGGGAATCGAACACGTCGATCATGCCCAAGGGTCTGGAGGCGGCGCTGAAGGAGGAGGAACTGCGCGATCTGGTGGCCTATTTGCAGGGGTTGAAGTAGGTCTGCATGCGGTCATTTATGGAAAGAAAATTGGACAACGCTCTGCGGTGAGAATTGGCAGGGCTTATGGGCCATCCGCGAGGGGAAAACAGGGAATTTTTTCCGGCAGATTCCCGCCATATCTGCCGGAAGGTATGATCGATTCGCAGTGGATTGCGTCCAGAATGAGGACCATGTGATGCCATACGCCAATTACAGTCCTGACCAGGTCGTTGCTCGCGGAGAAGCGTTGTACGAGCGTGAGATTCGCTCCCGCGTGCCGTCCGGGAACGACGGAAAATTCCTGGCCGTTGACATCGAATCGGGGGAATTCGATTTCGATGTCGACGAGCTCTTGGCCACAAAGCGTCTGCTTTCCAGGCAGCCCAATGCAGTCATCTGTGGAATTCGAATTGGACGAGCATTCGTAGATCGAATCGGCGGATTCTCGGCGAGACAGCGCAATGGTTGACGGCAAGGTCAATTCAGATCGTCAAGCGACGATCGGGCTGGATGCTGCATGTGATCAATCCCAATACTAGACTGTCGCTTGTCCCCAATTCGTGTCCTCGGGAACGAAAGGAGCTTGACCGCACCGTGCCATACCCCACGCATACCCCTGAAGAAGTTGTCACTCGTGGTGAGGAGATTTTTGAACGTGAGATTCGTCCGCGCGTTGAACCAAACAGGGTCGGAGAATTTTTGGTCGTCGATATTGAGTCGAGCGATTTCGAAGTTGACTTCGATCGCCTGGCGGCTACCGACCGCCTTCTGTCGCGGCGTCCGCATGCGGTCATCTATGGAAAGAAAATTGGACAGCGCTCTGCGGTGAGAATCGGCGGGGCTTACGGGCCAGCCGCGAGGTGAAACAAGGAAACTTGTTCTGTCAGATTTCCGCCACCTCGGCCAGACGGTATGATCAATTTGAAGTGAAAGAAGTGCAATAGATCCAGTAGGAAGGCCATGTGATGCCATACGCCAGCTACAGTCCTGAACAGGTGGTATCGCGCGGGCAGGAGATTTACGAGCGCGATATTCGATCAAGAGTGGAGACCGGAAACGACGGCAAGTTCGTCGTCATCGATATCGAGACTGGTGACTTTGAGGTCGACGAAGAAGACTTGATGGCTTCCAAGCGACTGTTGGCGCGCCGCCCGAACGCCGTGATTTACGGTTTGCGAGTCGGGCGCCGTGCGGCGTATCGCCTAGGCAGTGCCTCGCGAGTGTGAATGATCATGCCCCTCAACCTCTTCACCCTCCTCGAACGCCGGTTTGGCGATCCGACCGGCGGATTTTCGCGTCGCGACTTGCTCATGGCCTCGCTGGCCGCTGCTTCCGGGATTCTGGTGAGCAGCTCGCACAGCCGAGCCGCGCAGGGGACGGCCGGGAAAAAGATAATCATCATCGGCGCTGGAATGGCCGGCGTGGCGGCTGCGTATGAGCTGCAATTCCTGGGCTACGAGGTGCAAGTGGTCGAAGCCCGCGATCGGCTGGGAGGGCGCGCCCACACGCTCGATCGGTTCATCAAGAACAAGACCGTCGAAGCGGGGGGGGAGATGATCGGGCTCAACCATCCCGCCTGGATCAGCTACGCCGACCAGATGGGTTTGACGCTCCTTCCCATTCCACAGGACGCGGAAGCGGACATGCCGATAATCATGGGGAACAAGCGGCTGGAGGCAGCGCAGGCCAAAGCGCTCTGGACAGAGATGCGCGCCAGCCTGACAAAAATCA
>JBJXGA010000095.1:0-79663 GCA_046152955.1 Planctomycetales bacterium | reverse complement strand
ATCGCGTGATCGGCTTGCCGGTCGAGTCTCTGCGGTCTCTCCCTCTGCGATCTCTGCGTGCTCCTGTTCAATTTCATTCGGTTGCGGCCGCAGGCCGCGCTGGGTTATCCGTGGTCAAATCCCTTTTTTGTTGCGGCCATCGGCCGCGCTGTGACCAACCGTCAGGAGATTCGCAACACGCGGCAGGCTTCCTCATAGCTGGACTCCAACTCCAGGTCGATGCTCACATCGACTTCCAGACAAACCGGAAGCGTCGGCAAGGGCTGGCCAAGCTGCATCGGATGATACCAGCTTTCCAGAACGCTCCGACGCCTGGGGCGCTTCAGGCCGCGGAGCGTCACGGCGTACAAGCCAGGCGTCTGGGGGGGCAAGGCGGGATCGCTGACCTCCAACAGTTCCAGCAACTCCGCATATAGGTTGAATTGCCGGACAGTCACGAGGTCGACCACCGAAACGGACACCCCTCGTTGCAGCAGGGCCGAGACCTTTTCGACAAAGGCGCGGCGGCTTTGCGGACGATCCTTGTTGGCAGGGCTGACCAGTTCGATCGCCGCGACCAACCGTTGGCCAAGTTCCTCATCGTAAATCCGTACTTCGTACTCGTCGTAATCGGGCAAATCGGTCTCGAGCGCCAGGGTGGGCTTGGGGGGCGCCCGGGTGGCGATTGCCACGCCCCCATTGACCTCCTCCGGTCCCGCGATCGTAAGGGGTTCATCCTGCTCACGCACAGAGACATCGACCTCAAACGCGGTTCCCAGGTGTACGCTGGGAGCGGCGACGTACCCTGGCGGCAATTTTGGGAACAGATTTTGGACGATGGCCATCGGCCATCCGCCATGCAGTCCCTCCCAGGAATGTCGATTTGCAACTGGCGGTCGAAAATGATCCCGTAGCGGCATGAAAACCTCCTCCAATCCACAGGTTACTCGATCGACCAGTCGATTCCAATGGCGAGTCGCCGCCGCTTCCAGCCGCGGCATCGCCTACTGCAACAGAGCATAAAGAATCACATTCACCCCGATCCGCAGGGCGTCTTCAGGGAGGTAGCCGGTGCAGGTGACCGACGCCCGGCTTTCCAGCGCGCAACTGATATCGTACTTGCTGTAGACCAGCACGTACCGGTGATTGATTTCCACCCCTTCCAAAAACGGTTCGACAGTCCGCACCACCGGCTGCAAATTGGCCGCCGTTCCCTGGTCGGCATCCGGTTCCCGGATCTTGACGCTTTTCAATTCGTGGCCGATCTGTTTGCGGAACAGCTCGTGGTCCACCGGGATTCGCGCCAGGGCGGCCTCGGGAAAGAGTTGCTCCGCCAGTCGCCGGAAGCTGGCGTCGAAGTCTTTCGATCCGCAACAGGCGTCGGCGAACAGCACTCCCCCCTGGTTGACGTAGGCCCGCAGCCGTTCCAGTTCTCCCTGTCCCAGCGCGAATCCATGCCGCCCGTGCATGTACAAAATCGGGTACTTGAACAGATTCTGATCCAACAGCGGCACATCCCGTTGCCGAGCCGCCGCCTGCAATCCCACCGTCCGGTTGAGCGCCGCCAGAAGGTTCCGCAGCGCTTGCGGCGCGGGATCCCAGTCTCCTGCATAACGCATGCGGGCCAATTGCAGGAGATCCCGTTCGATGAGATCTTCCTTCGGTTCCGCAGCGGCCAGTTCCTGCTGCGCCAGCTTGTTGAACACCTCGCGCCCCGTGACATAGGCCACCACGTTGACCCCCACACGCATCGCCTTGTCGACCATCGTCAAGAGAGTCTGCGGCCGTCCCGGAATGTCGAACGACGTCCATTTGTCCCACAGGCAGCCCAGATCATCTGGAGCGTAGATGATGCTCGTGCGGCAACCCACGTCCACTCCCCACAGTTCGACCGCGGGCGTTCCCGATTGCGGATCGAGCAGGTTGTACTCGCTGCGAAACACCGGATGGTCGGCGCCGAGTTGCTTGAGTTGCGCTTCGCTGGAGGGGTACATCTGCCGCACCAGGTCTTTGAATCCCTCTTCAAACGCGGCGCTCTGGCAATTGTTGACGACGACGATCGCCCCCCCCTTGGCGATGTACTCCCGGAACAGGTCGATCTCCTGCGGACCGAAACGCGGCGGGTCGGACCCGCTGAAGAACGCGATCGGCGCCTGTTGCAAGTCGGCGACCGTGGCGTGCCGGGGATCGACAATCTGCCAGTTCAGGAGCTTGGGCCATTTGGGAAGTCCCGTCACAAACTGCGTCAGATTGCGGATGTCGTCATGGTGCCGATTCCAGTCTTCGCCATGGATCTGGTCAGTCCGGTCGCGCGGACCATGTTCCAGCTTGTTGATCAATACGGGGGCCAGCCCCTTGGAGAGAAACATCAGGGCAAAACCGGTTCCGATGATCGGTTCCGTTTCGCCGTGGCCGCTCCCGATCCAGCTTCCAGCCAGCCGGTTTTGCTTGGCGACCAGCGACTCGGCCCCCTCCCGATACCAGTCGTGCTTGTCTCCCCGGCCTCCCAGAAAGAACCTGCGGCCGGTGAAGCGTCCCGCCCGTTCCAGGCCATACAAATGGTACAGCACCCAATGCCCGATCCGGGGATTCTCCCGCACGGCGAAGTTGTTCCCCAGCCAGCGAATCGCCCCTTCGAGGTCTTTGTCCTCAACCGGCGCCTCACAGCAGATCGGCGTCCCGTCGGCCCGCAATTGCCGTTCATGCGTTTTGAGCATCGACTCGGTGATCACCAAAGCGGCGATCCCCGCCACGGTCATGCTCCCATAGCTGCGGTTCCGATCGTTGTTGTACCCCCAGCTTCCGTCGGGAAGCTGCCGCGCCAGCCAGTGCTTGCGGGCCCGCTTCCACGTCTCATGCGAAACGCTGACCCCCATTTCCTGCGCCTCGCGCAGCCCCAGGATGGCGAACTGAGTATTGCTGTGATCGTAAAACCCCGATCGTTGGGGCTGGGCATAGGTCCAGGCGCCGGTCCCCGCTCCCTGGCGGATTTGCATCGCTTCCAGCCGGTCGGCCAACTTGCGCACCAGCGGCACGTCGGCGCGCCCCGCTTTGGCGATCGCCAGCGCCTGGATCATCAGTGAAATGTCGTAGGTCGACACCGGTTCCTGCCCCCTGAGCCACAGCAGCGCATCTTGGACAGGCGGATCCTTGGGAGACATCCCGGTGTTGACGAGTGCCAGGATCGCCAGACTCGTGGCCCCGATTCGCCAGGTGGGATTCCCGGCCGGTTCCCACGAACCATCCGGGTGCTGCTCTTCCAGCAGATACCGCTTCCCTTTGTCGACCGCCTGCTGCACCGCTTCGTCAGTCAGGTCAGCCGCCGACACGGTGCGCGCCCAGACCGCCACCAGGAGCACCATTCCACAACCGACCGCGAGCGAACGTGTCAGGCTGCGCATATTCTGATCCCCCACCGACCCGCCTGTCGCCAGGCGGTGAATCAATCCCACCCCGTCGGATTATACCCGGCGCGCGACGGCGGTTGTAGGGGGTCTTGTCGGGCATCCCGACCCGTGGGTGTGCCTACGAATCCTGGCGGTAGCCACGTTCGCCAGAACGTGGGCCCGGCGGCGATCACCCACATTCTGGCGAATGTGGCTACGCTCGCGGCGCTGCCAGGGAATTTGGGCAGACCCCCCGACCCCTGTGACCTTGCGTCACCAGTGAGCGAGATTCGCGGCTAGAATCCGCCTCTTGCGCAATAGTAAGACCCCCGCGGGCTGGTCCCGCGGGTGAATCAGATTCGTGCGAGTCAACGTCCGGCGTGAGAATCTGATTCACCTGCCAGGCAAGCTGGCAGGGGTCTGAATCAAGGGGGTTGCCGTCTCTAGCCTTTGAATCTGATTCACCCGCGACACAAGGTCGCGGGGGTCTGTCGGGACTGGGGCGCAGAGTCGTCGCACTGTTTCTGCCGCAGACTCCGAACGACGACGAATGTCGTTCGACGCTCCGCGTTGATCGGCATCCCTCAACTTGTCGCTCGGCCACCTTCAACTCGCCGCCCGGCCTCCGCCCGCCTGCTTCGCTCGGTACAGCGCCGCGTCGGCGCGCGCCTGTAAATCGGCCGCGGAGTCCTCAGCGCGCAGCGCGGCACACCCCAGGCTGACTTGTAAGTGAGCGGCGCTCGCCGCAGAATCGGCGCGGAGGCGTTCCTGGATTCGCGCGGCCAGAGTCATCCCTCCGGCCTCATCGGTCCGGGGGAGCAGCACGGCGAATTCGTCGCCACCCAGCCGCGCCACCAGGTCGGTCCCCCGGCACTGCGCGCGGAGCTCGCGGGCAAGCCGCGCCAGCGCCTCGTCTCCCGCGGCATGCCCGAGTCGATCATTGATCGCTTTCAAGCCGTCGATGTCCAGCAGCAACAGCGCACAGGGGAACTGGTCGCGGCGGAAGTCCTCGCACAATGCCGCGAGTCCCTCTTCAAAGGCTGCGCGATTTCCGACGCCGGTCAGCGGATCGGTCCGGGCTTCGCGCAGGGCGTTTTGAATCGCCTGTTGATTCGCCGCGCGTTCTGCCTTCAGCCGACGTCGCCCCAGACTCCACCCCAGCAGCGCGCCGAGCGCCAGCGCGGCCAGCACCGAGACGAGCCATTGCGGGTCAGGCATGGTCGAGCTGTTCGATCACCCGTGGAATCAGCCGCCCCAGGCGTTCGCCCCCCTGGGCCGCCACGCGCAGGATTTTTTGAATGTCCACCGGTTCCAGCGCGTCGGGCAGACAGATGTCGGTGACGATGGAAAACCCCAGCACCCGCAAACCCGCATGCACGGCGACGATCACTTCGGGGACGGTCGACATCCCGACCACGTCGGCCCCCATTCCGCGGAGCATGCGGTACTCGGCCCGCGTCTCCAGGTTGGGTCCGGCGACCGCCACAAACACCCCCGGAACGCAGGGGATCCCCAATTCCAGCGCCGCACTGCGCGCCAGCTCAAGTAGCTTGCGGTCGTACGGAGCGGACATGTCCGGAAACCGCGGCCCCAGTTGGTCGTCGTTCCTGCCACGCAACGGGTTGTCCCCCATCAGATTGATGTGGTCCTCGATCACCACCAGATCGGCTAAAGAGAGGTGCGGGTTCATGCCGCCGGCGGCGTTGGTGATCAGCAGCGTTTCCACCCCCAGCGCCTTCATGACGCGGACGGGAAACGTCACTTCCTGCATCGAATACCCTTCGTAGAAATGAAAGCGTCCCTCCATCGCCACCACCGCTGTTCCGCGCAGCGTTCCGCACACGAGCTGCCCGGTATGCGACTCGACGGTCGATTCCGGAAAATGCGGGATGTCGGCATAGGGAATGGCGACGCTCCGCTCAATCTGCGCGGCGAGTCCTCCCAAACCGGTTCCCAGGATGATTCCCACGCGCGGCTTCGCGGAGAAGCGCTCTGCGATTGCCCGTCGTGCCGCGTCAATCTTCGTCGACAAATCCTGCATGCATCACTCCTTCACCGGCGTGGTGGTCACGTCCCTGTTTCCGTCGGCGGCGCGGGAGGATCAATCCAAACAGTGTCCGCCATCCGCCGCGGCGCAGGCCGCTTCGAGTTTGGCCAGGATCGATCGAAATCGCAAGTGGCCGCGGACGAACGCCAGGTCGGGATCGTGGAGCAGGTATTCCAGGTCGTCGTAACCCCGATCGACCGCCGCGTCCAGCGCGTCGAGCGCCTCGCGGACATGCCCCAGCACCGCGTGACTGCACGCCAGATTGTACATCACCCGCGGGCAATCGGGTCGCAACTGCGCCAGCCGCAGGTCCACTTGCAGGGCGCGGCGATGACACCCCTTCTGGGAAAACAGGTTGCCCAGGTTGATGAGCACATCCAGATGATTGGGATCGCGACTGAGAATCCGTTCGAAAAAGTCGATCTCAAAATCGATCTGGGAACGCTGGCAAATTGCTTGCAGATCGCCAATGGCCGGGCCTTCGTCTTCCGACGTGTCGGCACATTGCTCTTGTTCGCTGGCCATGTTGACAGACTTCAGGCCTGAATGGGATGTCCCGCGCGACGTCTTGCCGGGCGGAGCAGGCAAGTCCCTGTTGAAGAACAATTCCCTGCGTGCTCAGGCCATTATACGCCCAGCGGTATTCGAGGCAATCCGCCTTTGGAAGTTTTGGCGATTTTTGGAGGAAAATTACCCCTGCGGAGGTACGCCCAACGCATCGCGCCCTCGTGCCGAGTGCTGGATGACTCCCGGCCTTGGATCACTGGCTCGAAACGTTGGTCCGTGCTGGCGGAATTCGCGGCTTCGCAGAATTGGTGCGGTTACGTCGTGATCGCGTGCCACGCGCCCGTCACCAGGAAGTACGCCAACATGCCGCAGCCGACCAGCAGCGTCACCAGGCCCGCAATCAGCCCACCCACGAAAAGCCAGTCGCTTGAACTGCCCCGCCCGGCTGCCGAAGGGGACGCGACAGCATGGCGCCGAAGTAGTTCGACATTCTTGACATTGGCCTTCCAGTATACGTCGAAAGCGTCGCCGACGATCGGGAGCGAACCCGCCAAGTAATCGATGGCCAGATTGATCGTCATGCGAACCAACACCACTCGCGGTACTCCGCGACGAGCCGCAACCTTCAAGATATACATCGACACGAGGGATGTCAGGGCGTCGCCGATTCCGGGCACAAGGCCAATGATCGCGTCGAGGCCAAAGCGTATTCCGGTTCCCGGGATTTCAAACACGCTGTCCATCCACCGCGCGAGCAACTCCAGGTCTTCGTCGACTGAACGCCATCGTTCAGGATCGGCAATCAAAACCGGCTCGATAGCTTGTGGGGACATGTTACAGGAATTATTCGCAACACATCCAGGATTGGCAAGCCATGGACTGAGGACGCGACAGTCCCCAAGGGGCAGTGCCGGCATTTGAATCCGAGGTCAGTCCAGCCGGCTGGACCGTGTCGCGCCCTGCTCGTTGGCCTGCCAATACGTTCCGGAATCGACGTCCAGACAGGTCAACCATCCATTGCCGCAGGCCCACGTGTCGATGCAGACGGCGTGGCCGATGTTTCGGGGCAACCCCGATTTCTGGGAAGTGTGTCCGCAGACCATCACTTTCCCTGACTCGTGTGGAGGCGGGTCGTTGAAGCTCTCCCAAAAGAGCATGAGTTCTGGCTGGTCCGCGAGGGGACAATCGGGATAGGCGTTGGCATGGACGAAAAAATGGTGGTCCGTTTCAAACCAGGCGATCGTTTGATCTTCCAGGAACTGCCAATGTGCATCAGGTATGTCAATAAGTCGTCCCGCATCGCCGAACGGTGAATAGGACCGGAGCGTCGCAGCTCCTCCCGACTCAACCCAGCGGTCAAACGCCGAGCTGCTATCACGCGCCTGCAGCATCATGATTTCGTGATTGCCGCGCAGCGCGATGAGTTGACTCTGCTTTCTGAAATTGATGAGCCAGTCCAGAACTGCACACGTGTCGGGGCCACGATTCACGCAATCACCCAGGGTGATGACCAAATCGTCCTGCCGCAGCGGCACAAATGCAGCCAGCGTTGTGAGCGCTGTGATGCAGCCGTGTATGTCTCCGATCGCCAAATGGCGCATTTGACCACCTCAGCCGCCGAACCGGAATTCGCCTGGCACCGAATGGTCAAATGATATCGCATTCACGGCATCAACGCGACCAGTCCGGATTTCGAATGTCGCCGTCGGTCAATGACAGCAATTTACACTTCGCGTCCCTGTCGGTCGATATCGACGACGCCACCGCTGAGCTTGTCTCAGCGGGGCGATGCCTGACAGCTACGATTGGCGAGACTCCCACCAATCGCTCTCCGTCGAGCTTGCCTCGACGGAAGCACGCCTCGCGCACCAGCAACGTTCCCGTCCATGATCGACTCCCTTCGGGGTGACATATCGACGACCGAGATTGGGGGTACGGACAGTATCTGGTAGTATGATGGTGGGTTCAAAAAAACAGCCTATCCCATCACTTTCGAAGGCTGCCCGCATGAACGAGCGCGCGACAAAACGACTTGGGCCGGTGCTCTGGCTGGCGAGCAGGACGCGGCGGTTCTGGATCGCCGTGGCCTTGCTGTTGCCGGTGCTGTACGTCGGCAGCTTCGGCCCCGCTTGTTGGGTAACAGCTCGTTGGGGCTTTGTCCGAGCTCATTCACTCATTCCAATTCGGCCGGATCCCCCACCCCAGTGGATGGTGATCTATTGGCCAATCGGGGCGTTTCTGGATAAGTCGGAGTCGTACACCAGCGCGGTATTGAAATGGTGGGTGGTCCTGTTTGTGGACGGTGACCACGTGGCGAGGGTTCCCATCAATGCCAGTTCAACTGACTGGTTCACCCATAGTCGGCATCGGTTTCCATTTTTTTATGCATTCTGACACTCTGGATCGATGGCGATAGAATTTCGAAATGACTGACGCGAATCCGCATGATCGGGAAGTTCGCTTTGTCGGACTCATCCCGTAAACCCCCCGCCTGCGACCCCTGCCGGGGTCGTGGCCATCGCGGAATCCAAACCGGGGGTATCGCTGCGCTCAACCCCCGGCTAAGTGCTTCGACCCCCTGGGGGTCGTTCTCGGGCTGGCCAGAGACGCCAGCAGATTCAGGGAATTGGGGCGTGCGTCGCTCCGTCCCGGGACTTCCGAACTCACCGCCGCCGGAAATTGAAATTCGGCGGATGGTTTGGTGTGCAACCGCTTCTCGGTAACGACCTGGATCGATTTCCAACATGGAGTGCGCTGCGCGGCCCCACGCGATTTGTGGCGAACCGCTTCACGGTAGTTCTTGGCTCCGATCCGTGTGGAATTGTTTTCCGTATCAGCCCGCGCACGAAAAGCGAACCGCTGGGACTGGCTCGCCCGGCTGTCGAAGGGGGAAGCGCCTGCATGGCGAGGATGTCCTTCGACATGCCGGACATTGCATCATAGCCAGCCAGCGAAGCCTGTCGCCCGACGATCGAGATTTGGCTGAAACGCAGGATCCGGTAGAATGAGGCAGTGTGTTTGCAATTCAATGTTGCAGCGAGTGACGCATGATTGGGATCGATGACCAAAACCCTGAAAAGCGTTCGACCCCCTGCGCTCGTGACGCGCTCTGGCGACAGCTCCGATGGCGGATTGGGAAGCGATGCTTCCTTTGCGGAGCGGCAGTCTTTGTTGCGACGCACTTCCTAACGTCTCCCCAGTTCGGCACGGGGGAGCCAGATTATATGTTGGCGGCGAAAGTCGCCACCGGTGCGGCTGCGGTGTACGCCTTACTCGCGAGTGCTCTCGCCGTTTTCCACATTCAAACGGGCTTGGCGGCCGAGAATGGATCAACCCTACCATTCCGACTCGGTCGCTGGTTTCGAACGCACGTAATGAAAAGGCACAAGTAACCACAGTCGTTATTCTACGCCCCGTTATACACATTCCTTCCATGCTTCGCAGGGATACATCTGTAGGCACGTATCGAGCAGCCATGCACATTCCTGCTGAGATTGCTGAAAAGATCCGTCGCCGAATGGCAGTGATCGGGCGAATCGCTGAAGATGGCAAGACACTTCGGATCTGTGTATCGCATTCATCCCGACAGGCTGGCCAAACGGGCGGCTTCAGTCTTCAAACCCATCATAATCAACAGGTTCACCAGCGCGAAATTGTACGCGGTGGATTTCGTGGGCATCGTCGTCCGACAATTCCAGCACAAACTCTTGGCGCCCCGTCTCGTCATCGGTCCCAATTTCGACCGAATATACCGACAGCAGAGGCAGGGATTCATCGACGCACCGTCGAATGAAGTCGTTTGCCCGATGCTCGAAGTCGGGAAGATTGGCACGAATGGACTGGAAGAAATCCCGCTGCCGGTCGGTCGGTCCGGACTCCGGGGCGTCAACGGTGACCATAAATCCCGCATTCGGCTCTCTGGGGACATGCGTCCAGATTCCGTGGGCAAAACTGAGAACACCAAACACCGGGTCGTGAACCTCGATTTCCACCTTCTTCCTGAAGAGATTTTCGAAAAAGCCCATCTTGTCTTATCCGATTGGAAACTCCGCATTATTGGCGGCCGACACGGCGGCATTGACAATACTGCTCTTGGTACAAGCGCGCCATCACTCCGGCCGCGGACGATCCGCGATCACGAAGCGTCGCGGCCGCTTTCCCGCAGCAGTGAGCCAGGTCTGCGGGGCGGGTTCCTCTTCCTCGTCGGGGATGTGCGCGATGCAGTCCCAGGTCGCCCGGGCGCTCAGGCCGGCGATCGCCACCATGGAATACCGTCGGTTGAGCGGGTTGTCGGTGGCCGTCATGATCCAGGTATCGGGATTGGCCCAGGTCTGGTCCCCAATGGTGATCGACGCGGGGCCGAACGATACGGGCCAGGCTGTTCCGAATCGTGCTGTCACCTGATTGCACTCGGGACGACCGACCAGGAGCAGATGCCGTTCTCGCAGTTCCTCCTCCGATACCTGATTGTCGGCGCGGATCGGAATCAACCAGTTGTGAAACCGGCGCGCGAGGATGCGCTGCAAACGCTCCGCCCCCTCCTTCTGTGCCGCAATGTCTCCCAGCGTCCCGTAGACGATCAGCGCCCGCTCCGGCTCGGCTTCGAATGAATAGATCGTCCAGATGTGGTCGGTGTGCCTGGCCGGGGGAACCTCCGGTCCGAGCCATTGCTCGACCAGTTGCCGCCCCTTGATTCCGGCAGCGTGCTGGCAGTGTTCCACGAACTGGCGGGTTGTGACTTCGGTTCCGGCGTGTGCCGATCCGAACTCGTCGAGCAATTGATCGCACGCCGCGGCTCCCAGGGTGTCTCGCAACGCCGCCAGGAGCATCACCCCCTTGCCTGAAGCGATGTCGTACCAGTCTTTCGAAGCAGGGTCGGACTGGATCTTTTCCAGCGGGAGGTCGCGTCCCAAACGGCGGACGGCGGTTTGCCAGCGCGATTCGTGCGCGAAGAGCGCCAGCTCGACCAGATCGCGGGCCGCTGTCGAGAGCGGCTGGCCGACGCCCGTCTCTGTCCGCAAGGCGTTCTCCAGCGCCACGATGTGCTCGTACTCGGCGAACGCGGCGGCCAGCCAGATGTCGCCATCGCCGGCCGGCAGCAGCGTCCCACGCCAGGCGAACGGGTGCCGCGCCTTGAACTCCACCCCCAGAGTCCCCGCGTCATCGTCTGCATCGTGCGGATGCTCCTCCTTGAACCCGGCGGCCAGATCGACCGCGCGCGACGGCGGTTCTTTCGCCAATGGTTCCGCAACGCGGAGCAACGTCCAGTCGTTGCTGATCAACGGCGGCATGTCGGGGAATTTCCGAGCTTCGGTGGCGGAGGGTTCCCAGGCGCGTCCCAGCGGGGGACCAAACAGCCCCCAGCTTTCCAGTCGTGATGCCAGAGTCGAGGTCGTGAATGTGGCGTCGCAGGAGGGAAACGCCGCCAGCGGCGGCGTGGTCAGCGCCACGAACCCGAACTGTTCGTCGATCTTCCCCCGGTAGCGTCCGAAGATTTCCAGCCACGCCTTGTCGCGCGAACGGGGAAAGCGAACCAGGTTGGCCGGTTTGCCTCCCAGGTGCGGAACCGTCTCCTGGAACACCTCGCGATCGCGGATGTTGTTGCAGCCCCAATAAAACCCTGCGGTCCCGTCCGGCCATTCCCCGCGGCTGGAGCGCCACAGTCGGGAGCGGGCCGTCCCTGTTTCCACCATGGCGATTTCATTCGTCTTGAGATCCCCCACCAGCCATTGATTGGTGTACAGGCCATTGCTCCGTGGGGCGAGAAGCTCCACGAACTCGTCGATCGAAGCTGCGTATTGGACGGCGCGGCGGATGCGCGACGCCAGCGGCGTCCCTTCGCGGTCGAAGCGCGTCTGGCGGATCGTTGTCTCGCAGACGACCAGTCCGGCGGCAGTGATGTAATAGTCCATGCCGCTTTCAATGCCGCCGGGAAACGTCTGGAACACGATCCGGTGCCCCTGCTCGGGTTGGATGTCGAGCCAGACGTTGAAATGTCGCACATAGGCCAGATCGGACATCGTGATGTGTCCCATCACGATCCGGCCGTCGGCGGTCGCCGGGCCGGTGGCCAGGAACGCGCTGCAATGCTCCTTGAGCCTGGCCTTCGGTACGGCGTATTGCGGCGCTGCGAATTTCAACGACTCCAGCCCGGTGCCGCTCGCTTCCAAAGCCGGGTCGAGAAAGCCCACTTCCACGTCGGAATTCAGCGTGACGATGTCGAGCAGATCGAGACGCCGCTTGTCGAACTTCGCCCCTGCCGCCGCCGCGCCGTCGGCGATCCCCTTCATTTCCTGGAGCGATTCCTGATCGTAACCCCGCAGGAACAGCGCGTCGGTCAATGTCCGCAATCCGCGCCACGCCTCGGCGGGGGCCTTGGGACCGCGCTGTGAGGCGATGACCTGAATATAGTCAACAATCTCGGCCGCCAGCAACTGGCCGTGCTGAAAGCCTCGGTCATAGGGTGTTCCCTCGACGTGGACCACGATCCAACCGGCCTGCGGGTGTTTCCAGGCCGGACCGCAGCGGAGGACAGATTGCGGGTCGGGGACAAACCGGTCATGTCCCCCGCGACTCACCACCGGTCCCTCTCCGACTTCAGTCGGCGCCGGGTTTTCCCGTGGGGGCGCCGACTGCGCCGCACAGTGCTTCGCCATCCCTGCCAGGCAGGCGAACGAGATCACAAGTACATGCACCAGCCGCGAACAAACCCTCCAGCGCATCTTGGCGAATCGTGTCAACGAAAATGAGAATTTGGCACAGGCGGGCACAGCGCGGCCATTCGCCGCAACCAAAGGGAAGAATTGAACAGGAGGGCGCAGAGGACGCAGAGAAAATCCGACGGTGGTTGGCGAAACGATCCCGACTCGATCACTGGCGAGGGGCGTCAATTGGAATCCATGCGGCCCAAGGTCGCGTCCATCTCTGCGATCTCTGCGTGTTCCTGTTCCATTTTCCTTCGTGCTGAAAGCAGTTCTCATGTCGCGACAACTTTCGCGTCGCAACAAGATTCTGGTGGATTGCTCACGCGGAGACGCGGAGGACGCAGCGCGGCCATTCGCCGCAACTAAAGGGAAGAATTGAACAGGAGGGCGCAGAGGACGCAGAGAAAATCCGCCGGTGGTTGGCGAAACGATCCCGACTCGATCGCTGGCGAGGGGCGTCAATTGGAATCCATGCGGCCCAAGGTCGCGTCCGTCTCTGCGATCTCTGCGTGCTCCTGTTCCATTTTCCTTTCGATCGCCTTTCGTGTCGTTCGTGTATTTCGTGGTTGATTCTTCCACTGACAAGCGCGCATCACTTTGGTCAGAACGGTATTCAAAGATTGGATCCCGAACGACACGAAGAGCACGAAAAAGGACGTGGCTGCCAAAGTCCGGCTTCGAATGACCGAGATAGTATGGTCGCCAACTTTGATTCCGCATGCGATGCGCTCCGATTTCGACAGTTCGTGATGGCGGGCTGGCGAGTGAGGTCGCCGGTTCGGGTTCCTGTTGGCATAGAATATCGGATTTCCCGCAGGGTGCGAGCGGCTGGTTCTCGAGTGTGGCGGGATGGCTGTCGCGGCGACTCGTCAACGGCGGCAACGAGCGTTACAATTCCTCGCACTCGGCTCCCCTGGACAATTCCTTATTTACAGTGAGGTGGCTTGGCATGCGTGCAGTCTCGCGGTGTTCGCTCCTGGTCGTTGCGGGTGGTCTCCTGGCTTTGCTCGGCGCCGCGCCAGCGGAGGAGGGGGGCGCTCCCCCGAAGGCGTTTGTGGATGGGACGGGGCCCGGTTGGGTGGCGCTGGCCGGAGCAGACTTCAACAACGTCAATACCGACCCCGACACCTGGACCTGGTCGGCCGACGGGGTCAAATGCACCGGACAGCCGGTGGGAGTCACGCGTTCCAAGAAGCAATATACGAATTTCGAACTCGTAGCGCAGTGGCGGCACCTGAAGTCGGGAGGCAATTCCGGGATTTTTGTCTGGGCCACGGAAGAAGCGCTCACGGATCTGAAGAAGGGGACGCTCCCCCCCGGCGGGATCGAAGTGCAAGTGCTGGATCACGGGTACGCCGAGCAATGGGAAAAACAGAACGGGAAGAAGCCGGACTGGTTCACGACGCACGGGGATGTGTTTCCCGTGGGCAAATCGAAAATGAAACCGTTTCCCCCGGTCGCTCCCGACGGCCAACGGAGTTTTCCGCGCAAGAACCTGAGCAAAGGGGTCGGGGAGTGGAACCACTACTACGTCCGGGCCATCAACGGCGAGGTGCGGTTGTGGGTCAACGGCGAGGAAGTGTCGGGAGGGAACCAGTGCGAGCCGAACCGCGGATACTTGTGCCTGGAATCCGAAGGGGCGCCGGTGGAATTCAAGCACCTGCGGATTCGCGAGCTGCCATAGCGAGGGCTGGAGGAGGACGCGGGGCATCCCCCGGAATTTTTTTTCGCGAGGATGGTTGTGGCGGAAGGAATCGTCGGTACAATCTGGCTGTGAGTCGAGTTGCTGCGTGATCGTCTGTTACACATCCCCCTCATTTCTTCAGGGAGAGAAGCACCCATGCGGGACGTGAGCCAACCATCGAATACAGACCAGCCGAGGAGCGGGGGCGGATTCAACCGTCGCGACTTCCTCAAGGGGTCTGGAGCCGCTGTCGCCGCCACGGCGATGGCGACCGCCGTCCAGGAAGCAACAGCCCAGGATCAAGCCAAAGCCGCGGGAGTCGCCGCCGCCGAGCCGGCCGCCATCAAGCTGGAAATCAACGGCAAGTCGCAGACGGTGACGGTCGAACCGCGCGTCACGCTGTTGGACGTGCTCCGCAACGATCTCAATCTGACGGGAGCCAAGGAGGTCTGCACGACGACCAACTGCGGCGCCTGCACCGTGATCATCGACGGCAAGCCCGCTCTGGCCTGTGCCAAACTGGCGGTGGAATGCGTCGGCAAAAAGATCACCACCGTTGAGGGACTGAACGGGGGCAAAGACGTCGACGACGTGGTGAAGTGCTTCGTCAAGCATGACGCCACGCAGTGCGGCTACTGCACTCCCGGTTTCATGGTGGCGACCAGGGCGTTTCTCAACGCCAATCCCGGAGCGACGCTGGATCAGATTCGCAAAGGATTGGGTGGAAATCTCTGCCGCTGCGGCACATATGATGGAGTGGCGCATGCCGCTCTCGAATGCGCCGGTGCTGCCAAGAAGGGAGGCAAGTGATCATGGCTGAACGGAAATTTGCCTGGGGAAAACGCTCGGAAAACGCCCTGATTGGCAAGTCGATTCCCCGATTGGATGGGGAAGTCAAGGCCTCCGGGGCCGCCAAGTACACGGCGGACACCAACACCGAGGGAACTCTTTTTGCCCGCCTGGTGACCTGCAAGCTGCCGCACGCCAAGCTCAAAGAGATCGACGTCGAAGCGGCGAAGAAGATTCCCGGTGTGAAAGCGGTCCACCTGTTCAAGAAGGTGGATGACGAAATCCGCTGGGATGGCGAGTTGATCGCCGCTGTCGCTGCCGAGCGGGCCGAACAGGCCGAAGATGGCGTCAAAGCGCTCGAAGCGACGATCAAGTACGAAGCGCTTGAGTTTTTCGTCGATGACACCGACATCGTTCGCGCCGCCGCCGCCAATCGCACCAAAGGATTGGGAAAAGGGACGAAGGGGGACGTCGATAAAGCTCTCGAAGGGGCCAAGGCGGTTCACCGCGGCTTCTACGGGATCAAGACGATCAGCCACATGTGCCTGGAGCCGCACGGCGCCCACTGTGAATGGAAGGGAGACGACCTGGAGGTCCATCTCTCGACGCAAAACGTCTCGGGCACTCCCGGCCAGTTCGCTGAACCGCTCGGGATCGATTCGTCGAACGTGACGGTCACCGGCAACTTCGAAGGGGGGGGCTTCGGTTCGAAGTTCGCCGCCGACGAGTGGGGGATTGCCGCGGCCCTGCTTTCCAAAGAGACCGGTCGCCCGGTGCGGCTGATGCTCGACCGGGCCACCGAGTTAAAGGTCGGGGGCACCCGTCCCTCGGGGTTCATCGAAGTCACAGTGGCCGCGGACGACGACGGCAAAGTGGTCGCCTGGGACAGCGTTCACTGGGGGACCGATGGCATCGCCGGGGGTGGAGTCGCCGTGGGGCAGTTGCCCTATCCGTTTGACTTCCCCAACTGGTCGCGGGCGCAGATCGGGATATCGTGCAACACGGGCCCGAATCGGGCGTGGCGGGCGCCGCCGCATCCCCAATTGTGCGCCATGACGCAGACCGCGCTGGACGACCTGGCAATCAAGCTGGGAATGGACAGCTACGATTTCTTCATGAAGAACCTGGAGTTCGTCCAGTTCGGCAAAGGGCCGGTCTACGCCGAGGAAATGAAGATCGCCGCCAAGGAGATCGACTGGAAGAAAAAGTGGCATCCGGCCGGCAAGGGGGATAAAGGGGACATCAAGCGCGGCTTGGGGATGGCGCTTCACACCTGGGGTGGCGGGGCTGGTCCCTGTACCTGCACGGTCAAAGTCCATCCGGATGGCGCTGTCGAGTCGTTCCTGGGGAGCCAGGACATCGGGACCGGAACGCGAACGATCATCGCCATCACAATGGCGGAGACGTTCGGGTTGCCCCTCTCGGGAGTCAAGGTGAACCTCGGCTCCAGCAAGTATCCCCCTTCGGGGGCCTCAGGCGGCAGCATCACGGTCGGTGGCGTCTCCGGCGCACATCGCCGCGCGTCGCAGACTGCCCTTTGGAAAATCTTCGACCTGGTGGCCGAGAAGTACAAGGTCGAAGCGGATGGCCTGGTCGCGCGGGATGGCAACATCCTGAACGGCAAGCAAAAGGTCTGCACCTGGAAACAGGCGTGCGCGCTGCTGGGGCAAATGCCTCTCAGTGTGGATGGCAAAGGCCCGGAAAGGGACGGCCTGACTTCAGAACGAGTTGGGGGCGTGCAGATGGTCGATGTCTCGGTCGATATCGGGACTGGCCAAATCCGCATCAACAAGTTCGTCTGCGTTCAGGATTGCGGATTGATCCTTGATGAACTGACCGCCAAGAGCCAGGTGTTGGGCGGAATGATCATGGGGATCGCCTATGCTCTCAGTGAAGAGCAGATCATGGACAACAAGACGGGGCGCTACATCAACGCCAATCTCAACGACTACAAGCTCCCGCGCATCGGCGACGTGGGGGAATTGGTCGCCGTCATGTACCAGCCGGACAGCGAGTACGACAAGGGGGTCGTGGGGCTGGGCGAGCCGCCGGTGATCGCTCCGGGTGCGGCCATCTCCAACGCGGTGGCCAACGCCATCGGGGTTCGTGTTTCGACCCTCCCCCTCACTCCCAAACGGGTTCTCGATGCATTGAAAGGAGGCCACGCATGAAGTCTTTTGAATACGCTACCCCTCGCACAGAGGCCGAAGCGGTCGAGATGCTCGCGGCGCACGGCGGGCAGACCGCCATCCTCGCGGGAGGGACCGATCTCCACAATCTGCTGCGGGCCGATCTGATCGCCCCCAAGCGCGTCGTCGATCTCAAAAACATCCCGTCGCTCCAAGGGGTCTCCTTGATCTCCGGCGGCGTGATGGTCGGTGCGTTGACGACGCTCGATGAGATTCTGTCGAATCCGCTGCTTGGGCCGTATGCCGCCTTGCGACACGCGGCGGACGGGGTTCACAGTATTCAGATCCAGTCGCAAGGAACGCTGGGAGGCGACCTGTGCCTGCATCCCAACTGCTGGTACTACCGCAATGGTTACGGTTTGCTCGCGGTCAAAGATGGCCAGTCGCTGGTCGCAGAAGGACGCAACCAGTTCCACGCCATCCTGGGGAATCGTGGACCGGCGAAGTTCATCAGCGCGTCGCGGTTTGCTCCGGGGTTGATCGCCTTGGGGGCCAAAGTGCGGGTGGTGGGACCGGCCCCCGAACAGGCCGCGCTCCTTCCGTTGGAGTATTTCTACATCACTCCCAAGTCCAACACTCAGGGAGTCACCGTGTTGCAGCCGGGACAATTCGTCTCGCACATCGTGCTGCCGGAAGCCCGCGACGACGTGGCCAGCGCCAGCTACGAAGTGTTGCAACTGGAGGGTTTGGACTGGCCCCTGGCGTCGGCCGGAGTCTGGTTGCACACCTCGGCCGGGGTGGTCCGCGACGCGCGGGTCGTCCTGGGGCACGTGGCCCCCACTCCCTGGCTGTCGTACGAGGCGTCGGCGGCGCTCGTTGGTCAAGAGGTGACCGAGGAATCGGCCCAGGCTGCCGGAGATGCCGCGGTGGCCGCCGCCACTCCCCTGTCCGAAAACGATTACAAGGTCCAGATCGCGCGGACGGCCGTCAAACGGGCCGTGCTGCGGGCAATGAATCAACTGGAAGGAGTGAGCTGAATCATGGTCGACCACAATCTGCTGCTCGAAATTCTGGATGCGTCCACTGCGGTGGCGGCTCCCGCGACCGGTGAGCGTTGCTTGAGCCTGCGTTGCAAGGGAATGTACCTCAACGCCGGGTTGGGACAGTCCGAACAGGTCGCCGGGGACGGCAACTTCTGGTGCGCCAAGACGCAGCGCATCTATGGTCCGGATGACCAGCTCGTTGGGGACGGCCAATGCCGCCACGCCGGCCGCGGCTGCTATGATGGGGGCTGATCCCCGGTTGGTTTCGCCAAGTCACTGCCCGGTGTTCCCTTCGAGGAACGCCGGGCCTTTTTTTTTGCGCGTGGGGCGGGCTTGACCCCGCTGCGCTGGAATGCGAAAATCTCGGCAGGTGATGACGTTTCTATTGATCCGTTTCGGAGGGATGCGACCATGCGGCGATTTTCAATTCTGGCGACTGGATTCCTGGCATTGATGGCGGCGCCGGTCCTGGCGGCGGAAATCTCGGGTGAATACCTCGAAGCCCGCACCTGCGACGTCTACACCGGCCCCTGCTTCGCCAACGGCGAAATCGGCATTGCCGGTAAGGAGGCGGTCATGGCCTGGAAGGTTGACGAAGGCACCTGGGCGGGTGAGGATCTGTCGGGGCTGGGGGCCGCCCTGATCATCAAGGCCAACGACACGCTCGGATTCGGCGGCAGCTTTTTTGTCAAACCCGACAAGATCACCGCTGTCATCGTCGTCGATGAAAAGGCCACTCCCGAACAGAGTGTGGCGTTGATCAAGTTTGTGAAGTCGAACGCCCCGCACCTGACGGGCGACGTGGTGAAAGTCGAAAAAGCGGCGATCACACTGACCAACGATCACCTGGCAGGCAAGGGCGTCTTCTCCGCCGGGAACCTGGCCAAGATCGAAACCCGCAAATTGGCCAAGGGAGACTGTATCTGCACGAACGAAGTGGTCTTCTATCCGCCGCTCACGAAGGTTGACAACGCTCACGCCGCCTACACGCTGAACATGACCTACGGCGGCAAGGGACTCGACTCGACCTGGACGACGATCAACAAGCGGAGCGCGTTCATGGGGACGTTTGAGAAGTAACCTCAGCCAAGTCAGCGCCGAAAGTCAATTCTCGCATGGCCACAGCGTTCATCCCTCCGGCCCTGCGCGAATTGACCGGCGGACGGGGCCAGGTTGATGTCGCCGGGACGAGCGTCCGCCAGGTCGTCGCCTCCCTGGAAGCGCAATTTCCCGGCCTCCGCGATCGCCTGTGTGTCGGCAACGACTTGCGTCCCGGCCTTGCCATTGCGATTAACGGGGTGGTCACGAGCCTGGGCCTGTTGCAAAAGGTTCCCGAGAACGCCGAAGTGCATTTTTTGCCGGCCTTGGGCGGAGGCTGAGCTTGTTCTGCGCGAATGCCCGACACGGCACTCGTAGGGAGTGATTTGGACTTTGGGCCGGAGTTTCCGTTGCACTTCGAAGATCGGCATGATCCGTGGGACATGAGCATGTGGCATGTCCGCCCCGAAGTGGTTGATGGCCTGCTGATAATGGAAGTCATCGTCCACGAGGGATTGCCAGACCTTGACGATGCTGATCTTTCCGCCGATGCTCCGATCGAAGTTGATTCCTCAAAACGTGATGTGGAAGCTCAAGAGGGTAACAAGCCCGGAGACTGGGTGAAATCCATCTTTTCGCGCCGGCCATGAGATGAGTGGATTGCCGAGCGGTTGCGGTGGGAGACGAGACCATGCATCCAGAGGCGGCCAAGTCCAGGTATGTCGTCACGCGCCGAGGTGGATACGTTGGTGCCAAGGATCCTCCAGTCTATGTATTTCCGCTTTGCGATACGGATGCAACTCAGGTTGAGCGTCTGACGGCGAACGTCTTCGCTGCGAATCTCATCAACAACGCCGAGGCAGCGTGGAAGGACCGACTCGGAGAAAAGACTTCAATTTCGGCGGCAGAGTCGGCCCTGATCAAGGAGTGGTCGACGTATCGCCCCGTAGCAATTGTTGAGTCGGCAGGGCAGATTTGGTGGAAGTGCGTCCCCAGAGTGTCTCCGCTTCCTGAGGAGTACTTCCTGCTAGGCGCCCGGACGGGTTCTGATGGGATTTGTGCCAGGCTCGAGAAGGCGGGGTTCTCGGACGCTCGCGAATTGGCGCATTTTGTGGACCTGATGTCTGGATATCGCGAAGAGTTTCCCGCGATTGATGGCACTGTCCCCGATTGGGACACAGATCATTGGATGCTCGAAGAGGCGAAGCTACTTTCTTTCTTGGGTGACTTTCGCTTGGGGGCCAAGTGGGATCCTTCGTTCATTCTGTTTTCCGCTGCATGCGGCGATGTTTTGGTCGTCAACCGCCAGGGGCAGTGCGGCTGGTGGGCCGACGGAACAGATGATGGCATCAACTTGTTTGCCAATACATTGGAAATGGCCATGTCACGATGGATCTTTCACTGGCGGCTGGTTCGAGAGAATGCCGAGCGTATCGGGCTTGACTACTACCCCTTTGGCGCGTTCGGCTATCCGTATTAGATGGGTCAGGGCGCCTTGTTGCCGATAGTTCAGTTGATAAGTCGGCGCAGATTACGCTTAGACACGCTCGCCAAATGCGTTATTCCGCGATCGAGTTCAGCCCAACAACTCCCTGACCACCTCGCCTGACACGTCGGTCAGGCGGTAGTCGCGCCCGGCGTGGCGGAAGGTGAGGCGCTCGTGGTCCAGCCCCAAGAGGTGCAGGATCGTCGCGTGCAGGTCGTGGACGTGGACTTTGTTCTGGACGGCGCGGAAGCCGAAGTCGTCGCTGGCGCCATAGGCGGTGCCGCCGCGGACTCCGGCGCCGGCCAGCCACATCGTGAACCCCAGATGGTTGTGGTCGCGGCCATCGCCGCTTTCGCTGGTGGGGGTTCGCCCGAACTCTCCCCCCCAGATCACGAGCGTGTCCTCCAGCAGGCCGCGGCGCTTGAGGTCGCGCAGGAGCGCGGCGATCGGCTGGTCGATGTCGGCGCACAGTTTTTTGGTCAGGTCGTCGTGGTTGCGATGCGTGTCCCAGGGCTGACCGTCGCCGTAATAGACTTGCGTGAACCGCACGCCGCGCTCCGCCAGTCGGCGGGCGAGCAGGCAGGCGTTGGCAAAGTGGCTCTTGCCATATTCTTCGCGAATCGCTTCGGGCTCGCGCGTGATGTCAAAAGCGTCGGTGGCGGCAAACTGCATTCGAAAGGCGGTCTCGAGCGACTGGATGCGGGCTTCGAGTGCGCGGTCAGAGCCTCGTTCTGCCAAATGTTCTTCGTTCAACTCACGGAGCAGATCAAGCTGGCGGCGCTGGCCTGGGGGATCGAGCGTCGGGTTCTTCAGAAAGGGGAGCATCTTCGCCGGCGACAGGTCGGCGTGATTGATGTAGGTTCCCTGGTGTTGTCCGGGGAGAAAACTGTTCGTCCACAATTCAGAAAATCGGACCGGTCGGCCCGGACACAGCACGACATAGCCAGGAAGGTTTTCGTTCTCGCTTCCCAACCCGTACAAGAACCACGATCCCATGCTGGGCCGCAACGGAGCGATCGTGCCATTGTTCATCATGAACAGGGCCGGGCCATGGTTGGGATTGTCGGTATGCATCGAGCGAATGACGCACAATTCGTCCGCCTGCTCTCCCAGCTTCGGCAGCAGATCGCTGACTTCCAATCCACTCTGGCCGCGCTTCTGAAAGCCGGATGGAACCGGCATCAAGCCCCCGGTGGCGTTCTCCGTGCGGAATTGCACTTCCTGGGGCCGCTGGCCGGCGAATTCGTTGATCCGTGGCTTGGGATCGAACAGATCAGCCTGGAACGGGCCGCCATTCATGAACAGGTGAATAACCCGCTTGGCACGCGGGAGGAAGAGCGGTCCGGTCGGCGACCGGTCCGCGGCGCGCAGCGTTTGAGCCAGGCCGATCGCCGCCAGGCCGCCGCCGGCGCGATGCAGCCAGTCCCGACGGGTCCAAAGGGCCGCGGGGGTGTCGCCAGAGGGTATTGACAGAACAGGGGAGGGGGGCATCATGCGAAGGAGGAGGTTGGCGCGAAGGATACAATCATCTCGGGAGTCCGGAACGGGTCAATCGACAAAAGCAAACTCACTCCCCGCGAGCAATGCCTGGGCATACTGGTTCCACAACGCATCCAGTGCGCCCGGGTCGTTCCCCGCGGGGGTCAGGTACTCCTGCGCCAGTTGCGTCTGGCGCGCAGTGGGGAGTCGCCCGAAGAGCAACTGATAGGCCCGTGCGATCTGGCGAGGCGTGTCCCCCGGAGCCTCCTGGCGGACGCGCCGAGCCAGCGCTGCTCCCTGAGACTGCATGTAGGGGCTGTTGAGGATGAACAACTGTTGCAGGGGAGTGGTGGTGACATCCCGGACGGCGTTGTGCGTCGTCGGATCGGGAAAATCGAGCAACCGCAGCATGGGATGCAGTTCCCGGCGTTTGATGGTGGCGTACAACGTGCGGCGCGTATTGCCGGGATCATCCAGGCTCCGATCAGCGCCTCCCAGCGCCAGATCGAGTTGCCCCGAGGCCAAGAGCATTGCGTCGCGCCAGGCGTCGACCTCCAAGCGCCTGCGATTTGCTCGCCACAGCAGGCGGTTGTCAGGATCGATGGCGAACTTGTCCGCGGCATAACTGCTGGATTGCCGGTACGTCTGCGACAGGACGATCTCGCGATGCAGCCATTTGAACGACCAGCCGTGGGAGATGAACCGCGCCGCCAGGTCGTCCAGCAACTCGGGGTGCGAGGGAGCGGAGCCGGTCGCACCGAAGTTGCTGGGGGTGTCAACCAAACCCTGTCCGAAATGTTGTTGCCAGATGCGGTTTACGATGACGCGTGCGACAAGGGGGGCGGCGTCGGTGACGAAGGCCCGCGCCAGTTCCCGGCGGCCGCTCCCTTCCTGGAACGGCTGCGGCGCTTCGGGGGAGAGAACAGTCAAGAAGCGTCGCGGGACAATCGGCCCCAATCGGGTGGCGCTTCCACGAATCTGCATGGCGACGTTTTGCGGTTCCCCCGGCTTGTATTCCAGTCTGGTTCGGTCGGGTCCGTCGGAAAGGACATGCAGGCTGGCTTCTTCGGTGGCGTAGGCCAGCGGGACATCATAGTTGGGGGTCGAGCGCTCCAGTTCGGCGATGCGCTGTGCCAGATCGGCATCCAGCAGTTTTCCTTCGGGAAGCGGCGGCTTGCTCGCTTGCAGTTCATCACGAGTTTTCTGCCACGCCTGGATCTTGGCGCGGGCCTGGGCCACCACGGTCGCTGCATTCGCAGGCAGGATCGACCGCGGGGTGAGCTTAGTACTGGCCAGGACGCCGGCCAGCGCGTAGTAGTCTTCCTGGCTGATCGGATCCTGCTTGTGATCGTGACAGCGCGCACAGGCGACAGTCAGTCCCAGCACAGCGCCCGACAGCGTATGAATCCGTTCCTCCCATTCCTCGGCGACCACCCCCTTGATCACCCCCTGGTCCAGTTTGAGCTCCTTCCAATAGCTGGGACTCAAGCCGAGCAGACCGAGCGCGGCGATGTCAGTCGGACGCGCGTCCGGGAGCAGATCGGCCGCCAATTGCAGTGTCAGAAATCGATCGTACGGCAGGTCATCGTTGAGCGCCTGGACGACCCAATCGCGATACAGCCAGGCTTTCGCCGACTTGTCCATCGCCCATTGCTCGAGGATGTCGCAATAGCGGACCAGATCGAGCCAGAATCGCCCCCAGCGTTCGCCATAATGCGGCGAGTCCAGGAGCCGGGCGACTTGCCGCTCGTAGGCATCCACGGAAGTGTCAGTCTCAAACGCGGCCAACTCTTCCAGAGTCGGAGGGAGCCCCGTCAGGTCGAAGGCCAGCCGCCGCAGGATCGTCCGCCGATCGGCTGGAGGATTGGGACTCAAGCGAGCCGCATCGAGCTTGCTCAAAACAAATGGATCGATCTTGCGGAGGCCCCATTCCGGCCGGCTGACCGCCGGGACCGAGTGTTCGCGAACGGGCTGGAACGACCAGAACGTGCGCCCCGCTTCAAAGTCAATTCGGTGAGCGAGTCCTCCTTTTTCGGGGGATTCAGTCGCCTCGGGAAAAGGAGCGCCGCGCCGCACCCATTCGGTCAGCAACGCGATTTCCGATTCCGGCAATTTCCCTCGTGGCGGCATCTGCGCCGTATCCTGGCCATAGTTGATCGCCTCGATCAGGAGACTCTCGGCTGGCTTTCCCGGCACGACGGCCGGGCCGCTGTCCCCCCCGTCAAGCATCCGCGTGCGGCTATCCAGCCGCAAACCCCCTTTGATGGCCTTGCCCCGCTCGGAATGACATTCGAAACAGCGTTCGATCAGGAGGGGGCGAATCTTCTTTTCGAAGAACTCGATGTCCTCCTCCGTGGGAGGGACCGAAGGTTCGTCGCTCGCTGCGACGCCTATCGAGCCAAGAAAAACTACGACCAAGAGGGCCAAACGACACGGCCACCGTCGTCGCCGGAATTGACCGGGCAGGCCAGAAACAGCGTCAGGTCCAGGGGAAATCAGCTCAGCAGAGAGCATCAGCGACGCCTGGAAGGGGGGGACGGGGAGGGTGGGGCCACTCCGGAATGCAAATCGAGGAGTGGTGTTACAGATCGATCAAGTGTGATGATACCGGAGGGGGGCGGGGTGCTCAACCCGGAGATGGCGGGCTGGGGTGGGTGGTGGTGGGTGGTGGGTGGTGGGTGGACCGACATCGGCCAGCTTACGCTGAGCCGTTCGCCGAGAGCGGATGCAGAACCCCCATTGACACCAAAGCGTGGTTGGCACGATATTTACGCAATTGTCTTGAGGTGCTTTCCGGGAGAGTGGTTCTTAGCGCGTTATGCTCGAGGTGTCAGAGATCACCGATTTGGCCGGATACGCGGCCGATGTGGCGACGCGGGCCAAAGCGGGGGCGCGCGCTTTGTCCCAGGCGAGCGGCGATCAGAAGGACCGCTGGCTGCGGCGATCGGCCGAGTGGATTCGCGCGCGGAGCGCCGCGATCATCGCCGCCAATGACCAGGATGTCGCCGCCGCGCCGGGATTTGGGTTGTCGGAGGCGGCCATCGATCGACTGAGGCTGACGACAGCGAGGTTGGAGGGGGTCGCCCTGGGACTGGAGCAGGTGGCGGCACTCCCCGATCCGGTGGGGGAAGTGATCGATGGGGGACGCCGTCCGAACGGATTGGAGGTGACCCGCGTCCGAGTTCCGCTGGGAGTGGTGTTCTTTATCTATGAATCGCGACCGAATGTCACAGCGGATGCCGCGGCGATTTGCGTCAAAAGCGGCAATGCCGTGATCCTGCGCGGTGGCAAGGAGGCGTTGCACAGCAATCAGGCGATGTACGCCGTGCTGCGGGACGCGCTGGA
The DNA here is from genome assembly GCA_046152955.1 of Planctomycetales bacterium. Taxonomy (GTDB): domain Bacteria; phylum Planctomycetota; class Planctomycetia; order Planctomycetales; family Planctomycetaceae; genus SIAF01. Next base: position 54,047 of record JBJXGA010000095.1, on the reverse strand, counting down.
AGACGTGGGGTTGCCGACGGCTGCCATCCAGCTTGTGGAAACCACTGATCGGGCCGCAGTGGGGCATTTTCTCAAACTGCACGAACAGATCAGCGTGACGATCCCGCGCGGGGGAAAGTCCCTGATCGAGCGCGTGACGGCCGAAGCGACGATGCCGGTCATCAAGCACTACGACGGCATTTGCCACGTCTATGTCGATCGGACCGCCGACTTCGAGATGGCGCGGCGGATCGTTTTGAACTCCAAATGCCAGCGACCGGGGGTCTGCAACGCGGCGGAATGCCTGCTGGTTCACCAGGAGATCGCGGCCCAATTTTTGCCGCTGATCGCTGCGGATTTGCGGTCGAGGGGCGTCGAACTGCGGTGCTGCGGGCGTTCTCGCGGGTTGATGCCGGGGAGCCGCGCCGCCACCGAGGAGGATTTTCGGACGGAATACCTCGATCTGATTCTGTCGGTCAAAGTGGTCGACGATTTGAACCAGGCGGTGGAGCACATTGAGACGTATGGGTCGCATCACACCGATGCGATCGTGACGACCGATTTGGGGGCGGCGCAGCGGTTCGTGTCGCTGGTCGACTCGGCGGCGGTGATGGTCAATGCCAGCACCCGGTTCAATGACGGCGGAGAATTCGGCCTGGGGGCCGAAATCGGCATCAGCACCGACAAGTTTCATGCCCGGGGGCCATGCGGTCTGCGGGAATTGACCAGCTACAAGTACGTGGCTCGCGGCGACGGACAGATCAGGAACTAGACTCACGGATCGAGATCAGGGATGGCAGACATACTGAGCCCTTCGGAAGTGGAATCGCTGCTGGCGGCGCTCAATCCCCAGACGCACGCCCGAGCGCGGCCGGTCGACGGAGCGCGGGAGCGCGGCTCACGGGGGATCCCGGCGTGGGGGGCCAGCCCGCGACAACTGGCGGCGCTGCGCGTTATCCATAGCGTTTGTGCGGGGGCGGTCGCCTGCGAACTGGCGGGGCTGCTGGGGAGCGCTGTGGTTGCCCGGTCCGTCGAGATTGGTCAGATGCCTGCCGAAGGGTTTTTGGCGTCCCAGGCCTCGGGAAGTTGTGTGACGACGCTGGCGATCGACCCGTTGGAGGAGATCGGATTCCTTGTGTGGAGCCCCGCTTTGGCAGCCGTATTGATCGATCGGATGCTGGGGGGGCGCGGCGAACCGCAGGACATTCCGTGGGAGCGCGGGTTCACAGAAATTGAGCGGCGTTTGCTGGGGCGGGCTACGCAGATCGCGCTGTTGGAATGGAAAAATGCCTGGAATCGGATTGTCGCCGTGCAGCCTCGCGTGGTGCAAATGGACTGTCACCCTGGTAGCGGAACGTCCCCTGCGCCGGAGGTCGGATTGATCGCCGTCACGATGGAGTTGCGACTGGGGAACGGGGGAGGGACGTTGCGGATGGCCTTCCCCTGGGATGGACTGAGCCAGTGGGCTGAACGTCTGCTGGCGGTCAGCGCCCAACTCGAACCGGAACCGTTGGAGATTCAGCGGCGTCTCAATCGAGAGGCCGGGAGTGAAGTTGCGGCGAGCGCCACGGCGGCAGTGCGGTTGGGCTCCGTGCGGTTGCGCGCCGATGAACTGGCGGGACTGGTGGTGGGGGACATTCTGCTGACCGGTCGGAGTCCGGAGGAGCCGCTGACGCTCTCGATTGACGGGGAACCGCGGTTCCAGGCGACCGTCGGACAAGCGCAGGGGCATCGCGCGGCGCGGCTGGGAAAGCCGCTGGAAACGAGTTGAGTTTTGTCCAGGTTATTGACGTGTCGCAAAACACCGGATAAAAACTAGAAACCCGGCGGTCCGGCAGTCGAGTTCATTTTTCTAAGAAAGGGTGGGAGCGATCGAAGCGACGCATCGAATCAACGAGCAGATTCGCATATCCCCGGTGCGGGTGGTGAATCAAAGCGGAGTTCTGATGGGCCCGATGCCCACGTCCGAAGCGTTGGAGTTGGCGCGACAGGCAGACTTGGATCTGGTGGAAGTGGCCGCCGACGAAAGGCCGCCCGTCTGCCGAATCATGGACTATGGCAAGTTCAAATACGAGCAAAAGAAGAAGCAGGCCAAAAGTACCAAAACGCACCACGTGCAGGTGAAAGAGATTCGCCTGCGGCCCAAAACGGGAGAACACGACGTCGACTTCAAAGTGAAGCAGGCGCGGGGCTTTCTGACCGATCGGGACAAGGTGAAAGTGACGATCATGTTCAAAGGTCGCGAAATGGCCCACGTCGACCGGGGTCGGGAGATGATTCTGGGGGTGATCGCCTCGCTGGAAGACATCGCCAAGCTCGAAAAGCCCCCCTCGATGGAAGGGCGGAACATGACCGCCGTCCTGACCCCGAAATGAGCCCTTTCCGGCCGCTGTTTTGAAGAATTCTGCGGCGGATTCCCGGCTGGAAATGCACCGGCCGGCTGGATTTTCGCGGTTCCAGGCTGGAAAATCTCCTGGGGGGGTGGTTATACTCCCCGATTCGCAGTCCAAAACCAAAAGATCAGGGACGGGGCTCCCCCCTCCCAGCACGCCTTTCGACCATCGTCACCACGACCATGCCCAAGCAGAAGACTCACAAGGGAATGAAGAAACGCTACAAGCTGACCGCCTCGGGCAAGGTCAAGCACCGCAAGCGGGGGCGCGGGCACTTGCTGTCGGGGAAGACGTCGGCCCGCAAGCGGCACCTGCGTCAAGACGCGGTGGTGGGGGGTGTTTGGGCCGACCATATCCTGGAAGGGCTGCGTCCCGGCCTGTAACGACACGGCAGCGTCCCGCGGGAAACGCCGGACGGAGGCTGGGAGCGGACTCCCGGATCCACGCAGACACACGAATCGCAATTCCAATTTGTCAGGCAGAGTCAGATGAGAGCAAGAAAAACAGCCGCACGCCGAAGAGCTCGCCGACGTTTGTTGCACGACGTCAAAGGAAATTGGGGCGCCCGCGGAAAACTGGTTAAGATGGCGACGGAGACCCTGTTGCGAGCGCGCGCGTTCGCCTTCCGGGATCGCCGAGCCAAGAAGCGGTCGTTTCGCGCCTTGTGGATCACCCGTTTGACCGCCGCGTGCCGGGCGCGCGGCATGCGCTACTCGCAGTTCATCAATGGGCTGACGCGGGCCAAGGTGGGGCTGGACCGCAAGTCGCTCAGCGAATTGGCGATTCATTCTCCGCACATGTTCGACGATCTGGTGAAACTGGCGCAGGCGGAACTGGCCCAGACCTCGGGAACCGCCGCCTGATTGGGCTGTGCTCGTCGATACGGGGCTCGTCAATTCTGGGCCCGTCGAATTGAATTCCGGTCGTGAGTTCGGCAGAACGTCGTGGATCTGATCGCGCTACTGGACGAATTTGAAGCGAGCGCCTTGGCCGCCATTCAGGCGGCAGAGGGGGATGCCGCACTGGAGCAGATTCGCATTCAGTTCCTGGGGGCTCGGCAGGGGCGCTTGCGAGAATTGCAGGGATTCCTGGGGAAGGCGACCCCCGAGCAAAAGCCCCTCTGGGGACGGCGCTTCAATGCCGCCAAAACTTCCGTCACAGCGGCCCTGGAAGCCAGGCTACGGGCGCTGGCTCGTCCCAAGTCGATGGCTGCGGGGCTGGATGTCACGCTGCCGGGGACTTCTCCTGCGCGGGGACGGCGTCACCCTTTGACCCAAACGATTCTGGATTTCAAGGACATCATGGGGCGGTTTGGGTTCACCGTCGCCGATGGCCCGGAGATCGAAGACGAGTACCACAATTTCCAGGCGCTGAACATTCCGCACGATCACCCCGCGCGGGATCCGCTCGACAATTTCTATCTGGCGACAGCCGGGGTCGCCAGCGGCGCTGCCGCCGACGGCGGCCCGCGATTGTTGCGGAGCCAGACGTCGACCGTTCAGATTCGGGTGATGGAGAAAACCAAACCTCCGGTCCGAATCATTTCAGTGGGGCGCGTATACCGTCCCGATACGATTGACGCCACGCACTCCTGCATGTTCCATCAGATGGAAGGCTTGATGGTGGGGGAAGGAGTCACGATGGCGGCGTTGAAGACCGTCTTGAGGCTCTTTGCGAGGGCGTACCTGGGGCACGACGTCCACATTCGCTTCCGACCGTCATTTTTCCCGTTCACCGAACCGTCAGTGGAAGTTGACATGAGCTGGGATGAACCGGGAAAGCCGTGGCTGGAGATCGGCGGCGCGGGGATGGTGGATCCGCACGTGTTGACCGCCGTCGGTTACGATCCGGACCAGGTCAGCGGGTTTGCGTTTGGACTGGGGGTCGAGCGGTTTTGCATGCGCCGTCACGGAATTCCGGACATCCGCCTGTTCACCGGCAACGACCTGCGATTTCTCGAACAGTTCTAATCGCTGACACGGAGGCGTTCCCTCAAGGGGAGGGGCTGAGGTCACTCGGCTGCGGGAGGACCATCGATCACTTTCAGGCGTCCGCCGCATTCTTTGCAGGCGACTTTCAGCCCCACGTATTTCAACGACATCCGTAACCGCCCCTGGCACTGGGGACAGCGGACGTAAACGCCGGTTTTCCGAATCGCTTCGTCCTTGAAATCGAGGACAAACGCGCCGTTGCACTGCTTGCAGCTCACCGACTGCCCCAAAAACCGCGCATTGACCCGCAATTCCCGCGTGCAGTGGGGGCAGCTCAAGTAGTAACCGCGGCGTTCCAGTTCGACCAGCGGCTCGATCTCCTTGAGCGGGACGAATTCGGGAATTTCGACGCTGTCAGGGTCCAGGTCGGTGTTGAGCAGCGCCCGGCAACTGAAACAATGGATCAGTTTTTCCGGCATGTCTTCGCCGCATTCGGGGCAGGGTCCGCCGGGCCAGGGGGGCATGTGGAATACCTGGGATGGTTGGGTAGAAAAGGAAAGTGGGTCGGGGCTTGATCCATCTCTACAATGACGCGAAACTCGATCATTTGCAAGTGCTTTTCTCGCCGGATGTTCAATCCAAATGGATGGGAGGCATGTTCAATTTTGCACGGGTCGACTACAATGCACTAGGCAAGCTTCGGAGCACGCGAGGCGGCGTGTCCCTGGCGGCCATTGGTCACATCATTCCTGCATCCCTACCCACTCCCGATGATTGCGTATCTGGTCGTTCGCGAGGGAAACAAATGGCGAGACGTGTATCGCCTGACTCCGGGTCAAGTCATGACCATCGGCCGCGCGCCGACCAACCGGATTGTCCTGCAGGATGATGTCTGCAGCCGACATCATTGCGAGGTCTTTCAAAGCGGGTCGGTGTGGAAGTTGCGCGATCTGCAAAGCCGCAACGGCACCCAGTTGGACGGCGAGACCATCGAGGGGGAAGTCCCGCTGCAGCCGGGACAGGTGATTGAAATCGGCCCGTGCGAGCTGGCGTTCACCTACGACCTGTCGCAAGCCTTTCCGGGCTCGGAATCCGAAGACGGAGAGCCGGGGAATCTCACGGCCGACGTTCTCGACTTCTCCCCCACCGCGACCGAACCGACGATCATCCACCGCGCGACGGCGAATCCCTTCGTGGCGGGAACGCGCTCCGCAACGATCGACCGGGATCGGACCAGTCGCGAATTGGGGCAGTTGTACCGCCTGGCACTCGACATGGGGAGTGCCAACAACTCCAAGCAACTGGCGGAGATCGTGCTGTCGGGACTGGCCTCGGGGACCGCTGCCGACATTGGCGCGTTGCTCCTGCTGCCGGCCCCCGTCAACGCGGGGGATGAGACGGGTGAATTGTCGCTGGTCGCATATCGGTCCACAGGCGAACAACCGTATCAGCGGGTTTCAGAATATCTGTCGAGCACGGTCCTCATGAGCCGCGAAGCGATCCTTGCCAGGGACGTCTCGGACGACAGCTTGCTGGTCAATCGGGACAGTCTGGGAGAGATTCAGGCCAAGAGCGTGATCTGCGCCCCCATTCGATTGGGCAAGCGCATATTTGGACTGGTGCATCTGTACTCGACGAATTCGGACAAAAAACTGGAACATGGCGACCTGGAGTTCACTCTGGCGGTGGCCGATCAGTGCGCCGGGGCGCTCGACAATCTGTTGCGCCAGGAGAAACTGGCGGATGGGCTGGCACAGGTCCGCAACGAAAACGCCAAGCTCCGCGAGCAATTGGGAATCGAGAGCGAATTGGTGGGAGAAAGCCCCAGCATGCAGGCGCTCAAGTCGAAGATCGTCCGCATCGCGCCGACCGACGCGACGGCCCTCATCCGCGGGGAAAGCGGCGTGGGCAAAGAACTCGTGGCGCGGGCCATCCATTTCAACAGCCGCCGCCGCAACGGTCCGTTCGTCTGCATGAACTGCGCCGCGCTCACCGAGAGCCTGTTGGAGAGCGAATTGTTCGGGCACGAAAAAGGGTCGTTCACCGGCGCCACCAGCCGCAAAGTGGGCAAGTTTGAACAGGCACACAAAGGGACGCTGTTCCTCGACGAAGTGGGAGAAATGGGCCCGACGATCCAGGCCAAATTCCTGCGCGTTCTGGAAGGGCATCCGTTCGAACGGGTGGGGGGCAACTCGCCGATTCAGGTGGATGTGCGGGTGGTGGCGGCCACCAACCGCGATCTGGAAAAGGCGGTGGACGAAGGGGTCTTCCGTAAGGATTTGTACTTCCGCTTGCACGTGGTGGAGATGATGGTGCCGCCGCTCCGCGAGCACGAAGGAGATGTTCCGCAGCTCGCCCGGTATTTCCTGGAACGCTTCGCCAGCAAGACGGGACGCAATGTGCGAGACTTCACCCCGGCGGCGCTCGACAAACTCTCGGCCTACGACTGGCCGGGGAATGTCCGCGAGTTGCAGAACACAGTCGAACGAGCGGTGATCATGAGCACCGGCGAACTGGTGGGAGTCGGGGACATCCAGGTGAGCGGGTTGGGGGGAGGCGAGGAGCATCGGCACGCAGCCGCGGTGGGTGACATGGCGGGCTTTGGCGACATCACCCTGGAAGCGGTGGAGCAACAGCACATCCTGGCGGTCCTGGACCGCCTGGGGTGGAACAAGTCCCAGGCCGCGCAGGTGCTGGGCATTGAGCGCTCGACGCTGGACCGCAAGCTCAAGCGGTATCAGGTCTCGCGTCCGCATTGAGGCGGGATTGGGGGCCAGTCGGGGAGGCCGACGATTTGGCTTCCTGGACTCGCCGGCGGACGCGTCTCTCCCAGATTTTGTAATCGGCGCAATCGCGCCGGATTCGCGCGTCCAGTGTGAATGGAGAATTTCGTTGCGAATGCCTGAAATCAGCGGGGAATCGTGAGCCAGGGAGGGAAACGTGAAAAAAATGTCGGCTGGGATCACGTCCGTGCGTCGTGGGAGGAACGAGGAATTCTTGAATTCTTCATGGTTTCCCCGATTTTTTTGTTGACTTTTACCCCCAACCATAAAAAAATCGATCATGTGAACTGTCGGCCTGCCTGCCTTTGTCCCTCCTCCCACACGGCGTGGGTCTGTACCCCAGAAAACTTCGAGTCCGTGCCATCAACCCGTCCTGGGAGCGGCGACCTTTCGAGGTGACTCCGCAAGCGTTCGGGTGAGCGGAGGGAGCGATTGGCGAAACCGGCTTCACGCAGTGAGATGTTGGTGCGTTGTTGTGTGTTTGTGTTTTTTTGAAGGGGGAAGTGCGAAATGCTGGTGGACGTTGATGAGGACATCGACTCCGAGACGTTAGACAATCTCGATTACGATCTTGACGACAATGGGGCGACATTCGACCTCGAGGAATTCAAAGCCATGGGAATCAATCCGTTCAAAGCAACTCAGGCGCGGCCTGGTTCAGAGGAAAAAGTCATGATGCTGTCGGCGCGTTACGCCGCCGGTCTGCCGCTTTGGCACGATTCTGACTGCTACGAACATGGTCCCCACGAGGCGGATCTGATGGGGGCTCTGGAACAGGCTGCTCCGCAGCTTGTCGTCCATGCCGACGGCGATGCCGAGGTGGAAGACGAAGACTGAGGCGATTCGACCCTGGCGCCCGGCTCGGCGTGCGTCTGAACGTTCCAGGCGTACATCGTTTCGGTCGGCAACACAATCCGGTCATTCAGAAACCCGCGCCGGGGGCTTATCCCACGGCGCGGGTTCGTTCTTTGGTCATCAGTGCTGTGCGATGTGGGCCAGGTGTCCCTCCGAACGGATAAACACCGACCGGCCGCTTACGGCGTACGACGCCAGGGCTCGCTCTCCGATCGAATTGCGGCCCAGTTCCTGATACCCCGCCGGGTCGGCGGCGAACACGTAGCCCTCCCCTTCTTCGCTTTGCACATAAATCTTGCCGTTGGCCAGGAGCGGAGAGGCGGAGAAATTCCCCCCCAGTCGCTGTTGCCAGTGGGACTGGCCCGTCTCCGCTTCCAGGCAGCTGACCACCCCGTTGTCGGAAACAAGGTACAAGGCCTGATCCACCAGCAACGGCGACGGATTGTGCGGAACCCCCTTTTTCAACTGCCAGGCGATGTGCGTTTGGCTCACGTCCCCGGCGGCTCCCGCCGGGCGAATTGCCAACAGCACCGGGGTGTTGTAGCCGCTGCAGACGAACAACAACCCGCCGCCAAACACCGGGCGCGGAACGACCGAAAACCCACCGGGATAGCGCACCCGCCACAGTTCGGATCCATCTTCAATGCGATACGCCATGACCGCATCAGAGCCCTGGCTGACAAGCTGCCGCGCGCCGTCCACCTCGATCACCAGCGGGGTTCCAAACGAAAACCCTTTGTCGGCTTTGACGCTCCGCGGAGTCTTCCAGCGGAGGAGGCCCGTTTGTTTGGCCAGTGCGGCAACGAACTGCACGTCTGATCCATCGCAACTGACGATCACCAGATCGTCCACCAGAACTGGGGAACCTCCGTTCCCATGTACCGGGCTGTAGTGCAGATCGGTCGTTTTCCAGAGGATGTTCCCCTCCAGATCCAACGCGGCCGTGCCGTGCGTCCCAAAATGCACGTAAATCCGTTCGCCGTCGGAGGCGGGAGTGGCGCTGGCATGGCTGTTCTTCCCATGAATGGTGACACCGGCCGGCTGCTCGAACAGGGGGACGGTCCAGAGCGGCTCTCCCGACTCACGATCCAGGCAGAGGACGCTGAGGGACTGGGCTCCTTTCTCGTCGTCGGTGACGGGCGTTGCCGTCGTCAGCACGACGCGCCGCCCCAGAACGATGGGAGAGGACCACCCCTTGCCCGGAATCGCGTGCCGCCAGACGATGTTCTCGGTAGGACTCCACTGGGTCGGAAGTTCCCCCGCGGCATGCCCCTGGCCGGTGGGGCCGCGGAATTGGGGCCAGTCATGGGCGTTCAGGGTGGCCGTAGGCGGGACGAAACAGAGCAACCAGGCCAGGAGGGTCAAACGGGTTTGCAGAGCCACGGTGGGGTTTCCAGACGAGAGGGTGGAACCGGGGCAGGCATGGACCGCCAGACCTGAACCGGTTGCGGGGCAGGGGGGGACAACGTCGAAGACCAAAGGGGGTGGGGGCCGGCCGCTGGCTCCCAGGGAGGGAGGCCAGGCGTCAGCCATCGGCAATGGCGACAATTTCCATTCGCCGCGAGCCTTTGGGAAGCGGCACATCGACCTGATCACCCGGTTTTTTGCCGATCATCGCTTTGGCGAGCGGGCTGCTGGTGAGGATTTTCAGGACTTCGCCGGAATAGTCTTCCTCTCCCGGTCCGACGAACTCGTACTTCTCTTCGATTCCGTCGGTGAGGTCGCGGACCGTCACCATGCAGCCAAAGGCGACGATCCCCTTGGGGATCGCCGACTTATCGACGATGTAGGAGTTATTGAGCTTGTCTTTGAGACGGTTGATCCGCGCCTGGAGCAACCCCTGGGCTTCCCGCTGGCCGTGGTACTCGGCGTTTTCGCTGAGATCCCCCTCGGCGCGGGCTTCGGCGATTTTCTGGGCGATCTTGGGCATTTCGACATCTTCCAGTTGGCGGATTTCCTCCCGGATTTTGTCGAACCCTTCACGAGTTGTCGGAATGCGTTCCATAGCGCTCGATCTCCTGCACGCGTCTCCCCACGGGGATGGACTTATTTCACCTTGACCCACTGGCGGCTCTTGGCACTGGCCAACACCGCGTCACACACTTTCTGGGTTTCGAGCGCCGTCCGGAACGTCGGTTCGGCCGGTTTGCCGGTTTGCAGCCCCTGGAGGAAGTCCGCCACCTGGTGAATAAACGAATGTTCGTACCCAATTTGCAGTCCGGGCACCCACCAATGATCCATGTAGGGCTGGCTGCCGTCGTGGTCCGTGACGTGGATGGAGCGCCATCCGCGCAACTTCCCCTCGTCGCGATGATCAAAGTATTGCAGACGGTGCAGATCGTGCAAGTCCCACTTGAGGGACGCCTTTTCGCCGTTCACCTCAAACGTGTAGAGCGCCTTGTGACCGCGGGCGTAGCGGGTCGATTCAAACGTCGCCAGCGAGCCGTTCTCAAACCGGGCCAGAAACGCACAGGCGTCGTCGATACCGACCTTCTCGACCTTGCCGGTGAGCGTGTGCTGGCGTTCCTTGATGAAGGTCTCCGTCATGGCGGTGACGCTGGTCATTTTGCCATTGAGCCACAGCGCCGTGTCGATGCAATGCGCCAAAAGGTCGCCGGTGACCCCCGACCCGGCGGCTTTCGCGTCCAGTCGCCACAGAGCGTTCCCCCCCTGCGGAAGGTCCGAGGAAATCGTCCAATCCTGCAGGAACACCGCGCGGTAGTGGAAGATCTTCCCCAGCCGCCCTTCGTCGATCAACTGCTTGGCCATCGTGACCGCCGGCACGCGGCGATAGTTGTACCAGACCATATTGGGAACCCCCGCCTTCTCCACGGCGGCGACCATCTTTTGCCCCTCTTTGGTGTCCATCGACAGCGGCTTCTCGCACAACACCATCTTGCCCGCCTTGGCGGCGGCGATGGCGATGTCATGGTGCAGATTATTCGGCACGCAAATATCAATCGCGTCGATGTCCTTGCGGGCCACCAATTTCTTCCAGTCGGTCTCGACCGATTCGTAGCCCCAGGTGTCGGCGAATTGCTGCGCCTGCTCGGCGTTGCGGGCGCACAGCCCCTTGAGCACCGGGCGGTACTTCAGGTCAAAAAAATTGTTGACCTTGCGGTAGGCGTTGGAATGCGCCTTGCCCATGAATCCGTAGCCAATCAGTCCAATATTGAGAGGTTTTGTCATTGTGCAGTCAGCGCTATGGAAAAGAGGAAAATCGTCGGGTCATGCCGTCGCTGGGGGCCGGATCGCCAGGCCGCGCTGATCCGCGCCTGTCGCCGAAAAGCTCCAGTCATTCGGACCAGCCGTGCTGCTCGCGGACGGCGATCATCGCGGCCAGGATTTCGTTCCAGGTTTGGGGTTTCATCATTACGTCGTTGGGAAACATGCAGCCATCCCAACAGACGTGCCGGAATTTCTTCGTGAGATTCCCGTAGCTGTCGCGCATCCAATAGCCCGCATGGTGCGCAATTTTGAGTTTGCCGTTGGGGTCATTGGGAAGGCAATGCCGCCCCGTTTTGTCATGACTCCCGGAGCCTTTCACCGTGGCGTCATTCTGGGCGATATGAAAATCAATCGTCCAGGGTCGAAGGGCCGCCGTCAGCGTGGCCAGGGCGTCATCCAGTTTTTTGGGGTCGCTCCAGTTCCAGTCGGCGGGCAAAATCCGATCCTCGGGCGCATTGTAACCCAAGGTGTACAACAGCGTGTGGGCCATATCGGCCTGGAAGCCGAGCGTCCCAGGGCGATTGGTCAGCTCCAGCAGCTGCACCATCCGCTTCCAGCTATGCATCCCCCCCCAGCAGATTTCCCCTTCCGCAGCCAGCCGCTCGCCGTGGTCGGCGGCCACGTCGCACGCCTGGCGGAACGTGGCGGCGATTTTCTGCTGGTTGGCGTCCGGATCCTTCAGCCAGTCCCCCGGGCCTCCCGCCGAATCAATCCGCACGATCCCATACGGGCGGATCCCCAGTTCGCGGAGGTTTTTGGCGATCCGGCATCCTTTGCGCACCTGTTCGACGAACTGTTTGCGGTCCGACTCGGAACCCATCGCCGAACCCCCCCCAGTGGGGGGCCAGACCGGCGCCACCACCGATCCAATCACCAGGTGATGCGACCGCACTTTGTCGGCCAGGCGCTTCAGGTCGTCGTCCGTGGAATCGATGCTGACGTGCGGATCAAACAGGAACAGATCGACGCCGTCGAATTTCACTCCCCCCACCTCGGCGGCCGCAGTCAATTTGAGCATCGTGTCCAAATCGATGAACGGTTCGGCATCGGGCGACCCCTTGCCGACGACTCCGGGCCAGGCTGCGTTGTGGAGTTTGGGAAACGTATTGGCCATCAAGGCACCTCGTTGAGATTTGATCAGATGGGATTCACTGCGACAGGAATACGTTGCCAGGCGGATTGCCGCGCGCCGGCCGGTCTGGACGAAGTTTCGGAACTCCGTTCCGGTCCGGATTCGCCAGGGCGCCGGCGTTCATCCCCGCTTCCGGGCGTCTCCGACGGCGGGGGCGTCCGGACAGGCATCGGGTCCGAAATACCGCAGGCCCACCAGTGGCTCGGACCCGGTGTTCTCAAATGTGACTCCGTCACCGGCCCGCCGGGCGGTGACGAACACCTCATCTTCGGTGAGCGCGCCGAACCGGATCATCGCCGGGGTCTGCAATCGGACTGAGCCGATCCGCCCCTCTCCCTGGACGGTGATCCATCCGTAGGCCCCTCCGTCGCGAATCGTACACTGGGCCCCCGGATCGAGCGTTAACTCTTTCGCCGAAAAGAGCTGCTTGCCCCCGACGGTTCCGTAAACGATCCAGCGATCCACCCAGCCCTCTTTCTGAGTGTCGGCTACGGGAATTGGTTCCAGGTAGTGGTTGTCCTTGAAGTTGGGGTCCACGTTCCCGTCCCAATCCAAGGCGTCGACCAGGTACTTGTTGTCGTCGTGTTTATTCTTGGGGAAGTCTTTGACGAGCAGCGAGCGCGGAACAGCGCGCCCTTCCACCAGCGACTGATACATTCCAAATACGTCGCTCCCCCATTGCGGCTCGTAGGTTACCAGGCTCCCGGGGGCATGCAGGACGCACGGCGGAACCAGCCAGCCCGTCCCCGGTTGCAGGCGGTACGCCTTGGAATAGTTCAGGATGCCGTTGTCCCCCTCGTTCCAGCGGTCCAGGCAACGGATGATGTCCTTCTTCGTCGTTCCCGGTTCCAGTCCGAAGAACGTGTAGGGAAAATTGTTCCCGATGGCGTTGAGTTGCGGCGGGAAATAGTAGGACTCGGGTTTTCCTTCCTGGCCAGTGAGTTTGGCCTGCTTGTCGTTTTGGTGCATATGATGCGGGATCGGCCCCATATTGTCGAAGAATTTCGAATACACGGGCCACCGCTCGTATTTCTTCCAAATCGACTTGCCCACCAGTTCCGCACCCAGTTCGGCGACGGCGTCGCGGAGCGTGAACTTGTGTTTGCCGAACACGACGTAGCTGAGTCCCTCATCCGGAGGCGCTCCCTCGTTGGTTGCGACTGTCGTCGACGCAAACCACCGTTCGTCGATCCCTCCCCGATGAGTTCCCAGGGCGTAGTAGTCCGCCGGGTGCAGCTTGATCCGCTTGCCGGGCTGGAGGAAGGAACGGGGAACCCAGGTCGGAGCCAGCCGCAGAATGCCGTCTGTTTCCGTCAATGCGTCTGCCGCCAGTTTCGCCACGTTGGCCATGTCCGCTGATTCTCCTCGCTGGGAACACTGAAAAACCGCTCCAAATTCCAGCGGAACGCCACTGGCTTGGAGCGGATGATGAATGGTTTCGAACTACGTTCTATCGCCCAAAATCGGCTGCGCCAAGGACCACGGCCGTTTTCCTGGAGGTTGGACTTGGGCTTGGAACTGGGCGATTCCTTACGTCTTGGACCGGCGGACATTATCATAACGGCGTGATTGTTTGACGATCGGGAACAAGGCGGTTCACCTGGTCTATGCCGAGGGATCTCCATGTCTGCCGCTCCCCGTCTGTCGATCGCCGTGGCCCCTCCCCCCAGGGTGCAGACTCCACAGTCACCTCCCACCCATCCGCGCGCGCCGGCGCTGCCCGTTGCAATCGCGCTGGGTGTGGGAGTGGTCTTGGATGACGCCTGGTCGCTTCCGCTGCCGCTGTGGTTGGCCGTGGGGGGATTGGCCTGGATCGGATGGACCATTCAATGGCGGCGCCGCCGTCGGATGGCCGCCGCCGTCTGGTTGCTCCTGGCAGTCATTGCGACGGGGGGCGGATGGCGCCATTTCCGCTGGTCGCTGGCTGAACCGGACCATCTGGGCCGGTATGCGGAGGAACGACCACAACCAGTACGAATCCTGGGCCGATTGGCGACTCAGCCGGCGATTGTCCCGCGTCTGCCGCAGGATCTCCCCTCCGCCATTCCCCAGTTCGACCGCACGCAGTGTCTGCTCGAATGCCGGTCCCTCGTTTCCGGCGATCAGGAACTGTCGGCCGCAGGACTGATTCGGCTGGAAGTCTCCGGACACATGACCCATGCGAACTTCGGAGACAAGGTGGATCTGGTGGGGCAAATGTCACGCCCGCGCCCGCCGCAGAATCCGGGAGAATTTGACTTTCGCCAGCATCTGCGGACCACCGGCGTGCTGGTCGTCGTGCGTTGTGAAGAACCGGAAGATGTGCGGGTGACGTCGCCGAGCGGTATCGGCTGGTGCGTCTGGCAAGGGCGGATCCGGACGCGAGCGGAACGGCTGATCGCAGAGCATCTGAGCGAGCGGACGGCGCCGATCGGCACGGCGCTGCTCCTGGGAGGGCGCGGCGGGATCAGCGAAGAACTGCGGCTGGCGTTTGCCGAAAGCGGCACCATGCACATTCTGGCCATCTCCGGGGCGAATGTCGGCATCCTGGCGGGACTGGTGTGGTTGGTGGCGCGTCTCCTCGGTTGTGGACAGTCTGCGACAGCCGCCCTGGTGTTGGGCGGAATCCTGGCGTACGCCTCTCTGGCCGACGCGCAGCCTCCTGTCTGGCGCGCCGTTCTGATGTTCGTCGCGATCTTTCTGGGACGGCCCTGGTTTCGGACCGCGCCACAGGTGAACGGTCTGGCGTTGGCGGCGATCGGAGTCATCATCTGGAATCCCGCGCACCTCTTCGATACCGGCGCTCAGCTTTCGTTTCTTGCGGTGGGGGCGCTGACTTGGGTGTGGACCTGCTGGCCGCTCCACCGTGTGGATCAGAATACGTTTGATCCTGAGCGTAACCGTCCGCAGTCGTGGAGTGTTCGCCTCGGGCGGAAGGCATCTTTCGGGCTGTTGGCGAGTCTGGCGACGCTGGTGGCGGTTTGGATTTTCACGCTCCCATTGACGATGAATCGTTTCCACCTCGTCTCCCCCATCGGGTTGCTGGTCAATCTGATTCTGGCTCCGGTGGTGGTCGTCATACTCTGGAGCGGTTACGCATTGATGCTGCTGGGACTGTTGATCCCGCCGACGGCCCCGACGCTGGGATTCCTGTTCGACGGGGGAATCCGACTGATGCTGTGGCTTGTCGAAGAGTCGGCCTCTCTGAAATGGGGGCATTGGTACCTGTCCGGCCCGGGGACGGGCTGGCTGGCGGGGTATTACCTGTGCCTGATGGCACTCGTGGGGGGCTTGCCGGGAACGCACCTGCGGCGCTGGGGTTGGAGAGCCCTGGGAATCTGGTTGCTGTGTGGATTGGGATTCGGATTGCTGCCGCGGCATCCGTCAGAACTTCGCTGCACCTTTCTCTCGGTCGGGCACGGACTCTCCGTTTTGGTTGAATTGCCCAATGGAAAAACTCTTCTGTACGACGCGGGGCAGTTACAGAATGGTCAGCGGGCCAGCCACACGGTCCAAGCCGCGCTCTGGGAACGGGGAATCCCGCGGATCGATGCGGTGCTCGTCTCGCATGCCGACCTCGACCATTTCAACGGCGTGCCGGGACTGGCGCGGACGACCCGCTTGGGAGAAGTGCTGGCCCATCCGACGTTTCTGCAGTCAGACCAGGAAGAAGTTCGGATGGCGCGCGAGCAACTGGCCGAGCGGCGAATCCCACTTCGGGCGATCTGGGCGGGAGACCGGTTGATGCTCGATGGCCGGGTCTCGATCACCATCCGGCACCCCGAGCGCGACGAACGCTATCCGCTGGACAATGCCAATAGCCTGGTGTGCGAGATCGAATATGCGGGTCGCAAGATCCTGTTGACGGGGGATCTGGAGCGGGAGGGATTGCAGTCGCTGCTGCGGCAGCCCCGCTGGCGGGGGGACGTGTTGCTCGCGCCGCATCATGGCAGCCTGAGCGCCAATTCGCGAATTCTGGCGGAGTGGGGGGCGGCAGAGTGGGTCATCGTCAGCGGCGGGTTTCGCGATCCGTCGGCCGCGCTCCGCGAGGTGTATTCCCCGTGGGGACAAGTTCTTTCGACGGCGGACTGCGGCGCCATCACGATCGAAGTCTCTCCCGCGGGGAACTTGGAATGCACAACGTTTGTGCAGGAGTTTGGCGAGACGTCTCGTGCGGCTGCCGGGTCGTCCCGTTGACTTGTCCGGATCCGGCCTGTTGGTCCGGTTAAAAGGGGCTGGGGATGCGATCAGGGGACTGTTTCGCCGTGTCGGGCGGCGACTGCGTTGAACTGCGGCTCCGCACTGTTATACTGGCAAAGGCCATGACGATTCCCTCGCCGCGCGGTGGAATTCGGCGGCGGCTGACGTGGATGGTCACTTCCGGACCGGAATGTTGCTCTTGGTGCGCGCGGGTTGGTCTCCGACACCCGGCGCGCCGGGCGAATGGAGAGGGAGAGAATTACGCTCATGACGATGGCTGTAGCGAAAGGATCCATGGTGACGACTGCCAATAAGGGACTCAAAGGGGTAATCGCTGCCGACAGCGCGGTCTGCCTGGTCGATGGCCAGGAGGGACGCCTGATTTACCGCGGCTATTCGATCCACGAGCTGGCGGAGCGTAGCACGTTCGAGGAGGTCTGCTATCTGTTGCTGCATGGCGGATTGCCCACCTCGCGGCAAGCGGGCCAGTTCAATCAGGAGTTGGCCCAATATCGGTCCCTGCCGGGAGAGGTGACCGCATTTCTGAAGGGGCTACCCGCCGAAGTCGTTCCGATGTCGGCCCTCCGCTCTGCGGTGTCTGTGGCCGGTCTATACGATCCGCTGGCCGACGACCCGTCCCCCGCGGCACAGCGGCAGACGGCACTGCGACTGGTGGGAATGATGCCCACGCTGGTGGCCGCGATCCACCGCCTGAGGCAGGGGCAGACCCCCTTGGAGCCGCGGCCCGAACTGGGGCATTCCGCGAATTTCATGTATCTGCTCAACGGGCGCGTCCCCAGTGATGACGAAACCCGCGCCATGGATTTGATTTTGATTTTGCATGCCGAACATGGCTTCAATGCCAGCACATTTGCAGCGCGGGTCATCGCCGCCACGCTGTCCGACTGGTATTCGGTGATTGCGGGCGCCATCGGGGCGCTGAAGGGGCCGCTGCACGGCGGCGCGAATACCGAAGTGATTCGGACGCTGATGGAGATTGGAGATGTCAGCCGGGTGAGCGACTACGTGCAATCGGTGAAGGCCCGCAAGGGAAAGTTCATGGGCTTCGGACACGCGGTTTACCAGGTGGAAGATCCCCGCGCCCGGCACTTGAAGGAACTATCGCGGCGTCTGGGTCTGGAGCAGGGGGACACGCGGTGGTTCGACATCTCGCTGGAACTGGAAGGGCAGGTCAAGGAAGCGATCCAGAAGAACTGCAACGTCGATTTCTACTCCGCCAGCCTGCAACACTACATGGGAATTCCGGGGGAGCTGTTCACCTGCATCTTCGCCGCCAGCCGGATCGCCGGGTGGTGCGCCCACGTCCTGGAACAGTGGCAGGACAACAAAATCATCCGCCCGTCGAGCAACTACACTGGGCCGGCGGAACGGAGATATGCGTCGTTGGATGAGCGTTCGTGAACATCGCGTTTGTATCGTATGAGACGCCGTTCGCTCCGTGCGGCGGGATCGCCGCCGTGATGGCGCGCTTGCCGGCGCGGGTCCGGGCGGTCGCTCACCGGGAAACGGTGGTGGTGACGCCGTTCCACTACAGCATCGACAAGATGGTCACGCTGGGGCACAGCCACGAAGGGAGCTTCGGCGTCCCGTTCGAGGGTCGAACGGTGGTGTTCCACATTCAGCGGCACGATGTCGACAAGCTCCCCTTCTTTTTCTTGCTCCCGGAAGACCGCCGGTTTTTCGCCGGTCGGCGACATCCCTACGATGTTCCGGCTGACGATTTGCTGCGCGACGCCCTGCTGTTTGGAGCCGCCCTCCCCCGAGCCCTGGCGGTGATCGATCCGGGGAAACGCTGGACGATGTTTCTGCAGGATTGGGAAGCGGCCACGGCAGTTCTGGCGACCGCTGACTTCCCAGGGCAGGTGCGGGCGCTGGTCACCCTGCACAACAGCTATGATGCGCCGGTCAGCGACGAGCGGCTCGCGGCGGCGGGAATCAACCCGCAATCGTGTCCGGGAGAGACCGTCCTGCAGCGGGCGCTGGCGCTCACCGAATTGCCGATCTTCACAGTTTCAGAACAATTCGCCCGCGACTTGACCGAAGACACACTGCAATCGCAAGTGATGGCGCCGCACCTGCAGATGATTCTCAAGCCGCGGCTGAGGGGGATCGACAATGGGCCGTTCGTCGATGTGGCGGTGCCGGCAGCAGCGCTGGCCAGCGCCGCATCGGGCCAGCTGACTCCGCTGGCCGAGTGGAAAAGCGCCCAACGCCAAACGTTCGTATCTGCTCTGGCGGAATTGAAGCGATCGCCTGACAAGCCGCTGTTTGGCGACCTGCAGCGGTTTGTACGCGACGACGCCCCCTGGTTTGTGATGGCGGGACGCGACGACTCGCGCCAAAAGGGATACGATGTCGCGGCCAGGGCCGCGGCGCTGTTTTTGGAAGCCAACGGTCGGGGGCGATTCCTGTTCTTTCCGATTCCGGGAGACGAAGGGAAGGAGGGGCTGGAGTTTCTGCGGCTGCTCGCGGAGCGGTTTCCAGCGAGCGTCCTGGCGTTTCCGTTCCTGTTTCGAGAAGGGTTTCTGGCAGCGCTGCGCGGCGCGACCTATGGCATCATGCCCTCGCTCTATGAGCCATTTGGGATGGGGAATGAGTTTTACCTCAACGGGACCGTTGGCATCGGTCGCGCAACGGGAGGGATCATCCAGCAGATCGTTCCTTGGCGCGAAGCGGCCTCATGTGGCGAATCGGTCCTCCGCCGGGCCAGTCGCTGCCATTCCCCGGAAACTCCTCCGACCGGGCTGCTGTTTCGAGAGGCGGACGGGTTGGCGACTGAACTGGACGATTGGCGGGGGATCAATGCCGCCGCCTATTCCCAGACCGGCTGCCAGACAGATCGGGTGACCGAGCGCTCCCGATTTCCGCTGTACCAGTCGATGGCGGACGCCCTGCGCCAGGCGCTGCATGATGCGTCGAACCTGGCGTGCGACCATCCCGAAAGTTACTTCCGCCTGCTCATCGATGGGATTGCCCATATCCAGCGGACGTTTTCCTGGGACCGCGCCGCGCAAGACTATCTGCGCCATCTGGGCTAAATGATTGCTCGAACTGTGCCCGTCCGTCCGTGGCGCGCGTCTGGTCTGCCACATCACCCTGAAAGTCGTTTGAGTCTGTTCCGGCTCGCCGCCATCCGGGCCTGTGCCGTGCGCCTACTTGGAGGCCTGCTGCAGTTCCTTGTAGACGTGCTCGATGTTCTCGGTGCGGGTCCGGACCGGGACGCCGGTCCATTCCTCGTACCAGGGAAGTTCCAGCGACTGTTTGACTTCGTCGAGTGATTTCCCCTTGCGGATTGCGTCGCCGATCAGTTGCCGCAGTTCGACGAAATACCGCCGCTGCTTGTCGATCAGCGTGATGTCGCTCATTTCGCCGTGACCAGGGCACAGTTTCTGAATCGGGAGCTTGCGCATTTCCGTCAGAGCCGCGATCCAGGTTTCGGTATTGCCGTCGCCGGTGTAGTTGAACGGCCCGTTGAGGCAACTGTCTCCCGTAAACAGAATCCCCTGTTTGGGAAGCCAGGCCACCGCGTCGCCTTTGGTGTGGCCATGCGCAAAGTGGATCAACTCGACCCGTTGCTTCGAATCCTCGATCACCAGCTTTTTGGGGAAGTACAGCGCGGGCAACTGGTATTTCAGAGCGCCGTACTCTTGAGGCTTGTCGGTTTGCGCTTTCTCGAAACCGGCGATCCCTTTGGTCTCGAATTCCCCTTTGGCGTTCTCCGAAGCGATCGCCGTGGCGCCGATCCGGGCGAAGACCGGATTGCCATCCGCGTGGTCGCCGTGATAGTGCGTATCAAACACGTACCGGATCGGCTTGTCGGTCGTCTTGCGGATGAGGGGAATGATCTCTTCCGCCTGGTTGGGGAAATTGGCGTCGATCACCAGGACGAAATCCTCAAAAATCACCCACCCCTGATTGCAGCCGATGAATTCCGGCATCCATTGGGTTTTGCGGAACCAGACTCCCGGCGCGATCTCGGTCACGGTGGTCTCAGTCGGCTTAAACCACCCGGCGGCAAAGCCGCCGACGCCGATGATCACCATCAGCGTCATCACTCCGACTCCCCAGCGCTTCATGCGGATCATGGCGTCTCTCCTCAGGTTGTATGCTTTTCAGGTTGTATGCTTTGGCTCGAATTGGTCCGGCTGGCCCGGAACACCAGCGAGCCGAGTATAGCCCGGCCTGCGGTGCTTCTCAAATTCCCAACCAGAGAATCGTGGCGGAATCGTCAAACTTTGCGCAGTTTGCCAATCGCGGGGTACATTTCGCAAATCTCGGAACAGGCGCCGACAACGCCGTTCCGGAGCAATCGCTCAGTTCCGTCCCCACGGTTTGGAGAGATTCCGCCGAGGGGTCGATAGCATGAATGCGAAACCCCCATTTTCCACCGCCTGGCTGTCCGACGCCGACTGAATCCCCCCCATGAACGCACCGCACGATCCCGCCGAACTCGAACAGAAGCTCCTCGACCTGCAACAGCAACTGCTGCAGGCGCAGAAACTCAGCACCATCGGCTCGCTGGCGTCTTCGATGACGCATGAATTCAACAACATCCTGACGACGGTCATCAATTACGCCAAACTGGGACTGCGGCACAAAGACGCCGCCACGCGCGACAAGGCGTTCGACAAGATCCTCACCGCCGGTCAGCGCGCCGCCCGGATCACGACCGGATTGTTGTCCTACGCGCGCCGGGGGGCGGACCGCCGCGAGCCGACCGACCTGGCGGCTCTGACCAAAGAGGTGCTGGTTCTGGTGGAAAAGGATCTGCAGGTCCACCGCATCCGGCTGCAGACGACGTTCGATGCCGCGCCGCTGGTGGCGGAACTCAATGCGTCGCAGGTGCAGCAGGTGCTGTTGAATCTGATCGTCAACGCGCGGCAGGCGATGGAGTCGGGGGGGCAATTGACCGTCGCAGTCCGAGCCGGCGCCGAGGAAGGGACAGGCGAGATCATCGTTCGCGATTCGGGGCACGGCATTCCCCCCGATGCGCTGCGGAAGATTTTCGACCCGTATTTCACGACGAAAAAAGCCGATGCGCAGGGGCAGGGGGGGACGGGACTGGGGCTGTCGCTGGCGCGAGAGATCATCGAAGCCCATCAGGGGCGAATTCGCGTCGAGAGCAAACCGGGGCAAGGGACGACGTTCACCCTCAAGCTCCCGCTGGCGAAGCGGACCCAACCGCAGCCCATGGCCGGACCGCACCTGAGTCCCGCCAGTCGCCCGGCGCCGCGCGCCGGCTGATCAACGCTGAGGACCAGCCGGGAAGCCGTGCCGGACCAGAGCGATTGACGAATCCCCGCCCCGTCCGTCAGAATTGGCGGCATGAGACTTCAATTGGATCGGCATGTGGCGGTCGTAACCGGCGCCGCCAGCGGGATTGGGAAAGCGATCGCCCAGGGGTTTGTTCTCGAAGGCGCGCACGTCGCGTTGTGGGATCGGCATCCCTCGGTGGTTGATGTCGCCGGAGAGCTGGCCTCTCCTGGCGGAGTCCAGACGCTGGGCGTCCAGGTTGACATCACGGACGAACGGAGTGTTGCGTCGGCGACCGACCAGTCGATCAGCCGTCTGGGAGCGATCGACCACCTGGCGCATGCGGCGGCAATCGGCTCGGGCAAGTTCGGCTTTCCCTTCACGAACCTGCAGCCGGAGGACTGGCGCCAGACGCTGGAGGTCAACATCCTGGGGATGGTCCAGGTGGCGCACGCAGTCGCGCCCGGCATGGTCGAACGCCGGTCGGGGACGATGGTCTTTATCGCCTCCGTGGCGGGGCAGATCGGCTCGCAGACCGATCCTCCCTACAGTGCCTCCAAAGCCGCGAACATCAATTTCGCTCAATGTCTGGCCAAGGATTTGGCTCCGTCGGGCGTGCGGGTCAACACCGTCTGCCCTGGCATGGTGCAGACGCCGCTCAATCGTGGAGTGTGGCAGGCGTGGAACGCTCTGCAGCCGCCGGAGATGCAGCGCTCGTACGAGGACTGGGCCGGCGAAAAGGTGCGACATGTCGTCCCGCTGCAGCGCTGGCAGCAACCGTCCGACGTCGCCGACATGGTGGTGTTTCTGTCTTCGTGTCGCGCCGCGCAGGTCACCGGGCAGACGATCAATGTCGATGGCGGGTTTGTGATGCACTGGTGAGGGGTGGGGGGTTTCGGAACGCTTTACGCGGTGCGGGAGAGTGTGTCACAATGAGGGACATGAGCTCCTCCATCAATTCCACCACCGCCGCACCACCACCGCCGGCGCCCGGCGCAGCGGCCCAAGCGACCAAACCATCTCGTCGCCGGCGCTGTCTGGCAGGATTGGGCATCGGCCTCCTCCTCCTGACCGGGTGGGCGCTGTTGGGGGGACTCGGGGGGGTGACGAACGCTCTGGCGGCCCGCGCTCTGGCCCACCGCGACTATGACGCCGGGGAGCGCTGGCTGGAGTGGTCGCAAAGGGTGAGTTTCGACAGCGGCAGGACGCAATTTCTGCTGGCCCGTCTGGCGCGGCACCAAAACCGCTTTGACGATGTGCGGACGCATCTTTTGCGCGCGCACGAACTGGGTTATCCGATCGAGGATCTGGAGCGCGAGCAATGGCTGGCGCAAGCGCAGGCCGGGCAGATGCGCGACGCCGAGCCGCATCTCCCCGCACTATTGACCAGTCAGCGGGGTGACGGCGCGGAAATTTGCGAAGCCTACGTCACGGGCTACCTGGCGAGTTATCAACTGGGGCGGGCTGCCGTGGTGCTTCAGGCTTGGGAACAGGATTTTCCCGACGATCCGATGCCCTTTCTGCTGCGGGCTCGAATTGAGCTGAATCTTGACCATTGGACCGGCGTCGAAGACGCTTGTCGCAAGGCGCTTCGGCTGGCGCCGGAACACCCGGAAGCGCTTCAAAATCTGGGCGAAGCGCTGATGGCGCAGCAGAAGTACGAGGAAGCGCTGGGCTGGTTTCAGAAAGTGCCGGACGGGACGGTGGAGACGCTGGCGGCTCGGGTCGGAGCCGCGCGGTGCCTGGTCACCCTGGATCGGGGGGCCGCAGCGCGGACGCTTCTGGAAAAGCTGACGGCCGATCATTCCCAGCACCCCCGGCCGCTGGTGCAATTGGGACAATTGGAGTTGGAGGCGGGGAATTACGAGCGGGCGGTCGAGCTGTTGCGGAAGGCCAATGCGCTGGAACCATTCCAGCAGGAGACGCTGTATGCGCTCGCTTCGGCGCTGCGCGGCGCCAATCAGGCGGGGGAGGCGGCACGGATCGCCAGCGAAGTGGAACGGATTCGCGACACCAAGGGGAAAATCGCCCGACTGGTCGAGAAGGTCGGCGATGAGCCGGAAGACGCTGAGGCGCGATTTGAAATTGGGAAGATGCAATTGGAATTGGGGGCACGCCGCGAAGGGGTGATGTGGCTGACGAGCGTCCTGCAATTCCAACCCGACCATGCGGGCGCCATCGCCGCGCTGGAGGAGTTGGCCATTTCCCCGGCGCAGGCGGGGGGGGGCGAACGTCCGCAGTAGTTTTCATCAGGTTTCATGCCAGGCCAGTTGGCTTGGCAGATAGGTTAGCGTCCGCATGCAGACATCAGATTCCACAAGACCCGAGGGGATCCCGTCCCCTCCCTCTTCCGACGCTCCCCCTGGAGCCACCCGTCGGACGTTTGTTTCGTCTCTCACCAGTTCAGCGATGGTGGCCGGCCTGGCTGGAGGGTATGGCATGCTGGGTGCCCTGGCCGGACGCTATCTCTACCCGGCGCGCCCTCCCGAACGGCGCTGGTTGTTTGTCGCTGAATTGACACGGATCGGCGTGGGGGACGCCGTGTCCTACCAAGCGCCTGATGGACGGAAAGTAGCGGTCACGCGGCTGGAAAGCCAGGGGACAGCCGATGACTTCATTGCCCTCTCCAGCGTCTGCCCGCATCTGGGCTGCCAGGTCCATTGGGAGTCGCAGAATCGCCGGTTCTTTTGTCCCTGCCACAACGGCGCGTTCGATTCTCAGGGAATGGCCACGAAGGGACCGCCACGCGACGCGGGACAGCGGCTGGCAAAATTCCCGCTGAAAGTCGAAGGGGGCTTGTTGTTCATAGAGGTGGTCTTGAGCGCTTGACGGGGTGCGGCAGGAGACGCTTCCCCCGTGCCATCTGTCTGATGCAATTGATCAGGAAATCACCCCATGAATGTCATCCGTCGCTGGTTCCGGGAGCGGATTCCCGTCTCGGAAAACCAGATTCTGGAGTTACTCGACGAGCCGGTTCCTCATCACCTCAAGCGGTGGTGGTTCTGTTTGGGGGGAACCCCCGCCTATTTGTTCGTCGTGCAGATCGCCACGGGTATCCTGCTGGCATTTTATTACCAGCCCTCGGCGACGACCGCCTACGAGTCGGTCCGGTTCATCACCCACGAAGCGGCCTACGGTTGGTACTTTCGCAGTCTGCACAAGTGGGCTGCCACGATGATGGTCGCGACGGTGGTCTTGCATCAGATGCGGGTGTACTTCACCGGTGCCTACCGCAAACCGCGCGAGATCAATTGGATGATCGGGATGTGTTTGCTGCTGTCGACGCTGGTCATTGGTTTCACAGGTTACAGCCTGGTGTACGAACAATTGAGTTATTGGGGAGCGACGGTGGCGGCCAATATTTGCGATATGGTCCCCGTCGTCGGCGGACTGGCCAAGCAGATGCTGCTCGCAGGAGAAACGTACAACAGCGAAACGCTGCCGCGGTTTTATATCTTGCACGCGGCCGTCTTGCCGGTGACGATGATCCTGCTTCTGGCCATCCATATTGGCATCCTGCGGATGCAGGGGGTCTCGGAGTTGCAATTCGAGGACGAAGCCCCCGGAGAGCCCCGGCACTTTCCGTTCTTTCCCGATCACCTTTGCACCGAATTGATCATCGGGCTGGTGCTGATGATTGTATTGAGTGTGCTGGCCACCGTGTTGCCGGCCGGCATGGGACCACGGGCCGATCCGTTGACGACCCCCGAAGTCATCAAACCGGAGTGGTTTTTTTATGCGACCTTTCGCTGGCTGAAGTTGTTCTCAGGGACCGCCGCCGTGCTGAGCATGGGACTCGTCGTGTTCGTGATGTTCGTCTGGCCATTCATCGACGCCTGGTTTCAACGCCGCGCCCGGTGGGCGGAGGCGAGCGTCTGGATCGGCATCGTCGGCGTGGCTCTGATCGTGGGGCTGACCGTGTGGGAGGCCGCGGTGGAACATTGATTGTCGCCGCGCGCGTTCACCACTCAAGTCCGTTGGCAAGTCGTCTTCGACCACCAGAATTCTGAATCAAAAAGTTGGATTATGACACTCAAGACGAAGCAGGTGATCATCGCCATTCTCGGCATGACGTTTTTGGCATCGCTGATTTTTGTGCAGTGGATGGAGGTGCTCCGCAAGCAGGCCGAAGTCGGTAAAGCGGGGGCGCATCTGTCGATTCCCGCCAATTCGCGGAGTTGCGTGGAATGCCATGGCGAGAAAACTCCAGGGATCATCGACCACTGGAAGGGGAGCACGCATGCGCGGAAGGGGGTGGGATGCGTAGAATGCCACCAGGCGGAACGCGGAGACGTGGATGGTTTCGACCATTACAACGTCCACATCGCCACGGTGGTGACTCCACGGGATTGCGCCCGCTGCCATGAGCGGGAGGCGCAGGAATTTCAGGCCAGCCATCACGCCAAAGCCGGGAACATTCTGGCTTCGCTCGACAACTTCCTGGCGGAAACGGTGGAAGGGGCGCGAACCCCGTTCAATCCGCATTCCCCCACCCCCGGCCGCAACGTCGAGCAGGTCAACGGGATGTCGAGCGCCGCGGTGGGATGCCAGCAATGCCACGGCAGCAAAGTGGCCCTGGAAACAACCTCCGGCGACCCGGTCACCGTCGATGACCTGCTTCCCGGTTCCGATGGCAAGCCCACCAATCTCGCGGCCCTGGACCGCTTGAAACGCAACGACGAGGGGAAGCCGCTGTTTCATGCCGCCTCCTGGCCCAATACCGGGATTGGGCGATTGAATCTGGATGGATCCCGCGGTTCCTGTTCGGCCTGCCACAGTCGGCACGACTTTTCGCCCCGTCGCGCTCGCCAGCCCGAAAACTGCGGAAAATGTCACCTGGGCCCCGATCACCCCCAGAAGGAAATCTACGAAGAATCAAAACACGGAGTGGCCTACCGCGATCTCTTGTCGCAGATGAATCTCGACGGGCATCAGTGGGTGCTCGGAAAGGACTATTCCCAGGCGCCGACCTGCGCCACCTGCCACATGTCGGGACACAGCAAAAATGGAGGCCGCGTTACCCACACTGCGGGAGAACGAATTTCCTGGACCAACCGCCCACCTGTCAGCCAGGTTCTGGACACCGACGCCGACGGAAAGATCGTGACTGCGGTCGATCCCGTGGAGCGCCGCCGTCAGACCACATTCTCTGCTGAACAGAAGCGCAACAACATGAAGCAGGTGTGTCTGCATTGTCACACGAACGATTACGTCAATGGCTTCTACCGGCAGTACGACGATTTCGTCGTGTTGTACAACGAGAAATTCGGCAAGCCGGGTCAGGCGATCATGGCCGCCCTGGAGCAACAGGGATTGTTGACCAAGGTGCAATTTGACGAAGAGATCGAATGGACCTGGTTTTACCTCTGGCATCACGAGGGACGCCGCGCCCGGCATGGAGCCTCCATGATGGCGCCGGATTACGCGCACTGGCATGGGATGTTTGAGGTCGCAGAACGGTTTTACAAGGAACTGATTCCGCAGGCCCGCGAGCTGACCGATAGGGCGGTCCGGCAAGGAAAAGAGTCGCAGGCTCAAGCGGTCGATGCCATCATCGATGAGATTCTGTCGCGGCCGGAGCATGCCTGGAACAAGCTGCTCCCGCGCGGCGCTGCGGTCGATGCCGCCCCCTAACGTGCCACCCGTGGACCAGGGCCGGTAGACTCGTCAGGCCAAAAACCGGTCGCGCTCGGCGGCGCTCGGCAGGCGACACGACTCCTTCTTTCCGAACCACCTATACCGGCGTCCCGCGATGAAATCGTAACCCCAATCGCGCAGGACCGGGGGGATCAGACGCAGCGCCTGGCCGCACAGAGCCCACCGTCCGCCGAGTCGGATCAGAATCCGTGCGACGGCCGCCGATTTCCGGAACGTTCCCTGCGGTTCTACGAGGACGACCGACCGGAGCGCCTGGTCGTCGGCAAGGTTCAACCACTCGCGAGCGGATTCACCCTGCAAGGGGGCGAATCGAAATTGCCCCGAAGCATCCCGCTTCAGGACGAAATCGACCCACCGGTCGCACAGCCCACAGACGCCGTCGAAGAAAATCACCGGACCTTCCGGCGCGGGGTGCAAATTCTCACTGGGTTTCTGCGGGGTGTCGCGCATGCATTTCACCGGCCATCCGGGCCATCGATCCAATTCCAGGAACCAGGGTTTCTCTTCCCGGCGTCGCGCCACAATTGACGGGGAGCGGCCATCGGTTGTGGCGGCAGCCGCCAACGGCGCCGCCCTGGGTCTCACAACCAGCGTTGCCCAACGACAGGGCCGCATGGTAGGCTATCCGGGTGTGTGCTACCACTGCGTTTGGCGGGACTTGGCCATGCGGCAGTCGTTCAGTTTGTTTCACCGCATTCGACCGGGGGGGGTTAACTTCCGATCGAGTTGGATTTCAGGCCACCGTCCCGGTGGTTCCGGTGGGGGTCTGGGCACTGGTTGGAAATCCCCGTTCGCCTTGTCGGCGACGATCCATCTTACGCTGTTCCTGGTGTTGGCGGTGGTGATTCTGCCGGGCCGGGAGGAAGTGGTGTCCCCTGCCATCGACTCCGCATTGGAAGCCGAGTCGCCCGAGGAACCGCTGGAGCGCGCGGCTGTTCCGCAGGAATTCACCGCCTCTCCCGGAGGCTCGACCGGACTGGCCCATTGGAACAGCCCGGTGTCTATCCCCGATGCCACAGAGGTTCCCGTGGCTCTGGCGCCCTCCGATCCGCTTCCCGAAAGGGAGGACGAAGCTCTCTGGCCCTCGTCTGACGAATTATCGCAATCGATCCTGGGGCGTCAGCTCGCCGGTTTAGGAGGGGGTCGCGGCTCCGGAGGGGGGAGCGGATCGGGAGAGGGGGGGCAACGCTTTTTTGACACCGTGGCGGAAGGGAAGCGGTTTGTCTACGTGCTCGATTGCTCAGGAAGCATGAAGGAGCCGCACAGCGAGGCGCGGAGCCGGTTTGAACGACTGAAGATCGAGCTGGTCCGCGCGATTGGGAGCTTGCCCGCCAGCAGCGAGTTTTTCGTCATTTTCTTCAATACGCATGCGGTTCCGATGCCAGCCAAGTCGTTGCAACCGGCGACGGTGCCGAACAAGCGCAAGTACCTGGAATGGGTTGCGAGAATCCCGGGGGGAGGCGGGACCGATCCGCGCGAGGCGCTGCAACAGGCATTTGGAATGAAACCGGACGTGGTTCACCTGCTGACCGACGGCCAGTTCGACGACGATCTTCCGGAAGACATCCGGCGCTTGGATTCCGCGGGAGTCGTGATCCACACCTACTGCCTGGGAGACCGAGCGGGCGAAGAGATCTTGCGCCGGATCGCCCAGTCTCATCAGGGGATCTACCAGTTCGTCCCTTAAGTCCTCTCCGCCGCAATGCCGGAGAGTCACTCCCGGGTGGGATAGACTCGGAACGAGCGATTGCGGTAGAGGGGAGGGACGCGATATTTCTGGATATACCAATCGACGACAAATTCCACTCCGGTTGTCCGGCGCAGCTCGGCGAGCGCTGTCCTGGTGATGCCGCTCCGGGCGTGACGCTTGCGCCAGGCGGCAATTTCGTCCATCCGCCGATCCCATTCCACCAGGCTTCGCGCATCCTGCGGACAATCCTTGTAGATCACGTACTCGGCGCGCTGGGCATACCACTTGAACGTGTAATTCCGCTGCGTCGGCGTCAGGCACAACGCATCGGCGGGAGTGTTCTCAGAGACCCACCGGCAGACATCCTCCCAGTCAGACAACTGTCGCGTCGTCCAGCGCGTCGGACTCCGATCCGGAGGGGGGCTCCGCACGATCCAGGTCACGATCCACAGCACAACCAGACTGCGGAGCACCAATGTCCCCCAAGCCCCACCCGGATGAGCTGCCAGTCCGAAACGGGTTCTGCGGCTCAAGAGGTCAGCCGCCAACAGCGACACGGCGATCGGCACGAAGAGATCGGCCAGACGGAAGGGATAGAATTTCATTAACCCCGCCCACCGCGGACCGAAGCCAATCGCCAGCCCCGCTCCCGCGATGAGCAGCGTTGCCGCCACGAACCGCTGGAACAACCAGACGCTGTTGCTGGCAGCCCCGCTCCACAGCAGCGCCAGCCAGGCGACGACCAAACCCCCTGATAACCACCAGGCCCGCGCGGGAAATTGCGTTGGATCAAGGTGATGTTTCAACCGTTCGAATACCTGCAGCCGGTTTGCTTCCTGAACCACTTCGGGCGCTGTCCCGTCCAGGAGGAGGACGTTGACGGCTGGAATCAGTCCCGGCAGCGCGCAGACCAGACAAATCGCCACACCTCGGACGATCGTTCCGGCGGATACTTGACGGGGTGATTCGCTCCCTGGAGGCTCGCCAGCAACTGGGGCGCTGCCGGCGTTGGCTGATCCCAGGCGCTGCACCCAGTGCCGTGCGACTGCGGGAGCAAGCAGCGCCCCTCCCAGCGCCACGATCGTCCACACACCAATCACCGGGTGAAACGAGGTTGCGATCCCGCAGGCGGCGGCGGCCCAATACGGGCGGCGCTGCATCGCCAATGCCAGCGCCAGAAACACGGCGGCATAGGCGAACCCCTTCGCCTCGACCCCTCCGATCAGCCATTCCCCCGAGAAATTGCCGACCGCCGACAGCCCCAGGAAAATCGCCGCGCTCAGGGATGGTCCCCAGCGTCCCGTTGCCGACTGTCTGGCCAGCGCTCCCCAGCTTATGGCCAGTGACCACCAGACCAGGAATCGCCCGACCCAGGCCGCCTGGGGAAACGAAAGGACCGGCGTGGTCGACCCCAGTGTGGCATAGAACACCCAATGGGTGTTTGACGATTCCAGGAACAAGTCGCGGGCGCACCAGGAGGGTTCCCAGAAATGCCGCGCCTTGCCCAGAAAATGCGGCTCATTGACTCCCGGAACGGGGGACCGCCAAGTTCCATAACTGGCGAACGCCACAAACACCAACCCCACCTGGAACCAATTCCAAAAACGGGAAGGGGTGGGCTGGTGTCGGGAACCAGTGAGGTCGTCAGGACAAGACACGCCTCCGTCGTCCGCCGACGGCTGGTGACCCGACGACGCAAACGGACCAGCCCCGGAGGAACTCTCACGGGGCTGGGACTGGCGCGCGGTCATTGTACGAAGGGCGGGCTACTTTTTCTTCTTTTTCTTGGTCGCCCTGGGGGCCGCCGCCGCGGCCGATTTCTTGGAACTTCCTTTCTTTCCGCCCAAGGCATGTTCCCAATTCTCCCAGAACGCCGGCGTCGTGCCGGTACGAACGATCGGACCTCCCATGTAGTCAGCTCCTTTGAATAACTCGAAACGAAACGGTCGAGACACAGCCGGGCAGGCGAATCACCCCACGCGACGCAGCGCGGCCTGGTTTGCCCGGTGGCTGAGACCACCAGATGATTTTCACGCTTCTCACCGGAGATTGTCAAGGCGCTCGCCCCGGCGACCGGCGTTCGGAGTGGGCCCAGATTCCCTGGCAGCCTTTCTGAGGGAATTCTCGGCGTTGCCTTGTCGATCCCGGTTGGTTACTGTCACATAGTGGTTGTCGCCAGGCGGAACGAGCCGGGATTTCGTCTGAGGCGGCG
This sequence comes from Planctomycetales bacterium, assembly GCA_046152955.1. Classification (GTDB taxonomy): domain Bacteria; phylum Planctomycetota; class Planctomycetia; order Planctomycetales; family Planctomycetaceae; genus SIAF01. Next base: position 22,733 of record JBJXGA010000095.1, on the reverse strand, counting down.
GCAGAATTTCCTCACTAGAAGCAGATCATCCCGATGGACTTTCCCCAGTTTGATCATCAGCAGCGATTCATGCAGGCTTGGGAAGCGATCGAGATCGCCCGCCCGGTGCATTATTCGCTGTTCACATTCGGTGAATCGGAGTTGCCCTATTTTCTGGTCGTCGATCCGGGAAAGCCCGACTTTCCCGTAAAGATTTCTCGCGGCGAAGTGCGCGTCACGCGCCCGTTGATCATCACTCCCGACAACGCCCGTCCGGAATTTCAGAACTTTTTCGAAGACGGTGAAGAAGGGGCGGTTGCCGACTTCATCATGGCCCGAACCGCTGCGTTTTCGCACATGAAGTTCCAAAATCAGCAGGGACCGGCACGGATCGTTACCGACAGCATTGAAGAGGCGGTGGCGCGGCTCAATCGTCAACTGGACGACGACGAAGAGGACCGGGTGGCGATTCTGTGCGCCCCCGCCCCCCTGGCCGGTTTTGCCATTTTTCGCTATGCCGCCGAACGGGTGATGAAAAGCGCGCCAGACAACATCCAGGAACTCCGCGAGCGGGGCTTCCTTCCCTGACAGGGGCTGGCCCATTTTGTTCCACCGGACTTTGATCAGAAAGAGAGTCAGGCATGGTGCGGCTGTTGTTGGGATTTCTGCAATCCGTTCGCAGTTGTCTGGGGGGCCGGTGCATCGGTAGTGCGGGAACAGCGTTTGGGGCGGCGCCTTGGCTGATGGTTCTGGCGCTCACGGTGCCGCAGCGCCCGGTGATGGCTGACGACACGGCTCCCTCCTGGAACCTGGTCACGCCGATGGCCGATTGGGCTCCCAGGGACTCCAGCGGGGAAGTGGTCTACAAGAACCAATTGTGGCTGCTGGGAGGGTGGTTCGATTCCTTCGCCACGCCGCCGCGCGACGTCTGGTCGACTCCCGACGGCAAGAATTGGAAGCGGGTGACCGGGGAGGCACCCTGGAGACACAGCGACTTGCCGATGACTCTCGTTTTCGACGACAAGATGTGGATCATGGGAGGTTGGTACAACGGACGGCTTCCCGGCTATTCCGCCAGCAGCGAAGTGTGGTGGTCGACCGATGGGGTTGAGTGGACGCAGGCCACTGCGCAGGCGGGTTGGAGTCCGCGGATTGCAGCCGGGGCCGCGGTCTTCAAGGGACGGATGTGGATCGTGGGTGGAACCGAGAACTACTATTTTGGCGACACCAAGAGCCTGAAGAACGACGTCTGGTCTTCCGCTGATGGCAAGACCTGGACGCAGGCCACCGCCAACGCCGGCTGGGCTCCCAGGGCGTATCACGCAGTGGTGGTCCATCAGGACCGGTTGTGGGTTCTGGGAGGGGGAAACTATGTGCCGCAATACGGCGTGGAGACCGACGTCTGGTCCTCGGCTGATGGGGAGCACTGGGAGAAGTCGCTCGACAGGACTCCCTGGGCGCCGCGACTGTGGTTCTCGTCGGTGGTGTATCGCGATCGGATGTGGGTTCTGGGAGGGTGGTCGAATCATCCCTCCCGGAACTGGGGAGATGTGTGGTATTCGAAGGATGGAAAACAGTGGGATGAGCTGAAATCGCCGACGGTTTGGAAGGCGCGGCACGAGCATTCCGCCTATGTGTTTCAGGACAAAATCTGGGTGGCGGGCGGGCACGCCATGCCGCTGAGCAATGAAGTTTGGTCGCTGGAGATCCCCCAAGGCTGGTTCAACGATTGAGCCTCCGCGGAAACGGACCCCGAGGGAGATCACTGTGACCACACTGGGGTTGTTTGTTCGGCTGCCGGTGCCGGGGTTGGTCAAGACGCGTTTGGCGGCGGCCCTGGGAGCCGAGCGGGCGGCCGAAGCCTACACGGCGTTCGTACACGAACTGGTGGAGCGGTTCCAGGACACCGCCGGCGCGAGAGTTCTGTGCTATACCCCGGCGACAGACGACTCTCGGGCGTACTTCGCCGGGATCGCCCATTCGATTGTCGCGCGGGAACCCCGTGGGGCAGGGGAGTCTCAGGGCGACACCGGCGGGGGGCGTCAGGAGGCCCTCCGCTCCCCCGGCCAATATGAGGTTTGGCCGCAGCCGGCCGGCGCGCTGGGAGAGCGGCTGGACCAATTTTTCGCGGAACGGCTGCGTCGGGATGGGGATCGAGTCGTGGTGATTGGTTCGGACAGTCCGACGCTCCCTCGCGAGTTTGTGGAGCAGGCGTTCGAACTCCTTGATACGGCAGACGTCGTTTTGGGACCAGCCACCGACGGGGGCTATTATCTGGTGGGGCAGCGGGGAAGGGATTGGCCCATTTTTGAGGGGATCGACTGGAGTACCCCGCGCGTCCTGCAACAGACGGTGGCGCGCGTCGTCCAATCGGGGGCCAGGCTGGCGCTGCTCCCTCCCTGGTACGACGTCGACACGCCGGAGGACTGGCAACTGCTGGCCGGGCACATCCAGGCCCTGCTGGCCTCCGGAGAAGAGGTCTCGGTGCGCTTACGACCACTGATCGCGCTGGCCTAGGGATTGCCGGTACATTTCGCGATCAATTCGGCTTTGGAATGGACGTCGAAGACTTGAAAAATCTCGCGGACATGGCTGTGGACGGTGTGCGGGCTGAGTCCCAACACCTCGGCAATTTTCTTTTCGGTATTCCCTTCCACCAGCCAATCAAACACACGGCACCTGGCCTCAGACAATTTCGCGAGCAGCAGTTTGGCCTCGCGGCTGAGGACTGGCCCCCGATGCGTCTCGGTTTCAAACTCAACGTCCGCGAGCATCTGGCTGCTGTGCGATTGAGAAAGAACAAACGACACGCGGCCGAATCGAACCCGCTGCCCCGTGCCGATGGCGGTGAAACCGATCCGCTCATTTCCGAGAAACGTGCCGTTGCGACTGTCCAGGTCTCGAATGGTGACCTTTCCGCCGTTAACGGTGACCTCGGCGTGCCGCCTGGATACTGTGATGTCGGGGACGTACAGCGCGTTCTCCGAGGAGCGCCCGACAATCATCGTCCCCTGAGGCAGGGGGAGTTTTTGAAACGGCAGAATCTGCGGGTCATTCAACAAATAGAGATTGTGGTCCATAGTCCAGACGCTCGCGACAACGGAAAACCTCAAATAAAAAATAACCGGTTTCTGTAGCGGACGCAATTGAAATTGGTTCCACGGGGCTGGCTTTTCCGCAGCCCCCGTTCGGGGTCGAGTGAATCGACCGAGGGGCCGGGCATTCACTCGATCTCAGCCAGGGCCCGGCGGAGCTCACCCGCATCGATCAACCGGTGACCGCCCCGAAGGAAGGCCCGCACTTCGTCCGGTGTGGGAAACGTGCAGTAGTCCCCCACGTCTTTTCCCGAGACTTTAGGGACGACGCTGGCGACCTTTCCCGCCAGCCAATTCACAAACAGTTCCGCCCCTTCACGAACCGTCTGGCGGTACAGGCCAAACTCCGACAACCCCTGGGGGACCGGTCGCGGATGTTGATGCAGAATCTGGCCGGCGTCGAATTCGTCGGCAATGGCATGGATCGTGTATCCGGAGGTCGTCAAGCCGCGCTCCAGCGTGCGAAAGATCGGATCCGGGCCGCGCAAGGCGGGGAGCAGGCTGGGATGCAGGTTGACGGCGCCCCGCGTGGGGACAGCGCGAACCCCCTGTCCAATCCACTGGTTAAAGAAAAACGACGCGACATAGTCGGGCGCCAGCTCCCGCATCCAGGCGATCGATTCTGCTGCATTGACCTCGCGCAGCGGCCGGACCTGGCCTCCGACCCGCTTGAGTCCGCTGGGGCGTCCCGACGCGCGGAGCCGCGTCCAGGCGACGGTTGATTCCTGCGCCCCATACGACAGGTATCTCCATCCGGCGCGCCGATACAGCGTCAGAGCGGTTCCCAGCAGCCCCTTGTTCTTATACAGCCGCGCGGTAAGCCCGATCCCCACCAAGTGGATGTCGCCGCAGGCCGCGAAGCGATTGATGATCTCGGCTCCCAGCAATCCGGGAGAGGTCAAAAGCAAAACTCGCGGCGGCGACGATTCCGTGGCAGTGGGGGTTTGAGACACCGGCAAGTTCCTCGTGCGGGACAGGGCCGCGCGTCAGTTGGTCGGCGGAGGGGTCTGGGAGGGGCGCTGCGCGTCCGGCGGCAGGTCATCGGCCCGCGCCGGTCGCGGCGGAAAGATCGCGTTTCCAAACCGTCCCAGGATCTGCCGCCCCAGCCAGTCGGTCCCCTTGATGTAAAAGCAGAGCGGACGCTGGTGGCACCCCAGCTTCTGGTGTTTGAATTCATCCGCGCTTTGTCCGACGTGGATCACTCCGCAATTCTGGCGATACGCCCGATCCATGGCGTGAAAGAACAGGTTGAAATACAGATCGTGCTCCGCATTCAGGCTGGCGTCGTATCCGACGAACATCTGGTGATAGACCGCGGGGGTGAAGAGCGAAACGGCAAACGCCACGATCCGCTCCCCCTGAAAAATGAACGTCCAGGCGGTCTGTTCCGGAAGCTTCCGCGCCAATTCGCGAAACATTTCGGCAGTGACCTTTTCCAGCCGCACTCGGGCGCGGTCGTACACCGTTTCGAACAGCCGGTAGGCGTCGTCGGTGAACAGCCGATCGGCTCCCTCCCCTCCCAACATCTGTTCCACGCGCAATCCCGAAAGCGCGAACTTCTTTTGCGATTTGCGGATGGCATATCGACGCGACGATTTTTGTCGGGCGACGAATTCGCCGAACGATTGATAGATCGGCTCCACGTGGTTCATCGGCAGACTGTCGGCCCGCTGATAGCCCAACTCCAAAAGGCCGTCCAGCGCCGTTGTCTCCGAGGGCTTGAATTCCTTGAACACGACGCATTTGGCCCGTTCCCGCGCCGCGATCGACAGCAGCAGTTCATCGAGTTGCTGCAACACGACCGCCGTCTGCGCTCCAGGGGCAAACCGCACGTTGCTCTGGCCGGCGGAAAAGCACAATCCGCAAAACAACACGGGAAACTCCAGCGGGCGGGACAAAAACCGCCGAACTCCCTGCACCAGACGCTTGATCAGGCCATTGGCCAGCAGCGCGACGTCGACGCGATAAAGGCACAAACTGGCGGAGGCGACCGGCTGGTCCGCATCGTCAAAGTACAGCACGTGCCAGAAGCGTGAGACCCCCGCCATCCCGGTTTCCATCGCCTCCAGGAAGCGGCGATGGGTGACCGGATCCCGATCGCCGCGGCGGAGGCTGTCCCAGGCGGCCGCGTCCACATCGGCAATCCGCTCCTGGATGCGAACGCGGTACGCGGCCGGCGACAGCGTTGAGCAGGTTGGTTCCGTTTGCGTTGACATGTCCGAGCGTACACAACCTCTTTCGGGATGCGCCGCCGCGAGTCGGCGCGGATCAGCGCGGCACTCGGGAGGCTTGTTGCGCCGAGGCGTCGTGTTCGCCGATGCCTGTTTTGGCGATCATGCCGTCGATCAGTCCGGTGGAATAGTCGATCTCCTCGCAGGTCTGTTCCAGGGCGCCGAGCAGCCGGTCGACCTCGTCCGCGGTGATGATCAGCGGGGGTTGCACCCGCAGCACCTGCGGATTGGAGCGGCACATCTGGGCGTAGACGCCGTGGCCGTTGAGCAGCGTTTGCAGTGCGTGCAGCACGTGGAAGCTGTTGACGAACCGATCGTATTGCGGAACCAGAGCCGGCGCCGTTCCGGTCGGGTCACAAGCCCGCCAGTGCGCTGTGAGATTCTCCGGAATCGGTTGGAACTCCAGACCCAGGAGCAGTCCCTGACCGCGGACATCACGCAGGCACCTGGACCTTCGAACCAAATCGGTCAATCCCCGCAGGAGTTGCGCGCCGCGCTCCGCGGCGTTTTGCGCCAACCGCTCCTGTTCCAGCGTCTGCAATGTCGCCAGCCCGGCCGCGCACGCCAGACTGCCTCCGCCAAACGTGCTGGTGTGCAGGGCGAACGTCTGAATCGTTCCGTAGGCGCGGGTCCACAGGTCGCGGCGCGTCAGCATGGCGCCGATCGGCATCAGCCCTCCCCCCAGCGATTTCGCCAGGCAGAGCACGTCCGGTTCCACCTCTTCGTGCTCACAGGCGAACATCGCTCCGGTGCGCCCCAGGCCGGTCTGCACCTCATCGACGATGAGCAACGTCCCGGTCTGTCGGCACAACTGGGCCGCGTGCCGCAAAAATCCTTCGGGGAGCACCTGCATCCCCCCTTCCGCCTGGAGCGGCTCGACGATGAACGCCGCGAAGCGGCGCGTCGCCAGCTCCCGCTCCAGCAGTTCTTCGTCCCCTCTGGGGATCGTTTCACATCCGGGAAGCAGCGCGCCGAACGGCCGTCGGTACTCGGCAGTTCCGGTGACCGAGAGGGCCCCCAGCGATTTGCCGTGGTAGCCTCCTTCGCAGGAAAGCAGCCTATCGCGCCCGGTGGCGATGCGGGCCAATTTCAGCGCCGCTTCCACCGCCTCCGACCCGCTGTTGCAGAAAAACACCATCTCCAGGCCGGGAGGGGCCAGCGCCGCCAGATCCGCCGCCAGCGCTCCCTGGTACGGATTCACCGCCGACTGAATGAACCCCGGCGCCTGCTGGCGCAGCGCTTCTGAAACTGCCTCGACCACTGCCGGGTGATTGTGCCCCAGGTTCAAGGCGCCGAATCCCGAGACGCAATCCAGATAGGGGCGCCCGTCGGCGTCATACAGGTAAATCCCCTCGCCCCGGACGAACGTTTTGACGAACCCGGTCGAACTCCCCATCGTGTGCAACACCGGATTGCAGTGGCGGGAGTGCCGATCGGCAGCGGTCGCGGCCAGCTTGTCGATCCCGCGCAAGGGACGGATGCGATCGGCGACGAGCCGCCAGCGCACCTGACGGAAGCGCGTTCGCAGCGCGTCGTCGAGCGGACTGCCAAAGGCATACAGCCGGGTGAAATCGAAGCCGTGTACGCGGGCGCGGGCGCCAATTTCCTGGATCGAGTCCAGGTTCAGCGCACGCCCCAAAGAGAGCGGCTCGGCCCGCCGATCGAGTGCCAGCACCAGCGTCTCTCCCAGGCAACTGGGGATCACTCCGTGATGAAAGCGGAGCATCCGCGACGCCGACCGCATGGTGTCAGGGAGTTTGACCAGTCCTCCGGTCAGGATCAGCACGTCCGACCGCAGCGCCTCGTTGCCGATGACATCGGTCGGAACCCCGACGTCGATGACAATCGTTCCGGGGAGCAGGTGCTGCTGGTCGATGCAATTCCCCGACGAGGTTGCGGAAATCACCACCCGCGCCTGCGACAGCGCTTCGGGGATGTTCGAAAAATACTCTCCCCCGAGTTCTTCCGCCAGCCGCCGCGCCGGCCCATTCCCCTGATTTCGCCCCACCAGCAGCAATCGCCCGCAATGCGGTCCCGCCAGCGCGGCAACCCCCGAGGCGATGCTACCCGGTACGCCCACCACCGCCACCGTCTCGTACTTCAGATCGATGTCAAACGCTTCGGCCACCTGGTACAGATTCTGCAGCGCGGTGTAGACGGTCAGGCTGTTGCCGGTGGTCACGGCGATCGGGCTGCGCGCCGCAAGATGTTCCCCGCGTCCTCCAACAATTCCGGTCATGGAGCCCAGCCCCACCAGCCGCGCCCCCCAGTCCGCCGCCTGTTCCACCGCCTCTTCCATGAACCCCAAGGCGCGATGGGGATCTTCGAGAATCTCCAAGGCATCCAGCGGGATTTCGTAAATCCGTCCCTCGGCGGAAGCTCCCGTTGCGGAGATCAGGTTCCCCAGGTCGTCGAACAGGGAAACTTCGAGAACCCGCTCCTGCGTTCCGAACGCCCGCCCCTTGGCCACCGCTTCATGCAGTCCGGCGGCGACCGCCATGGCGTCGACCCCCCAGGCCTGCAGGAGGCTCCCTGTGGCATCGATGTTGAGCAGAGCGGTGGTTTCACGACTCAGCGGATGGACGAGAAAGGCGAACTTCATGTTCTTGAGGACGGTATGAGGCGGCGCGTTCGAATTCGCTCCTTGCGACTGGGCGACATTATGGAAAGGGGGCGCACAAAGAGCAATCCTCTCCGAGTTCTGCCGACCAGTCGCCGAACACTACGGGAGGTCTTCCAACACCGTCTGCTGAAACTCCACCAGCGCCGACTCCAGCTACTTCTCGTCCGGCAGCTTTGCGTCGGCAGCCAGTTCTGCGACCGGCGCGATGAGCCGCGGCGCGGCAGGCGGGGGTTGCGGTTTGTTTTCATACATCGGGGACGGCACAAACCCGACGAAAATAAACGCCAGCGTCAACCAGCCCAGAATGATCCGCGGCCAGCCGAGGGGGACGCGATCATTGGCGGTTGGGGGATGAGCGGCCCCCATCAAGCCGATGAGCCCCAGCAGGAGTGCCAGATACACGTATTCTCCACTTCCCCACACGACGTGGTAAACCACGACTCCGATCGCTGCAAAGTACAAAGCCCGCGCCACGCGTTGTGCCGGCTTGCCAATCAGGCAGTACAGGAGATGCCCGCCGTCGAGCTGTCCGATTGGAATCAGATTGATTGCCGTAATCAGAATTCCCACCCAGCCGGCGTGGAGAATCGGGGTGAGGGCCACATCCTCTCCCGGTTGCAGCGGTCTCTGGAGCCAGGCGATCATCCATTCGACAATCGGAGGATTCGTAAAGCCCCCGCCGCCCGGGCCGACTTTATTGATCGTGGTGTGCAGAATCCCCCACCAATTCAGCGGAATTGCCACCGCCAGGCCGGCCAACGGACCGCTGATGGCGATGTCGAACAGCGCCTTGCGGTCCGCCACCCCCGCCTGCTGGACGATGACGGCCCCCATCGTTCCCAAGGGACTGAAGGGCATCGGAATGAAATAGGGAAGGCTGGCGGGAACGCCGTAACGCCGAGCTTGAAGGTAGTGCCCCATTTCATGAGCCCCCAACACGGTCATGACGGCAATGGAATAGGTCAACCCATTCAACAGCGATTGTCGCCAATCGAAGACCAGCACCAATTTGGAATCCCGACTCAATCGATCGGTCGGTTTGACGATTTTCCCAGTTCTTTGATCCTCCACATGCGACAGCACCCGAAATTGAAAATACCCCGCGACAACCGTACTCGCGCAAGTCAGCAGAAACAGAATGAGCGCCAGTTTCCGTCGCGGACGATAGGGGCGCGGGGGAAACCGAAATTCAGGCGGGAGGCCTTCTCCCCGAACAAGCACGATTGGCGTGATCGGCTGGGACGGCTCGTCCGGGAGCCAGGGATGCGGATCGAGTTCGTCCGGATCGCGCGGATTCTCATTCATGAGTTACATCTTCCGTTGCCGTATTGAGATTGTGGACTCTTTTGTATCGCATTTGGTCCTGGACAGGAACCGCGGCGGAACCGGAACGTGTCGCGGCGGCGGTTAATCCCAGTCTCGATTCGCGGTTCGACTATTGTTCCCGAACTCGGGAATTCCCTGCCCTGCCGCGAACCATCCGGCGGCCAATCCGATTATACTGGAAACGCGGCAGGCAGACGGGAACGCGGCAACAGAGATCCTGTCTGATACCGCGGGGCAGGGCAATCCGGCCAGGCAAGAAGAATCCGCGGCGTCGAACATGAATCAGCCATCATCCCCATCGAGCAAGAACGGTGTTGCTACGGTGCCGGGCGAGGCGGTGTACCAGGCGCGCGGGATCACGAAAATCTACCGCATGGGAGAGATCGAGGTGCACGCCCTGCGGGGGGTCGATCTGGAACTCTATGCGGGTGAGTTTGTCGTCATTCTGGGCCCTTCCGGAAGCGGCAAGTCGACGCTGCTCAACATCCTGGGGGGGTTGGACGTACCGACCAGCGGGACGGTGAACTACCGTGGTCATGACCTGACCCGCGACGACGACAACCTGCTCACCCGCTATCGACGCAACCACGTGGGGTTCGTCTTCCAGTTCTACAACCTGATCCCCAGCCTCACCGCCCGCGAAAACGTGGCACTGGTGACCGAGATCGCCCGCGACCCGATGTCCCCCGAGGAGTCGTTGGAACTGGTGGGGATGACGCATCGGCTGGATCACTTCCCCGCGCAGCTTTCCGGGGGGGAGCAACAGCGCGTGGCGATCGCCCGGGCGATTTCCAAACGCCCCGACGTGCTCTTGTGCGACGAGCCAACCGGCGCCCTCGACATCCAGACCGGTATCCTCGTCTTGGACGCGATCCAGCGTGTCAACCAGGAATTGGGAACGACCACCGCAGTCATCACGCACAACGCGGCGATCTCGGGGATGGCGGACCGCATCGTTTCGGTCGCCGACGGACGGATCGCGCAGGTGCGGCACAACGATCACCAGCAGAAGCCCTCGGAGTTGCAGTGGTGATGCGCGCCATCGACCGCAAACTGGTTCGCGACATTCTGCACATGAAGGGGCAGGTGGTGGCGATCTGCGCGGTGATCGCCTGCGGGGTCGCGACGTTCGTCATGTCGCTCTCGGCGCTGGAGGCGCTGCGCGGCACGCAAGAGACCTATTACGACCGCTATCGATTCGCCGCGATTTTCGCCGGGCTCAAGCGGGCGCCCAACACCCTCGCCGCGCGCATCGCCGATCTTCCGGGTGTGGCCCGTGTCCAGACGCGGGTCGTGCGGGAGGTGTTGCTGGACGTGGAGGGGTTGAGTGAGCCGGCCGTGGGTCGCCTGGTTTCGATCCCCGAGACCCCCCGCCCCGACCTCAATGCGCTGCACCTGCGGGCCGGTCGCTGGATCGAACCTGGTCGCGACTCGGAGGTCATCGCCAGCGAGGGCTTTGCCGAGGCGCACCACTTTCAGATTGGCGATCACGTCACAGCGATCATCAACGGCCGCAAAAAGCAATTGCAGATCGTCGGCCTGGCGCTCTCTCCCGAATACGTCTACACGATTCGCCTGGGGTCGCTGGTTCCCGACGACAAGCGGTTCGGCGTGTTCTGGATGGGGAGGCGGGCGCTCGCCTCAGCCTTCAACATGGAGGGGGCCTTCAACGACGTGGCGCTCGACCTGACCTCCGACGCCGACGAACAGGAGGTGATCGAGCGGCTCGACAGTCTGATCGAACCGTTTGGCGGATTCGGCGCGCATGCCCGCAGGGACCAAATCTCCAACCGCTTTCTGTCGGACGAGATCAAGCAATTGCAGCGGATGGGAACGATCGTCCCGTCGATTTTCCTGGGGGTCGCGGCGTTTCTTCTCAACGTCGTGCTGTCGCGGATCATCGCCCTGCAGCGCGATCAGATCGCGGCGCTCAAGGCCTTTGGCTACAGCAATCTCGCGGTGGGGGTACACTTCCTGAAGCTGGTGTTGCTGGTGGTGCTGGTGGGAGTCGTCGTCGGGACCGGAGTCGGCGCCTGGCTGGGATTGCAGATCACCCTGATCTACACCAAATTCTACAAGTTCCCGATGCTGCAGTTCGCCGTTCCACTCCGGGTGGTGGTGATGGCCCTGGGGGTCAGCGCGGTGGCAGGGGTCGGGGGAACGCTCAATGTCATCCGCCGCGCCGTCCGCCTCCCCCCGGCCGAGGCGATGCGTCCGGAACCTCCTGCGAACTATCGCCCCACCCTCCTGGAGCGATTGGGGCTGGCGCATTGGTTGACGCAGCCGGGACGGATGATCCTCCGGAATCTTGAGCGGCGCCCCTTCAAGGCGTTTTTGTCATCGTTCGGGATGGCGCTGGCGGTGGCGATCCTCATGCTGGGACGCTTTTCGGCCGACTCGCTGGACCATATTCTCGACGTGCAGTTTGGCGTGCAGCAGAGGCAACATGTGGGAGTCAATTTCGTCGAACCCACGTCGCTGTCGGGGTTGCATGAGATTCAGCATCTGCCGGGGGTCATCCACGCTGAGCCCAGGCGAATGGTGCCGGTCCGATTTCGCCGGGGCCACCTCGAACGCCGGACGCTGATCCTGGGACTGACCGATGCGCCGCAGCTCAACGCCCTGACGGACGAGCAGTTGAAACCGGTCCCCCTTCCGAAGGAAGGGCTGGTGATCAACACCAAACTGGCGGAGTTGCTGGGGGTCAAGGTGGGAGACCTGCTGACGGTCGAAGTTTTGGAAGGGGCGCGGCCGGTGCGCGAGGTGGCGGTGACCGCCCTCTTGACCGAGTTTTTGGGGACGTTCGCCTATATGAACCTGTCGGCGCTCAATCACTTGCTGCGCGAGGGGGACGCGCTGAACGAGGTGTACCTGACGGCCGATGAGTCGGCGCTCGACGAGCTGTACGCCCGCCTGAAGGAGACGCCGCGCGTATCGGGAATCACCATCAAACGCATCTCCGTCCGCAGTTTTCGCGACACGGTGATGGAGAATATGTTGAAGATGCAGTTTTTCAACGTCGTGTTTGCCTGCATCATCGCGTTTGGGGTGGTCTACAATACGGCCCGCATCGCCCTTTCAGAGCGCGGGCGGGAGTTGGCCAGTCTGCGCGTGCTGGGGCTGACACGGGGGGAGATTTCGTTCATCCTGTTGGGGGAGTTGGCGGTCCTCACGTTGTGCGCACTTCCCTTGGGAATGGCGATGGGCTGGGGGCTGGTCAAGGTGGTATGCGGGCTGTTGGATACCGAAATGTACCGGATTCCGTTTGTGATCAATCGGGATACGTACGGATTTTCGACGCTGGTCGTGGTTGTGGCGGCGGTGTTTTCCGGGCTGATCGTGCGGCGGAGGCTCGATCAACTGGACTTGATTGCCGTCTTGAAGACGCGGGAGTAGTTCGATCGTGAAACGCTGGTTCAAACGGTTCCTGGTGCTGCTCGTCCTGGGAGGGGTCGCGGGCGCCTTGGTGTATGCCTTCCTCCCCAAGCCGGTTCTTGTGGACCTGGAGAGCGTGGCGCAGGGGTCGCTGCAGGTCTACATCGAAGAAGATGGCAAGACGCGGCTTCGCGACCGATACACGATCTCCGCTCCATTGTCGGGACGGCTGCTCCGCATCAAGTACAAGGCGGGGGACATTCTTCCCAAAGGAGAGCCAGTGGCAGTTATCGAACCGGCCGATCCGGCCCTGCTCGATCCCCGCGCGCTGGCGCAGGCCGAAGCGCGGGTCCGCGGGGCGAAAGCCACTCTCGAAAAGGCCGGAACCGCGCTGGAGGCGGCACGGGCCGGACTCGACTTGGCCGAGGCGGAATATGCCCGCGCCTGGGAATTGCACCAGAAAAACGCCCTCGCCAAGACCGACCTGGACCTGCGATTGATGCACAAGCGAACCCGCGTCGAAGAGTATCGCGCCGCGCGCTACGCCGAAGACGTGGCGCGCTTTGAACAGGAGCTTGCCGAAGCCGCGCTGCTCCGCACGGCCCCCCGCGGCGATCAGCCCGACGAAAACTCGCAATTCGCCATCCCGGCCCCGCCGCTGGTCGAGAGCGGACGGATGTTCCATATCCTGCGAGTCTTTCAGGAGAGTGAAGTCAATGTTGCTGCGGGAACCCCGCTGGCGCAGTTGGGGGATCCGAAAGACCTGGAGGTGGAGATCGACGTTTTGTCGAGCGACGCGGTAAAAATCTCTCACGGCGCGCGGGTCGTCCTGGAACAGTGGGGCGGGGAGGAGCCGCTGGAGGGACGCGTCCGTCTGGTGGAGCCGTCGGGATTCACCAAGATCTCCGCGCTGGGGGTCGAGGAGCAACGGGTGAATGTGATCGTCGACTTCTCGTCGGCGGATCAGATTCCGCCGTCGCTGGGAGACGGCTTTCGGGTGGAAGCCAAGATCATCGTCTGGGAAAAGCAGGATGTGTTGCAAGTGCCGATGAGCGCGCTGTTTCGCAAGAACGGAGAATGGGCCGTGTTTCGCCTCATGGAGCAACGCGCGGTCCTGACGCCGGTGGAAGTGGGCCGCCGCAACGGCCTGGCGGCCGAGGTGCTCTCCGGGTTGTCCCCAGGGGACATTGTGATCGTCCATCCCAGCGACCGAATTGCCCAGGGGGTCAAGGTCCGGCCCAGGTGAGGGAGATTGAAATGCGCATTCGTCCGTACCAGGCATCCGATCTGGAGGACTTGAAATCGATGACCGTGGAAGCGTTTGACGGGGTGTCGATCGACCAGGGGATCGAACGGCAGTTTGGCGAGATGGCCGGGCACGACTGGCGGTGGCGCAAGGGGCGGCACGTGGATGCCGATGTCGCACGCGACCCGGCAGGGGTGTTCGTGCTCGAACAGGAGGGGCGCCCCGTGGGGTATATCAGCACGAGCTGTGATCCTGAGACGGGGTTGGGGCAGATCGCCAATCTGGTGGTCATCCCCGAACTGCGCGGCCAAGGTTGGGGACGCCGCTTGGTACTGCATGCACTCGACCACTTCCGGCGTCGCGGCCTGTCTCATGCCAAGATTGAAACGCTGGTCCAGAACGACGTGGGGAGTGCGCTCTATCGGTCGGTCGGATTCCGGGAGGTGGCGCGGCAGATTCACTTTGTCGCGGATTTGCAGACTCCGGACGAAGGATAGTCTGCCGGTGTCAATCGCGCATCTTGCGGCCGGTGGTGTCCGGCGCAAACAGGATCACCACCATCCCCAAGGCGTACACCAGACTGGTGACACGGCCGGCGGCGGCGTAGTCGCTCCCAAAGGCAGTGGTCACGACTCCCGTTCCGAGCACCCCGATCGCCGTAAGAATTCTGCCGAAATTGAACGACACGCCGGTGCCGGTCGCTCTGGCCGCAGTGGGGAACAACTCCGGCAAGTACAGCGGGAGCCAACCGAAGAAGATCGTCGAGACAAAGCCGACGGCGAACACCAGGTGCGAGAAAAACCGATCGTCGGGGGCCAGTTGGAAATAGATGAATTCGCTGATTGCGAGAGTCGTCAGGCTAATCAGGAAATAGGTCAGGCGGCGTCCCATCTGATTGGCCAGCCAGCCTCCCAGCAGGCTCCCGAGGCTCCCTCCTGCGGCCCGCATGATCGATGTCAGCGCCTTGGCCGTGGGGTCAGCCGCTCCGAGCACCTGGTCGGTCCAGGGGATGAGCCAGGCGGTGACTCCCCACCCACCCAGCAGCGGAATGGCCCCCAGCGCGATTCCCAGGAGGGTCAATCGGAGTAGCGGCGGCCGAAACACCGCCAGTAGCGGCAGCGCTTCGGCGCGGGAGTTGGGGCGACGCTGCGCTGCCAGCCAGCCGGGGGACTCGGGGACGACAAACCACACTCCCACTCCCAGGAGCGCCGGGGTGGCTGCGATGAGCAGGAGCCACCGCCATGACTCCGGTTTGATGTCGTAGATCATGCCGATGACCCCCATCAGCACGATCCCCAGATTGGCCGACATTCCAATCAGTCCTGAAAGGAAGGGGCGCGACACATCCGACCAGGCTTCCGACGCGAGCGACACCCCGGAGGGCCACATTCCCCCCACCCCCAGCGCCGACAGGAACCGCAGCACCAAAAGCTGCTCCGCCGTCTGGGCGACATACGCGAGTCCTGCAAACAGTGAGTAACAGACGATGCTCAGCGCCATGGCCCGCACCCGGCCGAAGCGATCTCCGATCCAGCCAAAGACCAGCCCTCCACAGGCTGCCCCCAACAAAAATGCGCTGTTGAACCGCGCGAACCACCGCGGAGTCTGGGACTTCGCGAGATCCTTTAACTCGCCCGCGGCGCGTTGGGCGTCCTCCTTTCTGCGTTCCCCCGGTACAAGACGCTCCCACCTCAGACCGGGAGACTCGTCCAGCGTTCCCGCCTGTACAAACTCCCCGACCGCCGCGCCGGTGGCCAGATTCATCACCGCCATCTGCATGCCCGAGCAGAGCCAGCCCAGAAAGGCCGCCGCCAGGACCAGGAAGCGCCCGTTGCGGGACAACTCCTGTGGCGTCTCCAGCGCGGCATTGGTTAGGGGCATGAGCGGCAATTCCTGCGAGTCGGGACGATCAGCAACCGATGGGACGTACACGCCGGGGGGGGCATCATCCCCTCTCAACCGTGCTGCTGCAACCATCGGTTGACCCACACGCTCAATTCGGGATCGAGCGGTCCGCGCGCCGCGTACTCCAGCGCCTCGTCAATCTGTTCCGGCGAGGAAAATCCGATCAACGCCGAACTGACTCCTGGTTGGCCGAGGACGTACCGGATCGCCAGTTCTTTGAGCGGCATCTCCACGGGGAGTTCCCTCGCCAGGGCCTCCGCCACCCGCCGGTCTCGCTCAAACACCGGCATGGGAAAAAACTTCGTGGACCGCGTATGGTCGCTGGGAGGCTGTCCCGCCAGCGCCCCCCCAGCCAGGACGCGAATCGCCAACACACCGATCCCCAGCCGCTCGCATTCCCCGATCAGGTTGCCGTAATTGGCTTCAACTCCCGCGGGAACGAGCGTGGTCCCCGCACTGGGATTGCACACGTGAAAAGGAATCTGCATGACCTCGAACCCCCGCGTCCGCAGTACCTCCAGGAGCGCCGGCGGTTCCCCCAGTCCGGTCAGCCCCAGGTGCGACGCATACCCCTCTTGCCGCAATTCCTGAAACGCTTCCAGGACGCCGCCGGTCCCCAGCACGTCTTCGGGAGCCAGCGACGTCGGCTGGGCGCCGCGCGCGGCGGTGATGGAATTGTGCAGTTGCAATAGCGTTACGCGGGGTCTCCGCAGCCGCTCCAGGCTCCCCCGCACCGACTCCCGAATGTAGCCGCGCAAGTCCGCAGGAAACTCAGCAGGGATGCGGACCTTGGTGGCGATGTGGACCCGTTCCACCAGATCCCCTTCCAGCGCATCACCCAGAGACTCTCCCAACGACCGCTCAGACTGCCCCTCTCCATAGGTGGCCGCCGTATCAAACCAGTTGATCCCCGCCTCCAGCGCGCGGCGCAGGGTGGCGCGTTGACGCTCCAGTGCGCCAGCTTTGGTCAACAGCGCGGGAACGGGACCGGCGCCGAATGAGATGGCGGAGATGTGAATCCCCGTCGTTCCCAGGAGTCGAGAGTGCATGGAAAGAGATCTTCGAATCGGACCAAACCGGAACCCTGAGATGCAAATCGTCAGCGGCGCTGGCCTTGTCGCCAGATCCAGACGGCGCCGCCAACCAACAGACCGCCGGCGAACAGCCAGTACAACCACCACCACACGGAGGATCCGGACGTCACTTTGTGAACGCTCCGTTCCGCCTGCGCCGCCGCCTCGCGCACCTGGGGAGACTCATCGGTCCGCTGCGTCTTGCGCAGCGGGGCCAGCACGGTATCCGTGGCGGGACCAATTTGGCCCAGCGCCTGGGCGGCCGCAGCGCGGACCTGCGGATCGGAATCTTCCAGCAGTCCCACCAGGCGCGGGACGGCCGCTCCCGCCGCGGGCCCCGATTCTCCCAGTGTCCGCGCGGCGAACGCCCGCACCGCCGGCTGCGGATCCTGGAGTCCAGCGACCAGTTGCGCCTCGGTTTGGGCCAACGGCTGGCCACTCTGCACAGAAGAGGCGGCGATCCCAATCGCCACCAGCAGCGCCAGAGTCATCCCCCACAGCACCCAGCTCACCTTTCCCATCGACCAGGTGGCCGCGGGAATCTCCGCCGACATTGTCTCATCCGGAACTTTGGCGAACGGGCGATGCTTGTCGAAGCGGGGCACCTTGATCGTCACCGAGTGATCGATTTCGCGCAGCCGTTTGGCGACAGCTTCCGCATCGGGAGGCCGCCGTTGCGGATCCTTGGCCAGGAGTTCCGCGACGATCATGTCGATCTGGGGGGGGACGTCGAGAGCCAGGCTGCTGACCGGCTGGGGGGCTTCGCGCACATGGCGACGCAAGACTTCGGCGACCGACTCCCCCTCGAACGGCGGCCGCCCGGTCAGGAGTTCAAACAGCGTACACCCCAGCGCGTACAGGTCGGTCCGATTGGACAGCTCTCCTTTGCCGTGAATCTGCTCGGGGGCCATGTAGTGCAGCGAGCCGACCGTCTTGCCGGCGGCGGTCAGCTTCGTCTCGGCGACGATCTGCGCCAGGCCAAAATCGCTCAACTTGACCTTTCCCGATTTGGTAAGGAGCAGATTGCCCGGCTTCAGATCGCGGTGAATGATCCCCCGATCATGGGCGTATTGGAGCGCTTCGCAGACCTGCAGGGCCAAATCGACGACGCGCCGCCAGGGCAAGCGTCCCTGGTCCTGTAGCAGCCCTGCCAACGTCCCCCCTTCCACCAGTTCCATGGCGTAGAACCAGTCGTCCCCTTCGCACTTCCCGCCATAGCAGTGGACGATGTGCGGGTGCCGCAATTCTTTGAGCAGTTCCATTTCGCGTTGAAACCGGGCGGCCAGAGTGGCGTTGGCGGCAACGTCCGCGGGAAGCAGCTTGAGCGCCACCCGCTTGTTGTTCGTGACGGACCGCGCGCGGTACACCACCCCCATGGCGCCGGAGCCAATCTGCTCCTCCAGTTCAAATGGCCAGATCCAACGTTTTTCCATAACCGACGATTTGGGATGACAGGGGGCAACTAAAGTGCATTCGAATCCGGAGTTGTCCAAAAGGTCACAACTGGCCTGCATAAGAGTTGCTGGTTTCAGACTGCAACAGCACAGGAGACGCTATCCATTTCTGTTCCGGTTCGCCCCCATCCGGCCCTGTGCCGGTGGAGCGCATGACTGAATGCTAAAGTCGAGTACCAGACAGTTAACCCATGTGTAGAACCTCTGCCCCCCTCCCCGCCGCAATGGACGTCAATTCGCGAGAAAATGCTCTGCCGCGGCGGGGAGGGGGGCAGAGGTTCATGAGCGCGGGAAACGGGGTGTCCGGCGTGTGAGTAGCTTCCAGTCCTGGCTTCCATCGGCACAGGGCCGGTGGGGAGCTGACGATTCGTAGTGATTCGCGTTCTCAGCCTGCCAGCGGAAAAATCCCGAATCATTTTTCCTCAATGCGGCGTCAGACTTCTGCGAAGGCCATGCCAAAACCATTAGAGTTTTATCAGTGTACCTATTTCAAATTCTACCAGGGGAGACTTCGTACGGCGTCAGGTCGTGGCGGAGCGGCGGGGCCAGGCGAGGCGGACGAGGCCGCAGGCGAACACCAGAAATCCCATAGTGTGCCCTGGGAGACCAAAGTACCAGACCAGTCCCAAGAGCGTGACTGACAGCGGCAGCCACTGTTGAAGACGTTCCCACCGGCGCGATTGACCGAGCGCGCGGACCGCTCCCACCGCCAGCGCCAGCCAGATGATGGTCCAGACGAGTCCCATGCCGACCCCTTGCGAAACGCGCGGTCGCAAACCCAAAGCCAGCTTGGCGTCCCCCCCCGGTTTCGAAAACGTCAGTTTCTGCCCCTCCTGAGGAAGCGTGAGTTCGAGCGACAGCCCGCCGGTCTGAGACCAGACTGACCCCTGGCCGCTTCCCAGCACGAAATCGTCAGCTTGCCCCGCTTCGTTCCTGCCCCCTCCCCGCTGGCGGTTTCCTCCGGCGGCTGGCTGCTGAGGGGGGCCGTTCGCTCGACCTTTTCCCTGTCCTTCCTGTGCCGGTTCCCCGCCTCCCATTCCGCCGCCTCCCTGTCCTCCCCCGCCAAGTCCACCACCAAAGCCGCCTCCCCTGCTTGCCCCGCCCATCCGGCCTTGAACGACTGGGAAGCCGAAACCGCCCCCCCCTTGAGCGCGAATCCCGCGCAAATTGTTTCCATTGTCGGCATTGAGGATCTCGTCGGCATCCCCTGCGTTGCGCGCCCTGCTTCCGGAGGAATCACTCACCAATGGATCAGTCGCAGGCGACTTGCTGTACCGCTCCTCCTCCCAGTACTCATCGGTCTGCGCTCCCTGCGGCGCAGCGTTGGCATAATTCAACTCCAACGATTGTGTCGCGGTCTGTCCCTTGAGGGCTCGGCGATTGGCCGTCCCCTTGCCGGCGGCTTTTTGCGGAACCGGACTGGTCTGAGCCGTAGCTGTCTCCGCCGGTTTTTCCGCCAGTTCCAGCCGCAGTTCGTATTCCCGATCCGACTCGCCGCCGGAGACAAAGGAGTCCGAGTTGAATCGAATGATCTCCCCTTGCACCTGTTTTTGAGACAGCGGATTGTCAGGTTTGGATTGGACCGTCGCGGGAGAGGGGACTTTGCCCGCGCTCTTGTTGGCCGAGGACTGCCACTGCTGCTTCAGCTCGGCGACTTGTCGCGCCTGGCGTTCGTCCTGGAGCGCGTATCCCTTGCGATCAAAGGCAGCCACCTTGGATTCCAATTGCGAGATGTTGTCCACCGTCGTTCCCAGTTGGGCGAGGTTGTTCCTGACCCCAACCCGTCGCGCTTCTTCTCGCAACCTCAGCAATTCCTGATACCAGGAGATCAATTCCTCGGCCCCCTCCGTGCTTTCGGAGACGTTCGTTCGATCCGGGTCGTCGATCCGTTTCGCATCCAGATCGGGGGGGAGAACCACCGTCCATTCGGTGGCTGCCACCGGCGCGCCGAAGTCGGGGTCGTCCGCTTGCGAGAGAACCTGTGGGGCGGGAAGGTCCAGCTCGCTGCGCAGAACCTGCAACCCCTGCGGAAGGGAATTCCCGAAGCGGCCGGCCGAGACCAGCTTGATCTCCACCGCTTGATCCCCCTCCGAGAGCTTCGGGAGCGGCACGAGCAACACGCCGGGGTCCGCGGCTCGTCCGGGACTGATCGGCCGGGCCGCCTGGCCCGCCACGTGCAGCGACAGGACGCGCGCCCCGGCCGGCATCCGCAGAGCCAGAAACTGCCGGGAGCGATTGTTGACCCGGTAGGCCGCTTCCCCCCGCCAACTCCCATCGCGCGCCAGCACGAGCGTCAGCTTGGCCAGGTTGACCGACGCGGGAAGCGCCTTGAGCGCGGCAGTGGATTGCAGCGTCCAGGTGGTGGTGGCTCTGGGGTCGCGCACCGCCAGGATCTCCGCCGCTTGATTGCTGATCTCGTCTCCCACGCGAATCGGCAGTTCCTGCGCGGGGATCGCTTCGACCGCGCTCCCCGCCGCTCCCTCTCGATCCAGCCGCCCCTGCGACTGGTTGACCAGCACCAGAAACTGTCGCTGACTTTCCAGGGGGACTATCCGGCGGCCGCTTTCATCCGTGACAATCCGCTCAAACGTGATGGTGGGGGCGGCGATCCGCGCGTCTTCCGGGGGAGGGAGAACGGCGTGTGCCGCCAGCAACAATCCCGTGTCCCGCGGATCTTCCAGCGCGACCGTCAAGCGGACCCGGTTCCCGGCGATCTTCTCGCTGGTGACATCCCGAATCCGAACGCCGGGGAGGTTTCGATCGATCTCCATCCGGTTTGCCAGCCAGTCGGGAACGGTGAAGACAAACGTTCCTTCGCCGGCCAGCGAAATCTGCCATTTGAGGTAGATCGAGTATTGCACCGACGTGCCGCGGACCAGCAACACCGTCACCGCCTCCCCTCCCAAACGTGCCTGGGCGCGCTTTAGCTCCAGCGCGATCGGCTGGAGGGAAGTCAGGGAGGAAGTGAACGCCAGTTGCACCGGCCCCTGTCGGGCCCCCTTGAGGTTGGCGGGGAGCGTTTCCGGATCGACCGTCTTCCAGCCGTCGAAACTCTGGATCGTCGCCGCATAGCTCCGATCGAGCCAAACCGCCAGCGCCGAGCGCATCTCGCCGACCCCCAAAGGCTCGGGGACCGAGAGAATCGGCAACAGATCCTCCGGTTGACGGGGGACGATCCCATCCAAAACCAATTCAATCGTTCCCGTTCGGGGAGCGGCCAGATCGATATGCAACACCGGTCCGGGGGCGTCGTTGGGAGTCTCGACGTAATAGTCGGACGCATCGAGCGACTTCAAGTCGTACAACAAGTAGTCAGGAGGAAGCTGCACGACGATTTCCGAGCGTGGTGCTCCCACAAGCTGCAACTTCAACCGGGAGACGAGCCGCTGTTTCCGCAGGCCGACGTAGCACGCATGTTCGCTGGTCCCCTTCGACACCGGTTTTTGTCGCGCCACGAGCAGTTGCAATTGAAACGGCCGGGCGGAAAAGCGATACGCCAAAAGCGGCGGCGCGGCTTGGGCCCCCGCCTTGGAAAACTGTGCCGCGTCGATCTGCGACAGCCCGGTCAGGGGGCCGGCGGAAACCACCAGTTGCCGCTCGGCCGAGACCCCCAGCGTGCCGACTTCGCGCGTCAGGCCGCGCGGTTCAAACTGTGGCACGCCGACCGGTAGGGGCTGGTCCCCAATGCTCAGCGCCTGGAACAGGTCGAAGCGCAACGTGGTGGCGTCGTTGACCGGCCGTCGCAGAAAGACCTTGAGTGAACGCTGCTCCCCCTCGCCGGTGATTTCCCAGCCACCCAGGTCGGGGCCGGCGATCTGCCGCACGAGCAGTCCCGGCGGTAGCCCAAACAGTCCCTCCGACAGCGTTCCCTGCCGAACGACAAATTGGAAACTCGCGTCGATCCGCATCCCGGCGTCGGTGAATTGGAGCGCCGTGGTCGATTCGACGTGGACGATTTCTTCTCCCCCCTCGCGGGCTTGCGCCGGCGCCCAGTTCAGCGTGACTGGTCCTCCCCGATCGATGGGAACAATTGCCACCCGTTTGTCCCCTTCCTGCAGCCGGCGAAAGGCTCCGGCTCCTCCCTCCACCTTGAGCGTCAGGTCCGCCGCGGGGAGCGTGAAGCGCAGCGCACCGGCGGGGGCCGGCTTCAAGGGGAGCAGCACCTTGCCGGAATGGCCCGCCTGCTCCACAGGGAGCGTGATCGTCACGTCCAACAGATGCGCGCCGCGGCTGGGAAGCACCACAGCCAGTTCTTTTCCTGCGGCTCCATCGATTGTGACCAGCGGCGCCGACTGGCCGTTGAGACTCGCGGCAGTGATCGGCACCGACTCCAGTGGGATCGGCAGCGTGAGCTGCTCGTTCCGGAAGTTGTACAACACCAGTCGCCCCTGGAGCGTCGCCGTGCCTGGTTTTCCGGCGACCGGCG
>JBJXGA010000094.1:0-11499 GCA_046152955.1 Planctomycetales bacterium | reverse complement strand
TGGTTTTGCTGCTGCTGTTGCATGGCCGGATCGTTCACGCTCAGGAGGTCGCGATACACTTCTTTCAGCGCGTCGGCGATCACCTTGGCCTTGGAATACTTGACGGAAAAGATGCGCGTGAGCCGCGCCGACTGCGAGTCTTTGGATTCTTCCACGTCGTAAAGGTCGATCAGTTCCTGGATCACCTTGAGCTGCTGCGGATCGGCGCCGGTCACCAGGATCGAGTTGGAGTCTTTGTCGTCGATGAACTTGAGCGGGCGGCGCTTTGACAGACGGCGTGCGGAGTCTTCGGCAGCCTGTCCTCCGCGCCGAAAGCCGCCCCAGAAGGGGTCATAGCCGCCAGAGTTTTTGTCTTTGTCCTTCTCGGCGAAAAAGTCCTTGAGATTCTGCGCGACCCCCCAGGCCCAGGTGGATTTGTGCTTGAGTTTGAAGACTTTGTAGTCCTTTTTGGGGGGGGCGATTTGCGCGACAAGGTCTTCCAATTGGTCGAGAGCCGCGGGGTCCGGGGAGGTGATGACCAGCCGGCCGTCGGGTCCGCGCCCGATTCGCACCGGGGCGGGGGAAGCCGACGGGGTGCTGCGGCGGGGATCGCGCATCCGCGGATCGGCGGCAGCGGGACGTTCGGGTTGAGAATCCCGGTCATTCTCAATTTCAGTTGTGTCGTCATCGTCCGGCTGGGGCGCTTTCTTAAATTCGGTTCCCTGATCGGCCGGCGCTGGATCGTTCGGGAAGTCATCAGTCGACGTCGCGGCATTGCCTGCGTTCGGCGGGTTTTTCTCCTGAAGATCGACGAGCCGAACCCATTGCCTGTCGGTTTGCGAACGCCGGCTGGCCTGTGGCGTTCGCTCGGCCGTGGGGGCGGGGCGGGGCGTGCTTTTGGGTACGGGCTGTTTGCCTTCCATCGGCTGAGAGGTGGGGGACGCTTCGCCGGGAGTTCGTGCCTCCGGAGAAATCTGCAACGGATGGGGGGAAATTCCCGGCCAGGTCTTCTGCAGTCGCCGCAGCAACTCCTCGGCTTCGTCGGGATCGATCGTATCCAGCACGCGAAGCGTCGCCGGGTTGCCTCCCGCGCCTGGCAACTCTCCGAGCTTCATGAGCAGATTCTGAATTTCGGCCAATTCGATTTCGTTGGCCCACAACAGCAGGCGATTGTTCTCCACGTCGGCATCGACCCGGAACTTGCGCGATTCGTCTTCCTGTTGATTTTGCCGACCGTAGGGCATGAAATCGAAGTAATACGGATTGAAGCGATTGTTGTCCTTTTTCTTTTCGCCTCCACCCATCATGAACTCGATCGTCCCGGCGACATAGTCCGCCTCCAGACGGCGGAGCCGGATCACCTCGAACTTGCGATCGGTCCCATCCAGTTTGTTGATCAGCATGCGGATCGTCATGTGATCGGCCAGAGAAGCGTGGGCCATGATCGCGCGGTTCTTTTTGTCCGCCTGCAGCTTCGTCGAGGGATCTAGTTCCCCCAACTCGTTGAGCATCCTCACCAGCACTTCGGGATCGAGCGACGACATGCGGTGGATTTGCATACGCCCGCCATGACGCAGCAGGGACTTCGACTGGTCCACCGGCACGTCAATCAATTCGACCGCTTCGGCGATCACCGCCATCTGGTCGGCCGGGGCGTGCGCGATGACACTGTTCTCGCGCTGGTTGATGACCAGATGCACATCGGGCTTGGGTTTGGCGGGGGCCGGTTGGCCTCCCTGCTGTTGCTGTTGCATCCGCATCATCGCTTGCTGCTGGCGCATCTGCTGCATCTCAGGCGATTCCGGCTGCGAGGCGGGCGGCTTCTTTTCCAACCCCAACAGGTCGTGGAGCGCGTCAAACACGTCGATGGCACGGACATGCTGCAGCTTGAATTCGCTCACCAGTCGCTTGCGCCCCTGACCCGATTGTTCGTCCGCCAGCAATTCGCGGATTTCCCGCAAGTTGACGACGGCGTCCGTGGCTTCGATCCGATTGGTGGATTTCAACGCCGTCAGCTTGCCGTTGGGGCTGAGCATCGGCTTCAGTTCCTCCACGGCGACTTCGGCGATCATCCATTCGAGCGGGAACGAGACCTTGACGAACTCATGCGGCTGCCGCTGATCGAGGTCGCCGGGACGGACGCGGGGAACCAAGCTGGGGTCCAGTTTCTTGATGTTGGCGACCGACAACACCTCGCCATGTTTGAGGAGCGTGAATCCGCGATCGAGAAGGTGCCGATTGATCAAATCGCGGGCTTCGTCAACCTTGTAGCTGCGCTGCGTGCGGAGATTGAGGAAGTCGTTGGGAACTTCCTGCCAGTCGAGACTGAGTTCGGAGATTTCGGCCAGCCATTCAAGAACCCCCAGCCAGGGTTGCCCCTGAAAATTGAAGCGCACCAGTCCGTCGCCGTCGGGCCGCGCTTGCAACTCCTCGGGATTGGGGGCCGTTTCCGGTTTCTGTGGTCGGGGAGTGGTTTTGGGGGAGGCTTCGGGCTGGTCTTTATCCGTTTTCTGGGGAGACTCGCCCGCCGGTTTTTCGCCTTCGCGCTGCGGCTTGGCCCCCGAAGCAGCGGCCGCGTTGGCAGGCTTGCCACTCGCCTTGGCCGATTCCAAGGCGCTCTGGATCTCCAGAGACTGAATCCGCAACCCATCCTGGCCGTGTAGCGACTGCGCAGTGGTGGCAATCGCACAGACCAATGCCAGACGAGCCAATTTCAGTTGAGGCGACCGCGGTTCCATGTTGCGATTCATGACGATCGATGGCCTGCCATTTGATGCCTTCAGGAGCGGAGAGTCTGGAAACTCACCCGCCATTGTACCGATCCCTGGAGAGGAAATTCACGATCAAGATTCGGATTTCAAGACTTTTTGTCTGGAAAAATGGACGCTCACGGTTTGCCGCGAGAGTCTCAGTCGGCGCCCGCCAAGTCCGGTTTTGGCCCAGAGGCGCGTCTCTAGGCTCAGGCAGCAAAAGAAGTTACAGCGAGAGGGCCGGACAAATGAGCAATCGAATCCTGGATCATCGGGGCCAATCGAACCCGCTACGGACTCGACGATCTGCCAGCCGAACCCTCCCTGGTGGCTGCGTGGCTCCTCTGGCGAATGCGATCGGCCATCCCTCGGGACGCAGCGCTGGACTCACTGCACCAGCCCGCGGGTCAACTCCATGAACGCGGTTTCCAGATTCAGTTCTTCTTCGCGGAACAGCACCAGGCGGTGCCCCGCGTTGTGGAGCAGCTCCGACAGAAAGCTGTAGTCGTGAACCCCCTTCTTCAGCGTGATCACAATCAACCCTTCGGCGCGAACGTCCACCTGGGCCACGTCGTCATGCGGCTCAATCAGCTTGGCCGCTTGCTCGGGGCTGCCGGTGACTTTGACATGCAGGATGATCGCCTGTCGCACCTGCTGCATGACCTCTTCAACGCGGCCATTGACGAACAGTTCTCCCTTTTCAATCATCCCCACTTTGTTGCAGACGTCGGCCAACTCGGGGAGGATGTGGCTGGAGACCATGACCGTTTTGTTGAGTTCCCCCAGCCGCTTCAGCAGGCGGCGGATTTCGATCCGCGCCCGCGGGTCCAGGCCGCTGGCCGGTTCGTCGAGCAAGAGCACCTGCGGCTCATGCAGGAGCACCCGCGCCAGGCCGATCCGCTGCGTCTGACCGCGCGAAAGCTGGTTGACCATCGCATCGCGCTTGAAGGTCATGTCCACCAATTCCAGTTTTTCTTCGCAGACTTTGCGGCGGGCAGAACCATTGATGCGATAAGCGGCGGCGAAGAATTCCAGATATTCAATAACCTTCATGTCGTCATACACGCCGTAAAAGTCCGGCATGAACCCCACCAGGCGGCGAATTTCCTGCGGATGGGTGTAGATCGACCTGCCGCAGACATATGCCTCGCCGTAGTCGGGATTGAGCAGCGTGGCCAGCATCCGCATCGTCGTGGTTTTGCCTGAGCCGTTGGGACCGATGAAACCAAACACGTCCCCCTGTTCGAGTTTCAGATCGACCTGATTGACGGCGATCAAATTGCCGTAGCGCTTGGTCAGTTTGTGCGTTTCGATCACAACGGAGTCCTTTGAATTCGACGGGACGACAGAGACAGTCGCGGCTGTTACGGTCCAGGTGCGCGCTCACCCGCCTTGGGAATGATGGCGGACCGCGCCCGGTCGCGATGCTGGACCGGAACGACGAGCCGGACGAACGTCATTCCATCGGCGGGCTCGGAGGACTGTCCGTCGATCACCACGCGGGCGGTGGGAGATTTCATCCGTCCCAACAGGATGCCCCGTCCCAACTGCATCAGGTGCGTCATCTCCAGCATGCGGAGCGGGGCATGCCCCAGTCCGGTGTATTCGCTCCCACCCACGGCCTGGTGAAACGAGATCATGCGGACCAGATCGACTCGATCCACATCCAGCGGATTGTAGGGGACGGTGGTCGTCAGGATTTCGGTTCGCAAGCTGTCGGCATCTTTGCGAGTGCGGCTCTCGCCGGTCAGCAGCGCCTTCAGATCGCGGGCTCTCCCCTGTGGTCCGCCGGGCTGCCAGGGAACCCCAGGGTCGAGGCGTCCATTGGGGGCGGTCGGGGCATAGGCCCATCCGCCAACCACCAGCAGGCACTCCTCCAGCGGTTGGGGCAAATGGTGCGTGATCGATCCGGTGAGTTGTCCGGCTCCTGCGGAATCGAGCCGACAGTCCAGCAGAGAGGTTTCGAACCTCGGCGTCCACTCCGCTTCGAGACTCTTTGTCGACCATTGCAGGATGGGAACGTTTTCGACCGCAGTTGATTGTTCGGCGAATTGGTAGCTTCGACCGTGAACGACGGCGCCGCCGGGCCGATAGATGCCGCTCACGGAGTTCTCAGGCACCCCCATCCAGGCGATTGCTCCCGGGTTCGCGGCTCCTGGTTCGACCGCGACGGAGTAACGGGCGTTTTCCGGACTGTAGAGCGACACCCAGGTGCGGCCTCGGTATGACTGCGTCGTTGTATCAAAGTCGATCAAGTCGAGCTGATTGAATTGGAAGCCGGTTCCGTTGATCCGCCCCGCACTCCAGATGGCCCCCCCCGCTCCCAGACCGATCAGCACGGGGAGCGTCAACCAAGTCAGCGCCGGCCGGCGGAGCCAATGATTGACCACCAGGTAATCGAGAGGACCAACGACCAACAGGTAGGCGATCAGCAGTCCCATCACCCACCATCGGGACGGCCTGGGGACCGAGGGGAAGTCCTCTTGAGCCGATTGGAATTGCGTTCCCAGGTCGCTGATTCCAGTGTTCGTCAATTGCCGATTCCCCTGGCGCGGCTGTTGCGCCGCGGCGCGTTGCGCCCCCCCGGCCAGTTTGCGGAGCACAATCGGCAAGCCGGGCCAATTGACCAGCGGCGGCGTCTGGAGGTCCAGACCGATCAATGTGACCCGTCCAAATCCGTAAGACGCTTCCGCAATCATCGCCAGTCCCCCCTCGCGGACCAGCACGTTGCGGTGTGGCAGCGTGGCCAGTCGAGGAACCTTCAGTGTTCCCGCGAAGCGCAACGGCGCGTTGACTCCGGCAAAGCTCTCCAGACCGGTCAACTGCCGGACCTGTGCCTCCCCTTCCACCGGCGCCGGAAGCCATCCCGCCAAGGGGGAATCCTGCAATCCGGCCGCGCCATCGGTCGCGCTCACGATCAGGTGTCCCCCGCCACGAACCCACTCCCGCAGCAGAGCGCTTTGAGCCTCAGGCTGTTCCCCCCAGAGCGGCGTCTCGCCTACCGAACCGGCGGCAGGGAGCACCAGCACGTCCACCGATGCCAACCCGCGCGGATGTGACGGCAAGTCGGTCAACTGCCGCAATCGAACCACGACGGGATCGTAGGGAGACTCGCTCCCTGGCGCCGTGGTGGAAGAGGGCTGTTGACTGGACCCCGCGGAACCGGTTCGCAGCACCGGGAGATCGACCAGCGTGACCCACAGAGGAATGTTCTGCCGTAACGCCGGGGACAACCCGGTTTCATCCGCATTGTCGCGCGGCGTCATTCGTCGGGAAATCAGGGTGTTTCCCGAGTCATCTACCAGCCGCACGTGAATCTCCCCGGTCATGCGCCCGGTGCGAAAGACCGACTCCAACCGCACAGCGGCGCCCGGTTGAAGCGACACCCTGGCTCCGGGAGTCGATGCCAGATTGTCGTCGGCATCGGGTGCATCGACGACCACGGTCACGGTCTGTGGCGCCCCAGTCCGTACCGTAAGTCGGACAGGGGTCCATTCCCCCACCTTGTAGCGCCCGCCGATCCCAACCTCGATCACGTCAAGCGTCACGGAACCAGCGCTGGTCGAAGCGCCGGAAGTCTCCTGCGGCGCTCCCTGGACAACCGACGATAATGCGCAGCCGCACCACACCAGCCCCCACACCAGCCGCGAAGCCATGGCGCGCCAGACGACCGATGCAAAGGGAACCAAGGCGTTCAATGGATTGTCGGAGAGGATGAATTGGGAAAGCGTCTGGCAAGTTGCGGCAACCGCGCGGTTTCACGATCTTTTGTACAGCATCCGGCGACGCGGGACAATCCGCCGAGCCTTCTACGGGAGAATTCCGGGAACCGTTGGATGGCGTTCATGTTTCGAGAAATGGGATGATTCCGCGTTTTCCGGGAAGTCTGGCGGGGACCGTCGGCGAAACCACTCGGCCCAGTCTGGTACGAATCACCGCGAACTGCCGAGTCATCGACCGGCTCCAGACGAAGTAGTCAGGAGCCGTACCAACAGGTAGCCCAGCAGTCCCGCGCTGATCGTGCAAAAACTCCAGAAGGAGGCGAACGGCTCTTTCTGAATCGCAAAGACGATCATCCACCCCTCCAGCACCAGAAACACCAGGGGAGTCAGCGGGTAACCCCAGGTCCGATACGGGCGCGGAAGTTCAGGTTCTCGATAACGCAGAAGCATGGCCCCCGCCACGGTCAACGCGGCAAACAGGGAAAGTGTCACGCTCACGTAGGTCAGCAACTGCGAGAAACTGGCAGTCACCAGCAGTGTGATCGCCAGGAACGCCTGCAACAGGATCGCCACGATCGGTCCGCCATTGGCGCGGCGCCAGCGAAGCATCCCCAGCAACGGATAGTCCACACCGATCGCTTCATAAACGCGCGGTCCGGCCATCAGGTTGGCGGACATGGTCGAGACCAAACCGGCGACAATCAACAGCGACACGACCTTCCCTCCCACTTCGCCGAACAGGCGCCCCGCGGCCACGTGTCCCACACGCTCCTGTCCGGCCAGTTCCTCCAGGGGAGCCGACATCAGGAAGACGGCATTCAATCCGACGTACAGCAAGGTGACCAGCGTCGTTCCCGCCAAGACCGATCGCGGAATGTCCCGTTGCGGGTTCACAAATTCGCCCGCGAGGTACGAGGTGGTGTTCCACCCGCCGTAGGCGAACGAAACGTAAACAAGTTGTACGGCCAGGAGCGGGGACGTGAGGGCCTGGCCCAAGCTCTGCGCCGACGTGTCGGTGAGTCGCCCTGGCTCGCCGCGGAGGAGTCCTGCGGCCACGAATAGCAGAATCAGCGCCACTTTTCCCCAGGTGGCCACATCATGGAATCGACTCCCCATGCCGACATGGAGGGTGTGGATCGCCGCCAGAACGAGGATGATCGTGACTCCCGCCGCCGCAGGGTGGACTCCGGGCGCCACTCCTTCCAGGTAGGTTCCAAAGGCCTTTGCGTACAGCGCCAACGGGGCCGAAAAACCCACGACCAGCGACACCCAACCCGCGCAAAAGCCGAGTGCGGGATGGTACAGGCGCGACAGCAACTGGTATTCCCCCCCGTTGCGAGGAAATGCGGCCCCCAATTCGGCGTAGGTCAAAGCTCCGCAGAGGGCCGCCACTCCCCCTGCCAGCCAGGCCAACAGGATCGCCGGGGGGGACGGAATCGCGCTGGCCATATAGCCGGTGGTGGTGAAGACACCCACCCCGATCATGTTGGCGACGATGAGCAACGCCCCGGAAATCGGGCCCAGCCGCACCATGGACAAAGTCGCAGAGATAGCGCGGATTTCTGAGGCGGGCCGAGGTTCTGGCACGGTGCGAGGCGATTGATTCGGTGGAAGGGGCGCGCTGGTCATTTCATCGTTGTCAGTCGGACGCCGGGGTAGTAATGCTGCAAAATCTCATTGCAAGTCTTCCCTTCCAGCGCCAATCCCCGCGCCCCCCATTGGCACAACCCCACGCCATGGCCATGCCCGCGTCCGGAGATCAGCCAGTTCCGCCCCTTGTCAGTGATCGAGAACCGTGGTCCATACAGGCCGTGTCCCGCCAGCGCCTGGCGCAAGTCGTTTCCCGTGACGCGCACCGTTTGCCGAGCAGCGTGCAGGTCAAACTCCGGCAAACTGCGTCCCGTGTTTCGAATCGGGACGATGGTCTGCAGCTCTCCCAGGGTTTGGCCATCGCGCTCGAGGAGGGACTTCAAGCTGTCCCGCATTTCGGCTTTGGTGATCTCGGCGGTCCAGCGATACAGCCGCGCTTCCTGACACCAGCTACACCGAACCGGCTGCAGTGGCGGGGCGGCGTCCGAGAAGACCTCGGTCCCCCGGACCGTGCCCCCTCCGCACACGGCGGAATAATACGTGCAGAGAATCTGGTTCTTGTAGGTGCAGACCTGGCCACGGGTCGCTTCCACCAACCTGCGGCTGGCGGCGCTCTCCCCCGCCAACAGCCGGCCGGAGGGATCGCGGTATTGAAAGCCCAGATACTTCTGGCTACGGGTCGAAGCGTACAAGTCGGAGCGGGCTTCCGATCCCGCCTGGCGCATCTGATAGCGGGCGTAAGTCCGCGCCACGATCGCTTGTGCCTTGCGGGCTTCGTCGGGAAAAGCCGCCGGCATTTCGCTGTCGACCACACTCGCCAGATACTCTTCCAAAGGGAGCGCGTTGACTGCCAATACAAGATTGCCGGACAGGCGATACAGGCGAACGCTCCCTCGATACTGATGCGCTTCCACCCAGATGGCTGGGGAATTCGAGGGGACAATCTCCAGTTTTGTCGTGGCGAATTCCCGCTGTCCGATCCGCAGTCCACGAGCCGTGGCAGTGACCCGCGAACGCCCCAGCCGTTCCGCCGTATACAATACCCCGTCGCCTCCCACCGGTTTCACCCGGAAGGGTCCGGAGACCTCGATCTCCAATTCACGCACCCCCTCCGGAAGCAGGCTGACTCGAATGGACTCCGTTCGGGCGATGGCGACCGGCGAACGGGTGGCCAGTGGAATCCCCGTGAAGGCCGGCGCCGTCAGGCGCCACGCCCCCCACAACAGCATCAGGCACGCCAGCAGCGAGATCACGGAAGCCAGCCGTCCAAGCCGCATTGCCAGTTGGCGAAATTTCATAGATCACAGGGCAAACAGGGGCTGTTCCACCACGCACTCGGGAGTAATGTAGCAAGCTGGCTTCCTGCGTAAAGACCGTTGTCAGCTCCAGCCTCCCACTTCTGAGCCGTCCCCCGACAGCTCAGGCGTCCCAACCGACTCCCACCGCCAGTTCACGATGGATTTGAATCGGCTGTCCCACAAAGTCCTGGGCAGCCGTCTGCAACAACACCGCCGGTTCGGTCCGCTGCAAGACCTGCGCCGCGGCACTCCGCGCCAATTCCGGCCGATTGCACTCTCGGCTCAGGTGCAACTGGATCACATGCCGCAAGCGGCCGGGGGTCGAACGCTTCAGGCATTCTTCCAGCAAAGCGGCCCCCTGCTGGTTGGACAGATGCCCCTGGTCTCCCAGGACGCGGGCGATCAACCATGGGGCGCGGCCGCTGGCGGCCTGCATCTGGACGTCATGATTGAATTCCACCGCCAGGAGATCGACCTCGGACAAGGATTGTGCCACCGTGGAGTCCCAGCTTCCCAGGTCGGCGGCGTACCCAATGGCCCAGTGGGTCTCCCCGCTCTCTCCTTCAAATCGAAACCCGAATGTCGGTCCGCCGTCATGGGGTATGGGAATGGGCCGGCACCGCACCCCGGCCAGAGGCTCAAACGCTCGCCCGGGAACGTATCCTCGAACCAGTCCGGCGAATTGCAGTTGTTCGAAGCCCTCGCACCGCAACTGCAATTCCCGCTGGTGATCGGGGTGGCAATAGAATGGGATGCGCAGCGCGTGCAGTTTCGCCAGGGTCTTGGCATTCCAGTGATCGGAATGCGTGTGTGTGAGCACTACTGCGCGGACCTGCTGCCAGGTGGCGCGGACCTGACTCATCCGCGTTGCCATTTGCCGTGGCCCCAGTCCGGCGTCCAGCAGCACTCCCTGTCCATCCTGCTGCAGCAAGCTGGCGTTGCCGCCGCTGCCGCTTGCCAAAACTGCCCATCGCGCCGCCATGCCTGTCGCTCCCTGGCGGTCCATCGACGATCAATTCAATCGTTGGACGGATGCACCGCAATGGTGCGTATGCTGGCGCTTAGATCACGTTACGTCAACCTGCCGGGGCAAAGATGTCAGAACCCAGATCGACAGTGGTGGTCAACCGAGATTGCTCGAATCGATCCGTTCAGAGCCAGAAACAGGTCAGTTGATCGACTCCTTGCCACCGTTCCCCACCCCTGCGAAGGTGTCCGGAGAAGTTGACGAGAAGAGCGCGCCGAGAAACCAATCCAATCCCGCGTCGCCATACAATATATCGACAGCGCCATCATCCAGGACGACCGTGGTGGAATTGAGCTTATAGGTTCCATTCAGCCCGCCCCCGTTCTTGAGGCGGGAGATGCGGGTGGTATAGTCGGAATCGGTGCGGTTCCACTCGGCCAGGATCGCCGTAATCGCCACCTGATTCAAGACCCGGGTGGCCTCGTTGTAGTAACTCATCGTGCCTCCGATCACGATGTCGTCATCGGTTCCGCCGCGGACCGTGTCGCTGCCGGAGCCTCCCACCACCAGGTCGCGCCCAGCGCCCCCCAGAACGGTGTCATTCCCGGCAGCTCCAATGATCAGGTTTGTCAGTCCGTTCCCGGTCAATGCATCGGCTCCTGATCCACCGATCAGGTTTTCAATGCCGTCTCCCGCCGACAACGTGAGCGTGAGCTGAGCGTTCACCACCTGTGCCGTGGTGAGCGAAACGTCGAGAATGACGGCGGTCGTCGCCTGGGAAAAGTCGATCAAATCGGTTCCCGCTCCGGCCCCCTCGGTAATTGTATCGCTACCCAATGGCGTGTTGGGAGCAAACTGGTACATGTCGTCTCCCGATCCCCCGACGAGCGAATCGTTTCCGCCCGCTCCGATCAGGCAATCGTTCCCCGTCCCGCCATCCAGCAGGTCGTTTCCGGCTCCGCCGATGAGCGAGTCGTTCCCCGCCCCGCCCATCAAGAGCGCCGCGGCCGTGGCCCCTGTCAGGTTGAGCGCGTCGTCGCCGTCGTGAGACCGAATCCGGATGCCTGAGACGCTTCCGGCCGCATAGGTGTACGTCGTGCCGTTGAACGTCAGACTGTCGGCGCCGCCGAAGGTGACCTGATCCGCTCCGCTCACCCCCTGGACCATCACCGGCCCGGTCCCCACCCGATAGA
>JBJXGA010000080.1:0-9191 GCA_046152955.1 Planctomycetales bacterium | reverse complement strand
TACCAAATCCCGGAAGAAGAAGTTTCGAGAACTCGGCATTCAACTATCCAAACTGCCTCGCTGCGACACTGGATGAACAGCGAAAGTGCGCTGTAGTGTTAGTTCGGCTCGTGCAATTATCGAAGATTACGGTCAACGAGACAGTTGGCGTGACATTGTCGTCCCCGTCCTGCCCTGGGGGGGCGGAATAGTCGCAATGGCAGAAGTGAATCAGTGAAGGCAAATCAGTGAAGGCAGGGTTGGCAAATCTCCGGGGAAGAAGTTAGTCTCTTCTGCTTGTTCCTCGAAGGTCCACCAGCATGCTCATTCTCAATGCCGCGGAGGTCTGCCAGGCGCTTCCCATGACGGAGGCGATCGAGGCGATGAAGCAGGCGTTTGCCGCGTTCAGCGATAAGCGCGCCATTGTCCCGCAGCGCGTCCAACTGGCCTCGGAACGTAACAGCGGGATCAGCCTGTTCATGCCGGCCCTGATTGACTATCCCGATTCGCGGGCTCAAGCCCTCACCGTCAAAGTGGCGTCGGTGTTTGAGCGGAATCCGGAACGGGGCATCGACCGGGTTCAGGCGGCGGTTCTGGTTCTGGAACCAGACACCGGCCGCGTGCTGGCGCTCCTGGAAGGGGCCACGCTGACTTCGCTTCGGACGGCGGCCGCCTCGGGGGCGGCGACCGACCTGCTGGCACGGCCCGACGCGCGGCGCGTCGCCATTCTGGGAGGCGGGGTGGAAGCCCGCACGCATCTGGAAGCGATGTGTGCCGTTCGTCCGGTGGAAACCGCCCGTATTTTTTCGCGCACCCCTTCCAAGGTTGCCGCGCTGATCGACGAATTTTCGAGCCGTCCCGGATGGAAGACAGAGCTCATTGCCGCGGCATCCGTTCGGGAGGCAATGGCACAGGCCGACATCGTCTGCGCCACAACGAGCGCCCGAACGCCGATTTTCAACGACGCCGACCTGCCGGCCGGAGTTCATATCAATGCCGTCGGATCGTACACGCCAGAGACGCGGGAGATTCCGTCGGCCACCGTGGCCCGCGCTCTGGTTGTCGTCGATTCGCGAGAGGCAGCCTGGGCCGAAGCAGGGGATCTGATCCAACCGTTCGAAGCGGGGGTGATCACGCGCAAACATGTCCGCGCCGAACTGGGAGAACTGATTTTGGGGCGATTCGAGGGGCGGACCGATCCGGCCCAGGTGACCATCTTCAAGTCGGTGGGGTTGGCGGTGCAGGACGCGGTCGCGGCACAATGGGTACTCAGGAATGCGCGTCGGTATGGGTTGGGGACAGAAGTGTCTTTTTGAATATTGAGCAAAAATTCCCTCTTGAAATCCCGCCACGTGTGGCGTAGACTGGTTCAATGGCAGATGCTGTCCGGTGCGTTGCGGGGCATTCGAACCCGGCAATCGGCGGCGTTCCAGCGGTTCCGCGGCCAATTCGGCTACCGAAATTCATGTCTGATTTGATGCTTCGTCGCCTGATCCGAGCGGCTGGCGCGGTTGTTGTGACCGTGCTGACGGGAGCGTCGTTGACACAGGTCGCCCAAGCCGGTTGTGGCAGTTATGTCTTCGTTCAGGGGCGAATGCTCTCGAGCGATCATGGCGGTACCCCCGGAACTTCCCACCCAGACACCGCGTCGGACCAGACAGAAAGCCACGCGAACCAGACACATGCTCCATTGAGGTTGCCTTGCCAAGGCCCCTCCTGCTCTCAGGGTTCCGACGCGCCCATCACTCCGGCGCCACGACTGGAAGTCTCGCCGGAACGGTGGGCCTGCCAATCCACTCTTGTCCTTTTGCCGCAATCGGGCGGCAGTGCCCGTCTCGCTGAATTGCCCTCCGTTCCCGCGGAGGGGTTTGGCTTGAGCATCCTCCGGCCGCCGCGATAGTCGCTGGGGGAAACTCCTCCCCTTCCCGCAGTGCGCCACACGGACCCTTAGTCGATGCTGCGCCCTGCGCGGAATGGTGCGGCGCCAACCGGTCCATTCCCGCTGAGGGAGCCCCGTGCGCCGTGCGCGATCACTCACCGGCTGTGTTTCGAGCCGACCTCTGGTGATCGCCGGTGGAGGTCTCCTTCGGACGCCCACGGTCCGGGTCTATTCCCCCACCGTTAGGCTTCCCCATTGCAACGTCGCAGACGTGGTGTCCCGTTGACATCGCACATTGCGCTACCAGCGCCTGATCAGCGCCGGCGGCGCGCCGTGTCTAGTTGAATGCGTTCTTGAACTTGATCGTTTCCTTTTCCATTTTCTGATTCAAGGAGTCTCTCATGTCCCGTCCTATTACGATTCGTCGCCATCTTGGTTTTACGTTGATCGAACTCTTAGTGGTGATTGCCATCATTGGCGTGTTAGTCGCCCTTCTTTTGCCGGCAGTCCAGCAAGCCCGTGAAGCGGCGCGGCGGTCGCAATGCTCGAACAATCTGAAGCAAATCGGCTTGGCGATTCAAAATTATGCCGATGCGCATCGCATACTTCCTCTGTGCCTGAATGCGACCCCCAAGGCGCTGTCTGTGCATGTGTACCTGCTCCCCTATCTGGATCAGTCACCCCTCTATGGTCAGGTGGACTTCGGTGCTGCCTGGAACTCGCCGTCGAACGTCAACCCCTGCGCCACCAAGGTTCCCACGTTTGTCTGTCCGTCCGATTCCGGCGTCAGTCAGGTTCCCGCCGGCTGGGCGGGGACCAGCTATCGCGCCAACCAGGGAAGCGCTATTCTCTATGGTCAGCCTTCCACCGATCCCGCCAATGCGAATTACGGAATGCCGGCTCCGAACGGCGTGTTCGTGTCCGGCAAGAGCATTCTGTTCGCGGAAATCCAAGACGGTTTGAGCAATACCGGGATGTTCAGCGAACATCCCATTGGTGACTTCAATAACGGTGTTTCTTCTCCCACAGATACGTTTCGTCCCGGGACCTATCCAGCGACTCCCGACGAGGCGGTCGCGTTTTGCAAAGCCACCGACGTGACCAATCTGGCGCTGCAGGGAGTTTCCAATGTCGGCGCCCCCTGGCTCCAGGGATACCATTCGACCACGCAGTATTTTCATGTGGCGCCCCCCAATACGCGATCGTGCATGTTCCCTCCCGGACGCATTTCGACGACAGCCTCCAGCTACCATGTCGGAGGCGTATATTTGGGGATGTGCGACGGTTCGGTCCGTTTTGTGAGCGATTCCGTCGACCTGAAGAGCTGGCGGGGCGTCGGGACGCGCTTTGGAAGTGAAGTCCTTGGCGAATATTAACCCCGAGCGCCATCCATCCGGGCGGCGCTTCAGTCCGCCCGGACGCAATGCGCTGACCTGCCTGATTGCCCATCAATGAGTACACCTGCCGGTTCGCCAAGCCGCAGCACGACGGAAGATAGACGGCGCACTTCCTGATCCGAGAATCGGTACATGCAGCAAACCGTTTGCTGCGGATTTCTCATCCCGGGAGTTACCAAGTCACTGTGTTGCCTGACCGCCATTTGCCGAGAACAGCTCCCGAAATTCAATCCGCGACAACAAGAGAAAGTTATACCATGCGAACGAACGCCCTATGCCTGGGAGGACTGGTCGCCCTGTCCGGACTTCTGCTGCATGCCGAGGAGTCGGCCCCCACAGCGGTGCCGCGGCCGGTTCCACTGACGCGGCCCGAAATGAAGCAGTATTTGGAAGACTTGAAAACGCGGCCACAGCGGATCCCCTTGCCGGAGCTGACGGAAGCAGACCGAACCCAGCTTGGAGAGCGAGCCCAGAGCTACGAAAGCCGCCTGCGCTATCACTATCTGCCGGGGGGCGAAGGACTTCCCGGTGGCTTCGGCGGGGCCGGTGGGCCCGCAGGAGCGGCGCGCGCCGGAACGAATAACCGGACGGGCGCCGCTGGGTTTGATTTCACCCGCAACGCCGATCCCCGAATGACACTGGACTACCCCTTCAAGACCATGCTGTTCTGGATCGTTTCGCGCACGAACAACTGTCAGTACTGTCTGGGGCATCAGGAGCAGAAACTCTCGGCGGCAGGCTTGACTGAAGACCAGATCGCCGCGCTCGATTTCGATTGGGAGCGCTACACCCCCGCGCAGCAGGCGGCCTTCGCCTATGCCCGCAAGCTCACGTTTGAACCGCATCGGATCGGAGAGTCGGACGTCGACGCCTTGCGGAAGCACTACACCGACTTGCAGATCCTGGAAATGACGACGTCCATCTCCGGGAACAACTCCATCAATCGCTGGAAGGAAGGGGCCGGGATTCCGCA
The DNA here is from genome assembly GCA_046152955.1 of Planctomycetales bacterium. Lineage (GTDB taxonomy): Bacteria > Planctomycetota > Planctomycetia > Planctomycetales > Planctomycetaceae > SIAF01. The sequence goes on along the minus strand of JBJXGA010000080.1, from coordinate 4,963 downwards.
GTCGAAGACCGGAGAATCGTTTTTCCGCCGAGCGGTGGCCGACCTTCCCAAAGATCGCCCCGTTCCCAACGAATCGTTCCTGACTCCCACCTCACCGGAATTTCTGCAGAGCATCACGATAGTGGCGCCGCTCCAGCTCGACGCAAAAACCGGAACGCCCACGCGCGCCACAGTCTGCAATCGGCCCGCGCTGGAATCGCGCGGCGAGGTCGAACGAGCGCTGGAGACGTGTCGTCGCCGGCAGCCGCGCCTGCCCATCGTGACCGACGGCGAAGCGCGCGAAGTCCTGGCGGATGTCTGGCCGGCCGAGACGTTTCCGCAATGGGCGCGACTGCTGGCCAATTTTCCGGTGGAAGGGAAGAACCGCATCCAGGGACTCCGTTCCGCGGATGACAAGGGAGATCTGACCCCGAAGTTGAAGGCACAGGTGAGCTGGATTGTCGCCCGCCAGGACCGTGCCTGGTACGCCGCCCACCAGGCTCGACAGCGGTTGCTCGACCTCGGGCAGACGGATGACGAGGTGTTCCTGCTCGACGGTTCCTGGAACGAGTTCTCGGCGGCCGAACAAGCGCAGTTCAACGTGGCCCGCAACCTGGCCGCCACGCCGATCGTCCTGACCGACGACGATGTCAGCCTGGCCTTGAAACAGACCAGCCCGCGGGAGGTTGTGCAGTTGATCAATTACGTCACTGGGAGAGCCTATTTCGACCGCGTCACCGAGGCGGCCGGTTTGGGTTGGGACTCTCCGTGACTTACTGTTGTTCCAGCCCCTTGATGATCCGGTTTTCAGGTGAGGAGTTGCCACTCAATGACCGCACGCGTTTCGTTATCACTTCAACAATTTCAAATTCGGCCCTTAGTCACCCTATTGGTGTCTTTGGCCGCCATTACTCTGGCGGGATGTGGTCCGGGCCAAGCCTCCCCGAAGGGTTCTACGGAAGACGTCACCAAGGTGCTGTCCGTCGCGCTCGACGCCTGGAAAGCGGGCAAGAAACCCGACGAACTCCGTAGCGAGAAGCCGGCCGTCAACATCGCCGATCAGGACTGGCAGGCGGGACTGGCCCTCAAGGAGTATCAAGTGTCCGGTTCACCGGTCAAATACGGCGGTAATTGGCGGGTCAGCGCCGTGCTGACCCTGACGGATGAGCGTCAATCGGCACTGCAAAAACAGGTCGCCTATGACGTCACGATCCAACCGGCGATCACAATCCTCAGGGCGGATGATGTTCCCGAGGAGTGAACCGACGACGTGCCGCGTTACTCGATGCGGACTCATCGATGGAACGGCCGCCAGGTCAACTACTCCAGCAAATCGTGCAATAGCTCCCGTTCGATCGCCTGAGCCGCCAGTTCATGCGCGCGAGCGTTGGGGTGCGCGTCGAATCGGTTGACGGTCAAGCCGTCTCCCACGTGCGGCTCCAGAACCGGGCGCAGGTCGAGAACCGGAAGGCCCGCTTCCTGGCAGTACTCGGTCAATCGGCGATGGGCTTCGCCAAACGGATAGTCCGGCCCCAGGTTGTGCAGAAAGGGAAAGATGGCAATGCGAAAGTCCAGCCCCCCCGCAGCACACATCGTGCGAATCTCCTCCAGCTTGCGGCGCATCCCGTCCCAGGCGTCGGACGAATACGCATCCTGCAGAAAATCGTAGTACCCCCCCACCCGCGGCGACTTGAACTGTTGCATCCGGTAGTACAGAAGATTGATGAAATAGGTGTGGGTGATCAGCCAGGAGCGGGGATTCTTGTCACCGATTTCCTGGTACAACTCAGCGGTCCGACGGTCAAACGTCTCGATGTCGTTGAGACAGATGACGTAGACGACCGTCTGCACGGGCAGCTTGTCAGCGAGCAACTCCTCCAGCAGTTTTTCCGTATAGTGCAGATCGCGACCGGCATCGGCCAGATTCGAGACAACGAATCGCCCCGGCTGCTGCCGCTCCAGCGACGCGCCAATCCGATCGCTGAATCGATCGGCGATATTCGGAACCCCGTGTCCAAACGTAAAGCTGTCTCCGACAAAGCAAATATGGTGCTGCCCCTCGGCCAGCGACGTCGGAAACGGCCGCGCGTCGCGGTACGGAGTCTGCTGCCCATCCTCAAAGATCAGCCGCTTTTGTACCGGTTTGATGTGTCGGTCGAACCAATGCCGCGAGACGTTTGTCATGTTGAACGAATCGCTCTGGTCGTAGACCACCGCAAAATACAACTCCACCGCCGTGAGCGCCGCCAGAAACATCCACGCCGACAGTCCCAGGTTGAGGCACGCCAAGCGTTTGGGGCGCCCTTTGCCGCAGCGGCGACGCATCCACAAGAGCGCCACGAAGCTCACCGCCATGACGATCAGCCATTCGGACATCGCCAGCAGGTAATCAAAAGGAAGGTCGAAAGGCATCTAGGCCAACTCGCGGATTGCCCGGGCGGCGGGAGAGAGCATGGCCACGGGGCGATCGAACATGTCGCGGATGAACTCGTGCGGATCGACCCCCAGGTTCTGATACAGCGTCGCCAGCACGTCCTGATACGGAATGGGGCGATCCTTGGCGGAATCCGCCAGTGGATCGGTCGAACCGATCACTTGTCCCGTCCGCATCCCGCCGCCGGCCAGCAAGGCGCCATTGACGCGCGGCCAATGGTCTCGCCCGGCTTCTTTGTTGATCTTGGGAGTCCGTCCAAATTCGCCCCAGACGATCAGCGTGACCTCCCGATCGAGGCCCCGTTCATACAGATCCTGAATCAGCGCGGCGATCCCCTGATCGAACACCGGCAGGTTGCCGCGCAGATGTCCAAAGTTGTTGCCGTGGGTGTCCCAGAATCCATACGCGACGCTGACGCAGCGAACCCCGGCCTCGACGAGCCGCCGTGCCTGCAGCAATTGATCATTCCACAGCGGCGCCCCGTCTCCCTGGTGCTTGGGGGAGCCTTTGCCGTACCGTTCGCGAATTTGCGGATCTTCTTTTTCCACATCGAGCGCATCGACCAATCGACTGGAAGTGAGCACATCGAACGCTCGCTGGTAAGCGGTGTCGGCGGCGAGCAGGCGGTCACTCTCCACCTCGCGGCGACGCTGCTCCAGCGCTTCCAGTAGCCGCCTTCGGTCCCCGAATTGATCCGCCGATACAAACCGCAGCTTCATGCTCGCCAAGTCCTCCCCGTCGGCGCGGACGCCGGAGAACTGCGGACCAAAATTCCCTGCGCCGGGACTGTTGTAGGGGCGATGCTGCATCGTCGGAAACAGATCGACAAACGCAGGAACGACCGGGTTGGTATTCCCCTGAACGCGCGCGACCACCGAACCAAAGTGCGGGTGGCCATTGCGCTGCGACTCCCCCATCGAATATCCCGTGATCGTCTGAAAGCTGCTGTGCTCGTCACGCAGTCCGACGATCGAGCGGAGCAGGGCGTATTTGTCCGCTACGGCAGCCAGCTTCGGCAGTAACTCGCAAATCTGTATGCCCGGAACAGTGGTGTCGATCGGGCTGAACTCGCCGCGGGCTTCCTGTGGGGCTTGCGGCTTCAGATCGAATGAATCCTGATGCGCCAAACCTCCGGAGAGGTAAACCATGATGACCGCTTTGTGACCGCGGGTCTGTCCCGAGCGTTCTTCCGCCCGCAACAGGTCCGCCAGGGTCAACCCTCCCACCAGCAAACTCCCCGCCTGGAGGAATGAGCGTCGAGAGTATCCGTCACAGTATTTTCCAGCGGTACCGGGGATGGTCAGCATGAGGGGATGGGAATGGAAGGAGTTCGAGGCGGGGTGTTGGATGGCAACATTGGGGTGGGTCTCGTGGGGGCCGCCGTTCGCCACAGTGCGGCGAACTCGACCGACTCCCACTTGTCATCTCCTCGAATCATACTTTATTGGCAGCCCGCGGTGAAGATTGGCCAGCCGAACCGCGGGGGCGGGGAGAATCTTTGGTCAGTCGCGACCGCAGCGCCGGGCCCAAAATGAGCAATCCGACCAGAAGGGCGGCGATGGCCGTGATCAGAACGGCGGCGGCAGCCACGTCCTTGGCGACTTTCGCCAGCGGGTGGACCGTGGGAGATGCCAGATCGACGACCGCTTCGAGAGCCGTATTGAGAAACTCCGCCACCCAAACTGCGGCGATGGTCAGCAGGAGGATGGCCCATTCTGCGGGGGCCAGGGGCAGCCACAGTCCCGCTGCCACCACAACCAGCGTCGCCACTGCATGAATCCAGGCATTGCGCTGCGTCCGCAGCACATAGGCGCAACCCGTCAAGGCATGGCGGAATGAAGCCCCGCGAGATGTGGCGCGCCGTCCGGGTTGTCGATCGGGTTCGTTCATGGATGTGAGTATAAGGGAAAGTCCAGCTCAACGGAGAGCCAGTGGCAGCTTGCGTCGGAGGCTGGCAGCGTCCACGACAGGTGTGGCTGGTCGCGATCTGGCTGGTCGCGATCTTGCTACCGCGAAGCGGTTCGACATAATAGCCTGGGGTCGCGCAGCGCACCCCAGGTTGCGATTTTCGAGTCGGCCCTTTACCGCGAAGCGGTTGCACACCGCGTAAGAGAATTCCACAAGGATCAGTTGCGGTTCATCGCGCTGAGTCTCGATCAATGCTTGGTAGAATGCCTGCCGTCAGCCGGTTCGCGCAGCCGTGTGCAACCGCTTCGCGGTAGAGACATGGATCGTCAATGCTCCTGGGGTGCGCTGCGCGACCCCAGACTCCTATTGTCTGAAACCGCTTCGCGGTAGTCACTTCACTTCGGCTGGTGGTCGGACGCGTCGTTGCATCGGTCGTAGACGCTGGCAGTGTCCACCACGGATTGGTTGACACCCAGTTCAGTTTTCATTTTTCACTTCTCATCTTTCATTTCGTATTCCTTCGATCAGAGCATGGGATCGGCCACGGACGCTGGCAGCGTCCACCAGTGCGTTTGCAAGTTTGTTGAATCGGCGAGGTGCAAGTCCTCGTCAGGAGGTTCTGGTTTGATCCTGTAGCCGACC
>JBJXGA010000049.1:0-11775 GCA_046152955.1 Planctomycetales bacterium | reverse complement strand
TTGTCGTCAAAAAACGGTTCCAGAACCAGCCACCCGGCAATCGCCCCCAGTCCGCTGGCGATCGACAGGTAAAACCAACTCGAATAGACGACGCGAACCCACAGCGAGTGTTCCGGGATATTCTCGGTCGCCTGACGGACGCTGTGGCGAATCGCCAGATACTCTTCCACATTCTCGGAGAAGAGATCTTCCTGCGAAATGTGCAGCGGCTCATGAGAATTGGGCATGCGGATTCACTCCTGCAGGGGCGATGCCGAGTCGGCGGGGGACTTCTTGTCGCGCTGGGGGGATGACCGCTTGCGGGATGACGCTTCCCCCTGGGAGCGCTCCTTTGGCTTCTTCTCCGGAGGCTGCCCCTCTTCCTGGCGGGGCGAATCGCCAGCGGACGATTCTTGGGATGCATCCCCCTCCTCCTTCGACTCGACTTCCCCCTTCCTTGCGGCGCGGGCGAGGTCCGCCAGGCGGTCCGCCAGGATCCGTTCCAGCGTCGAGCGCTCCTCTTCGGACAGCGCATAGGCCCGTCCCATCTCCTCCAGCAGGCGGCGCGTGTCGTGCAAGTGCGAGCGGATTTCGTCCCATTGTTGGCGGGCCGGTTTGGCCTCCTCTCCCAGCAGTTTGAGATGCTCCGCGGCCAAGGGCCGCAACTTGTTCTCGATCCCTCCCAGGGCGCCGTGCGCGGCGCCCAGTTCGAGGCTCAGTTCCGGTCGCAGCCCCTTCCAGATTCCGTAATGCGCCGCCGCCCCTTCGATCAGCGTCCGCCGCTCCCAGTCCGAACGAACGCTGGCCAGAAGATACCCCCCCAAAAAGAGCGCCGCCAGCGTGGCCACCGACAGCACACCCGAAAATAGGGAAGCGGAACCCTGGACGGCTTGAACCGGCGCCATCGATTCGCCAGGCTGCGCATCGGTCGGGGATCGGGCGGCGGCGTCCGAGGTTCGGATGCGAGATCCGATCCAGTAGTCCGGCGTCAGGAGCGGCTTCCCCCCTTGCCAGGTGAAAACCCCCTCCGTTTTTCGGACCGGATCGACCACAAACGCCACTTGTCCCGGCCCGGAAAAAAAGTGCTGATGGATGAATACGTCCCGATCGGACAGGAAAATTCCGAAATCAGGATGCGAATGATACCAGCCGACGATCCGCCGGTCGGCGTAGCGCGTGTCCATCTCAGCGTTGACCTTGGCCCAGGCATCGTGCGTGAAAGTCACCTCGGCGAATTTGCTCTTGGCCTGGTCGCAGCGCAGGCTTGCGGAGATCGACACAAACGGTCCTCCGTCATCCTGCCGCCAGTCCCCCACCAGCACTCCGCAAATTTCCAGCGAATGACTCTCCCCCGCATGCTGCAGAATCTGCGCATGAACCTCGGGAGCGAAATGGACGCGAAAGTCTCTCCGCCGGCCGGCTGGAAAGTCCTGGGGCGCCAGGCCCTCCTGCTGCAACTGGCTGACGTCAGGGGTTGGTGTCGTAGCAGTCATGGAGCGAGCACTCCTAAAATCGCTTTCCGATCTTCGGCGAATTCATACCCGCGCTGAACGAGTCCGGCGCGCCCTACCACGATCTCCCACAGGGGAACTCCCAGTTCCGACAACGGCCGGTCGAGGAATGCCTCTCCCCCCTGGAGCGTGTGGTAGGTGTGCGGGACGCGCGGCTCCCGGCAGTCCGGACAGAGCCCCTCCCGTTCCGTGATTTTTCCCAGCGATCCCAGCCGCGTTTCTTCAACCCCGCAGCGCGGGCACGTGAGTTTCGACAACAAATCCTGGTGAAACTCGACGATCGCCTCGGCCCCCAGTTCGGAGCGAACCAGTCCCAGTAGTTCGCCGGCGGTCGTCGAACAGGTGCTGCGCGCCAGTGGCACGATCGGATCATACGGATCGTGCGATTCGCAATCGGCTTTGCGGGAATACTCGACGACGTAGCTTTGGTGCGTCGTGCCGTCGAACACGAACCCCCGGCCGGCCAGGGTCTCCAGTCCATGCAACAGCTTGACCGCTTCCTGGCATTGGATTCCGGCGATCACCGAGGCGGTCGTGGGGGTTGTGGGAACCTTGCCTTGCTCCATCTCCGGACGTGTCAACAAGGCGCAACTGCGGCGGGCGGCAAGCATCTGCCAATCGACGGCATTCATCGTACACTCGTAACACGGCCCGCAGGCCGGGTCGAAGACGCGGGCCACTCCATCCAGCCGTTCAATCGCTCCGTCGATCCACACCTTGCCGGTCCGGGCCGCCGCGCGATTGATCGCCACCCGCGCCTCCCGATTGTCGAGCCCCCCCAGAATCACATCGGCCCAGCGGAAAATTCCCAGCCCCAAGTCATAGACGATGTTCCCCCGGAACGGCTGAACCTGCATCGCGGGATAGATTTCCCGAGCGCGGCGCGCCGCCAAATCGGCTTTGCCCTGCCCGGCGTCTCCCTCGCGGAACAGCACCGACCGGGAGAGATTCGAGTTTTCCACCGCGTCCAAATCGGCGACGAAGACCCGTCCCACCCCCAAGAGCGCCAGGTTCTTCAGAATCTCGTTCCCCAACGCCCCGGCGCCGATGACCACCACGCGCGCGGCCGCCAGACGGGGCTGATCCCACCAACTGATCAGCCGGAACCGCGAAAACCGGTCCTCCTCCTCTAACTCCGGAATTCGCGTAAGGGGGTCCATGGCGGCCCGTGTGTCTGTCAAGACTGAGGATCAGATGGGTTGACGCAGATTCCATTGTGGGGAGCGCTTGCCGCGACCGGCGGTGATCTCCGGCTGCAATCGCAACACGTCTCCCGACCGCACGCCAGCCCCCGCCAGCGTTTCCTCCTCCAGCAACTGCCTACCACTCGCTTTGTGATGGAACTTGTAGCTCATCAACTGGCCGTCGGGACTGTTTCGCGGCAGATTCATCTTCTCCACCAGCACCGCCACCACTCGGTTGACGACGGCGTCACCTGGCAGCTCGACCACCTGCTTCTTATTACCGGTGGCGTCCCAGACCTCAATTGTGATGGCACTCATGTCCGCGCGTTCTGTCAGGGGGCGATTCGAATCGAGGGAACAGCAGTTCTACTGTGCCATACTCCTGGGGGAATTTCAAGAACCGCGCCATTTCCGACCAACCGTGCATCGGAATCTGGCTCCGATTCCTCCGTCAGCGCTGCCAGAAGGTCGGTTGTCTGGTAGCATTCAGGACATGATTTTGCTCATCGATAACTACGATTCGTTCACGTACAACCTGGTCCAGCGGCTGGGAGAGATCGACGGCGCGCTGGATGTCCGCGTCTTCCGCAACGACCAGATTTCGCTGGAAGAAATCGAACGCCTGGCCCCCGAGCGGATCATCGTCTCCCCCGGTCCCTGCACCCCCAGCGAAGCGGGGATTTCCAAGGACGTGATCGCCCGCTTCGGTCCCCGGCTTCCGGTGTTGGGGGTTTGCCTGGGGCATCAGTGCATCGGCGAGTTGTTTGGCTGGGAGGTCAATCGGGCCGACCGGCTGATGCATGGCAAGGTGTCGCACGTGCATCACGACAACCGCGGGGTGTTCGCCGGGCTCAGCAATCCGTTCGTCGCGACTCGCTACCACAGTCTGGTGGTCCGTCCTGACGAAGTTCACCAGGATCTGGAAGTCTGCGCCTGGACCGATGATGCCGGCCACTCCCGCGAGGTGATGGGGATTCGGCATCGCCGCCATCCGATTCACGGCGTGCAGTTCCACCCGGAGAGCTTTCTGACCGATGAGGGGATCGGGCTGCTGAAAAACTTTCTCAACATCTCGGCGGCGAGTTGAGCGGCATCCCCCCGATCTGTCTTGCCGTTCCGTAGGAGTGAGTCCCCTCAGGGTCATTTGATGCTCACAGTCAGTCAGGCGCAGTCAGTCATCGTTCAAGAGGTTCAGGCGCTGGCGCCTGCGTCCGTTTCGCTCCCTGACGCATTGGGGTTGGTTCTGGCGGAAAACGTCGCGGCGGACCTGGATTCTCCGCCGTTTGACAAAGCGCTCATGGATGGTTACGCCGTTCGTGCCGCGGATTTACCCAACGGTCGGGGGACATTGCGGGTCATCGAAGAGGTCTTCGCCGGACAGGTGCCACAGCACGCAGTCCAGCAAGGTCAGGGGATCCGAATCATGACGGGCGCCCCGCTCCCTTCCGGGGCCGACGCAGTGGTTCAAATCGAGCAGACCCGCCTCAAATCTCAAGGGGGATTTGAGGAAGTGGAGATCGAAACGGCGCCCGTACAGGTTGGACGGAGCATACTGCCGCGCGGGGCGTCGCGCCGCGCAGGCGATGCGGTCCTCCCTGCCGGCCGAATCCTTCGGCCTCAGGAACTGGGATGTCTGGCGGAAATGGGGAGGTCGCATATTTTGGCGATCGGACGGCCGAGGGTGGCGGTTTTGGCCACGGGCGACGAACTGGTTCCGCTCAGCGAACAGCCCGGTCCCGGACAAATCCGCAACTCGAATGAAGCGATGCTCGTGGCCCAGCTCCAGCAGGCGGGAGCGACCCCCGTGCCGCTGGGGATCGCCCGCGATGACTCCGCGTCGCTGCGCGAACGGATCGCCCGTGGATTGCAGTGCGACATGCTTCTCCTGTCCGGCGGAGTCTCTGCCGGTAAGCTCGATCTGGTGCCGTCGGTCTTGGCGGAGATGGGTGTTCGTCAGGTTTTCCACAAGGTGCAGATCAAGCCGGGGCAGCCCCTCTGGTTTGGAGTCTATGTCCGATCGGAGGGGGGAGAGTCCCTGGGGGGATCCTGCTGCTATATATTCGGCTTGCCCGGAAATCCAGTTAGCAGTATGGTTTGCTGCGAATTGTTCGCTCGAACCGCCTTGCGACGATTGATGGGGATGACTCCGGCGGAGCCCTCCCCCGTTCCCGCCCGGCTGTTGGGAGAACATTTCAATCGCGGAAATCGACCAACGTATCACCCGGCTCGGTGGGAATGGACCAGGGAGGGGCCGCAAGTCTCAACCGTTCCGTGGGTCGGTTCAGCCGATTTGTCGGCCACCGTGGCCGCCAACGGCATGGTGGCCTTCACTCAACCAGACACACTGTATGCCTCCGGGACATCCGTTGATGTGTATCCCTGGTGACGCACGCCGATGCTGAACTTCGACCAAGTTTGCTGAAATCCTCAACCTGTTCCATGGATGGAGCCCTACATGGCCGCACTTGCCATGCCCCCGCAGAGAGTCGCCAGGGACCGAACGCCGCGTGCGGTTTCCCCGCGCGAGATCATCGCTTCCGCCCGCTCCGCTCCGGCAGAGATGACCGGGGCGCTGGCGATGTCGGGGCTTACGGCGGCGCTGATGTGGGGGGCGTTCACTCCGCTCGACTTCGGGCCGCTGGCGTGGATCTGTTTGGCGCCGCTGCTGCTTTTGGCGCGTCTCCCCCGTCCCACGCGGCGGATGTACCGCGCGGTCTATCTGGGGGGGGCGTTGTTCTGGCTCCCGAGTCTGCAATGGATGCGTCTGGGACATCCGGCGATGTACGGCGCCTGGTTAGCATTGTCGCTGTATCTGGCCTGCTACTATCCGATGTTTCTGGCACTGGTCCGGGTCGCGGTCTGGCGCTTCCGGATCCCTCTGACGTTGGCCGCGCCGGTGCTGTGGGTGGGGCTGGAACTGTTGCGGGCGCATTTGATGAGCGGATTCTGCTGGTACAACCTGGGGCACACGCAGTACCGCTGGCTGGAATTGATCCAGGTTTCCGATCTGGTGGGGGCGTATGGAGTCAGCTTTCTCCCCGCCCTGACGGCGGCCTGTCTTGTGGAACTCCTCCCCCCGTCGCTGCTCGCCAAATGGCGGCTCCTCCCGGCGTCGCCGGAACAGGAGTCGCAACGGGATCTCTCGGCCTGGGGCCGCTGGTGGCGGGTGGGAACCTGCCTGACGCTGTTCGGTGCCGTACTGACCTACGGGTACACGCGCCGGCACAATGTCGAGTTTCAACCCGGCCTGCGCGTGGCGGCGATTCAGGGAAATGTTCCATCGGAGGTCAAACACGATCAGCGCGACTGGCGCAAGGTCCAGTTGCAACATGAACGGCTCACGGGGATCGCCGTCAAGCAGCAACCGGACCTGATCATCTGGCCGGAAACAATGTTCCGCTACCCGCTCCTGGTCACTCCTGCCGGGGTCACCGATGAGGACTTGCGCAAAACGTATCCGGAGATGGACCTGAGCTGGCTGCGCGACCTGAAAGTGGAGGCGAACCTGGCACGGCTCAGTCAGATGGCCGGAGCCGCGATGGTGATCGGTCTGGAGACCATCGAGATCGATTCCAAGCGAATCCGGACGTACAACTCGGCGGCTCTGGTCCGCCCCAATGGAAAGCTGGCGGGGCGGTATGACAAGTTGCACCGGGTTCCCTTCGGCGAGTACATCCCGCTGGGAGATTCGCTCCCGTTTCTGCACCGCCTGACGCCGTTTGGTTCCGGATTTGGGATCGAAGCGGGGAGCGCGCCGAGCGCGTTTGACCACCAGGGAAGCCGGTTCGCCCCGATCATCTGCTTTGAGGATACGATCCCCCACCTGGTGCGGGACATCGTGAACGCCGCCGCGCGGCCGGGGGATGGGGGAGCCAAAAAAGTCGATTTTCTGGTGAATCTCACCAACGACGGCTGGTTTCATGGCTCCAGCGAATTGGATCAGCATTTGATCACAGCCGCCTTCCGTTGCGTGGAATGCCGCACCCCGATGGTGCGGGCGGTCAATACCGGGATTTCCGCGATCATCGACGGGGACGGGATGATCCGGCAGCGGGCGTCTGGATTGCGGACCGGGCGTTCCAAGCAGGATGAGGCGGTGGTGGTCGATCATGTGCCGCTGGACGCCCGCCAGAGCCTGTATCTGAAATACGGCGACTGGTTTGCCGGAGTCTGCCTGGGTGGCTGCGTATTCTTGGGGATCATGGGGGTGTCACAGCGGTTCTGGCTGCAGCGCGGCGGAAAGTCGCCGGAGGGGACCTCCGCTCCGAAACCGGCGGGTTAGGCTTCGAATTTGGGAGACGATGACATAGAATGCGGACTGGTTCAAAGCGTCGGGTCAGGTCGACCGTCGCGTTCCGCCTGCGTGAGACAAGGATGATGTGGAAAACGCTGTTTGCCATCTGCTGCGGTTTGACTCTCAGTTTGGCCGCCCCCCCATTGTCGGCTCAGGAAGGGAGCTACGCCGAGCGTCTGTTCGAGAAGCTGGACCATGACTTCGGGGTCGTGGCCCGCGGGGCCGAGGCGCGGCATCGGTTGAAGCTGGTCAATTCTTTTCCCGATCCGGTCCACATCTCCAGCATTCGGCCCGGATGCGAGTGTATTTCGGTGAAAGGCTCGCAGGATACGATTCTGCCCGGCGGGGAAGCGTATATCGAGTTTTCGCTCGACACCAAAAAATTCAAGCATCAAAAAGATACGACGGTGCTGGTCACCTTTGACCGCCCGCATTACGCGCAGGTGAAGATTCCCGTCAAAGGGTACATCCGAACCGATGTGGTGCTGACCCCCGGAGAAGTCGAATTTGGGGCCGTGGCCAAAGGGATCGCCGGGGAACGCAAGGTGGCCATTGCCTACGCCGGTCGGTCCGACTGGAAGATCAAGGAAGTGATCTGCAAAAACAAGGACTTGGAGGCGCAGCTTCACGAAGTGAGCCGCAATGGGGGGAATGTGAACTACGAATTGACCGTCGCGCTCAAATCGACGGCGCCGGCGGGCGAGTTGCGCGAGCAGTTGGTACTGATCACAGACGATTCGTCGAATCCGCGAATTCCATTGCTCGTCGGTGGAAAGATCGAATCCGATTATTTTGTGGTTCAACCGCTCGTTGACTTTGGCACGCTGGCCCCCGGTGCTCGAAAAACGGTCAACGTGCTGGTTCGTGGGAAAAAGTCCTTCCTGATTGAAAAGATCGAAAGCGAGAAAACCGCCGGGGTCTTTGAGGTGGTGCTCCCCAAAGACGCCCGGGATGTTCATCGACTCCCCTTGACGGTCATCGCTCCGCAGGAAGCGACCACGCTCCGCGAGGAATTCACGATCACGATCGAAGGAGTGAGCGATCCGGTGGTGTTCCGAGCGCAATGCAAAGTGGTCCCCGCCACGGCGGCTCGATAGTCGGCTTCCCAGAGCGCTAGTGCCACAAGTGGCAATTGATCGAGCATCAGGCGCTTTGTTGGTGAATCTTCACTTTTCCGAAGGTTTGTCGGCGTCGGTGCGGCGGGCAGAACTCGTGACGGCGTTGACGAGTGACGGGTTTCCCGGTGTAGGTCCATTCGAACGGATGCGCCAGAGTTTGATTGAAGTACACGAGGAACGCGCGCAGTTTGGCTTCGAGGTCATCGACGGATTTGAAGTTGCCACGTCGAATGACCTTCCGCATGACGATACCGAAGATCACCTCGATTTGGTTGAGCCACGAGCTGTGTTTGGGAAGAAACACGAACCGAATGCGGTGGCTGGGATCAGACAGAAATGCACGCCGAGTGGCCTGTGATTTCAAGATCCCGACTTTGCCTTTTTTTTCCCAACGGCCGATTCGGCTCACATCTTTTCGCGATCCATTCGACCAAACTGGCCGACCAATGCACGTTGAGGCAATCCCAAACGAAGACCCACGGAGCATCAGGATCCGTCGCCACGGTCCTTTCGATGTGCGCAACCAGATCCGCTTCCGTACGCGTGGCGCCAATCGTTTCCGCGAACATGACCCCTTGAACCACATCCCAATTGCCGATCAGCGTGGTCGTTCCATGTCGCGTGTATTCGAACTCCTGTTTGGCAACCTCGCCCACCCGGACATTCTTGTCAGGAGCCGCTCGTTCCAATGCTTGCAGCCCCGTCATTTCGTCGACGCTTACCGTGCGCGTGCCGTCTTTCGCGTAACGTCGGGGAGCCTCTTGATATGTCTGGCAGACTTCCTCCACCTGGCGTTTGAACGTCTCCGGATCCTTCTCAGTCGTATTGATCCACCCCTTATGGCGATGTGGCTGCAGCATGGCTTCACGCAAATAGCAGCCGACTTGCGTGATCGAGATGCTCGGCACGATACCGCGCTTCACGACTTCATCGCGGAGTTCCGCGTGCGTCCAGTGTGTGATCGGGCGCCCCGAGTTTTCCGGGGGCTCGCAGGCCACCGCCAGGATCTGAGTAACCTGTTCCGCCGTGAACTTTCCCGGGCTGCCCGACCGGGGAGCATCCCGCAAGGTCTCGCGAATCGCCTGGCGCAGGCGACCCGGTTCAGTACATTCGAACAACGTCAATTCGTCCCAGGCATCTTGCCAACGCCGCCGCCATTTTCCGACTTCCACGCGACCCAACCCGACTTCCTCAGCGATCTCTTCGTTCGACCGCCCGTTCCAAGCCGAAACGATAATTGCGGCACGCTGTACGACGAACCGAGCCTCCGTTTGGGATCGCTGAAATTCCTCCAGCACGGCCAATTGTCGCTCGGAAACCATCACTTTCGCTGCCTTCCCTGGCATGAGTCTTGCTCCTTGGCTGACGACCCGCGAGTGAATTTCACCCAAAAGTGCCGTTTTGTGCTAGATCAATTGCCGCTTGCGGCACTAGCCGTCTCTGGTTGACTTCCGGATCGCCGGGAGATACGGTTTACAAAGACTTTGCCGGTGATCCGAGCGAACGACATGGGCGGGGCGGATCGGAGTGATTCGCACCGGGTTGGCCGATCGGGCGGATTGCCGGGAGAGTTCCTGCTGGTGACGGATCGCCGGGGACGTGGCGATCGCCAGCCATTCTCATGACGGGCGTGGGGCGGAACCAGGTTCCCTGACCAGCGGGATCAAACCCTCAGTCAGATTGAGACCAGCCGCGCCCTTCCGCGCGACCGGAATTTTTTTCGGTACAGGTTCAGTTTGTCCCCGAACCGTGACCGGAACGGCCGCCTGGGAATCGGCGCAGAACGCTCAGAATCATCCATGTTTTTCCGGCAGCGGCGAATCCGCCGGATAGACTTGCCCGGTCAGTCGTCAATCGACAAACACATGCCCAGGACAACTCGGGAGACAGTCATGAGACTCAAGATGGTCAGACGGTTCGTGGGAACCCTGGCGGTAGCGCTTTCCGCGTCCACCGCCTTCGCCCAGCAGTGGGCGGAGAAGATGTTCGACAAGCTGGAACATGATTTCGGCGTCGTGGCGCGCGGGGCGGAAGCCAAATACCGCCTGGTAATCACCAACAAATACCGCGATGATGTCCACATTTCGAATGTTCGTACCAGTTGCGGCTGCACCGCCGCCACCCCCTCCAAAGACACGCTCAAGAGTCTGGAGCAGGCGTACATTGAGCTGACGATGGACACCAAAAAGTTCACCGCTCAAAAGGACTCCAGCGTGACGATCACCATCGACCGTCCGCAGCCCGCCGAAGTCCGCATTCCCGTGCGGGCGTTCATCCGCAGCGACGTCGTGCTCAGCCCGGGCGGGGCCAACTTCGGCCCGATCACCCGTGGCAGCGACGCCGAGCGCAAAATTGCCGTGGCGTACGCCGGCCGGGAGAACTGGACGATCCGCAACGTGATCAGCAAGAACCCCAACATCGTCGCCAAGGTGGTCGAAACCTCGCGTGGCGGGGGCCGTGTCAACTACGACCTGGTCGTGACCGCCAAGGGGAGCACTCCTCTGGGAGATTTCCGGGACCAATTGACCCTGGTCACCGACGACCCGACCAACCCCAACCTGCCGGTGCTCGTGGATGGCAAGGTCGAAAACCTTTATGCCGTTACCACTGAATTGCTTGATTTCGGTACATTGAACGCTGGAACCAAAAAGACCATGAATCTGATCGTCAGGGGGAAGCAGCCCTTCACGATCGAGAAGCTCGAGAGCGAACACTCCGCCGAGAGGTTCGAAGTCCGCATTCCTGTGGAAGCCAAGGCCATTCACGTCATCCCGCTGACGTTGATCGCCCCCGCGGAGGCAGGCACGGTGACCGAGGAATTTACAATCACGATCGCCGGGTACTCGGACCCGGTGACCTTCAAGGCGCACGGCAAGATTGTGGCGGCGGCCGGCGCCGCGGCCACCACGGCCAACCCTGCCGCGGGAACGACGACTGCGCAGACGAATCCCTGATCTGATCGCCTGTGCCGAGGAAGGATGTTTGGTCGGACCCTGCTTCACGGGAAGCAGGGTCCATTTCATTGAATCGTTTTTTGGGAGTTCTCAGTCCGCTGACGCGACTTCCGTGGCTGGCTGCCTTTTTCGATCCGCGACATGTTTATCCCCTCTGCTTCGATTGCTCCTCCCCTCCGCTTGGCCATGTGGTCCGGTCCGCGGAATATTTCGACCGCCATGATGCGTGCCTGGGGGAACCGCGAGGATACGTTCGTCTGCGACGAACCGCTGTATGCCTGCTATCTCAAGACGACCGGCAAGCCCCACCCCGTTGCCGACGAAGTGATCGCCCACCAGGAGTCCGACTGGCGCCGCGTCGTGGACTGGCTCACAGGGGAGATTCCGGAGGGGAAACGGATTTTCTACCAGAAGCAGATGACGCATCACCTGTTGCCGGAAATCGACCGGGGATGGCTGACGGGCGTCACGAATTGCTTCCTGATCCGCGATCCGCGCGAGGTGATCACGTCGTACATCGCCAAGAATGACGACCCGGCGCTGGAAGATCTGGGCTTTGTGCAACAGGGGGAGATCTTCGACGTGGTCCGCCGCCAGACGGGACAAGCGCCGCTGGTGCTGGATGCGCGCGACATTCAGGAAGACCCCCGGCGGATGCTGGGACTGCTGTGCGATGCCCTGAAGATCGACTTCACGCCGAACATGCTGTCGTGGCCCCCCGGACTGCGCCCGACC
>JBJXGA010000018.1:0-5974 GCA_046152955.1 Planctomycetales bacterium | reverse complement strand
GCGCCGTCGCCAGTTACCTGCGCGAAGAGGCAATCCGCCTGCGGTTTTGCTCCCGCTCCGATTGCCTGCGGCTGGGGGTGGCGCTGGAGGAGGCGCTGCTGAACGCCTATTACCACGGCAATCTGGAGATCAGTTCCGAGCTGCGCGAGCAGGATCACGAGGCGTACCACAATCTGGCCGCCCAGCGCAGCCGCGAGGCCCCCTACAAAGATCGCCGCATCTATGTCTCGGTTCGCATGTCGAGCACGCAGGCGGTGTACACCGTCCGGGACGAGGGGCCAGGGTTCGATCCCTCGACGCTCCCCGATCCGACCGATCCGGCGAATCTTGATCGCCCCTGTGGTCGGGGGCTGTTGCTAATGCGCACATTCATGGACAACGTGATCTACAATGACCAGGGGAACGAAGTCACGCTGTTCAAAGAGCGCGAGTCCGACGTCGAAGAAGTTGAACTCGACGACGAGTGAACCCCGCCGCCCCCCCCGCACTGCCATTCCATCGAAAGGTTCCGCCATGTTGCGGTTGTGCTGTTTCGCCATGCTCATCATGACTCCCATGCTTTTGTCTGCCGAAGAACGCCGAGCGGTCCCCCGCGTCGTCCTGGGAATCCACGGCGGCACGGGATTGCACCGCAGTGAAATGACCCCGGAAGAAGAGCGCGCGCTGCGGGCGGGACTGAAGCAGGCACTGGAAACCGGCTATGCCGCGCTCAACAAGCCGGACGCCACCAGCCTCGACGCCGTGGAAACCGCGATCCGCGTTCTGGAAGACAACGAGTGGTTCAACGCGGGGCGCGGGGCGGTCTTCACCCATGACGGCAGAAACGAACTCGATGCCTCGATCATGGAAGGAAAAACGCGCAAAGCCGGAGCGGTCGCGAACGTGACCATCGTCAAGAACCCGATCACCGCCGCCCGCGCCGTCATGGAACGGACAAAGCACGTGATGCTCATCGCCCAGGGAGCGGAGAAATTCGCGGTCGAACAGAAACTGGAGATCGAGGATCCCGCTTATTTCGCCACCGAAAAACGGCGCCGTCAGTGGGAGGAGAATCTGCGGGAAGAGGCGGAACAGAAGGCCAAAAACAAGAAACAGGGGGCCGCGCTTCCTGCCGGATCCCGCCCTCATGAATGGAGCACCGTGGGAGCCGTGGCGGTGGACAAATCCGGGAATCTGGCAGCCGGGACATCGACCGGCGGGATGTCCAACAAGCGCTATGGCCGGGTGGGAGACTCCCCCATCATCGGGGCCGGGACGTTCGCCGACAACGCCACCTGCGCTGTCTCCTGCACGGGCCACGGCGAGTATTTCATTCGCTGGGCCGTCGCGCACGAGATTGCATCGCTGATGCGCTATCGGCAACAAACGGTCCAACAGGCCGCCGACGACGTGATCCTCCGCCAGCTCAAAGAGGCGGGAGGGGAAGGGGCCGCGATCGCGCTCGACCCCCAGGGGAACTTTACCATGTCCTATAACTCCGACGGATTGTACCGCGGCTACGTCACGGCCGACGGGAAAATTACCGTCCGGTTGTATGAAGAGTAGGACGAGCATGGCGCGCGGCAATGGCTCAATGTGTATCTTGTCCTGTCCCCAGTCTGGTCGTCCAGCGCCGATCTACCCGCCGGGGGTTGGCGGGACCGTGGATAGTCGGCCGCGAGGTGCGGCGTGGCGCATGGTGCGCCGAGCGATCGTTCCGCTAATCATCCTCGCGGTGTTGATCTCCCCAGTCGCATTCGGCTGGTGCGCGGAGGAGAACAGGCCGGTCGGCGAGGTCACGCAGCATGACGTACTTCCGATCCTCTGGTTGCGGTGCGTCGTCTGTCACGGCGCCCGTGTGACCGAAGGGGGGCTGGATCTGCGTCGCCGGGAGTCGCTGCTCCAAGGGGGAAAATCGGGACCGGCGATCGTTCCGGGAAATCCTGACGCGAGCCTGTTGCTGCAGCGAATTCGTGCCGAAGAGATGCCCCCGCGGCGGCGTGTCGTGGAAGTCAGCATCAAACCGATCGAGCCTGTGGAAATCGACATCCTGACCCGCTGGATTGCCACCGGCGCTCCGGAATCTCCTCTGGGGCCCGACGTGGCCACCACCGATGCCGATCCGCTGGTGACCGACGCCGATCGACAATTCTGGGCGTTTCAAACTCCGCGGCGTTCTGAACCTCCCCTCGTCGTGGCAGTCCACCAGGTCCGGAACCTCATTGATGCTTTCCTTCTGGCACGTCTGGAAACTCAGGGGCTGACGCTGGCCCCTGCGGCCGACCGCCAGGTGCTCCTGCGGCGACTCTTCTTCGATCTCATCGGACTTCCTCCCACTCCCGCCCAGGTCGAAGAGTTTCTCGCCGACACGGATCCGGCGGCCTACGAACGACTCGTCGAGCGGCTGCTGGCTTCTCCGCATTATGGGGAGCGGTGGGGGCGCTATTGGCTCGATCTGGCGGGATATTCCGACTCCAACGGCGTACAGCATTCCGACCTGGTCCGCGACGAGGCCTGGCGTTATCGCGACTACGTCATCCGGTCGTTTCAGACCGACAAGCCGTATGATCGGTTCCTTCACGAGCAGATTGCGGGGGATGAACTGGAGGACTACCAGCAGCCTGGCGAACTGACTCAGGAACGCTACGACAACCTTGTCGCGACCGGATTCCTGAGAATGACTCCCGATGGCACCTCCGCGAATATCACGAATTTCGTTCCCGACCGCCTGGAGATCATCGCCGACGAACTTCATGTCCTCACCTCTGCCGTGCTGGGACTGACGGTGAAATGCGCCCGGTGCCACACGCACAAGACAGACCCCATCCCGCAGCGCGACTATTATCGCCTCGCCGCCGTCTTCAAAGGGGCCTATGACGAGCACGATTGGTTGAAGGTGACGCGCAAGGAAGATGCCCGCGGCCCCTGGGGAGAGCGATTGCTCGATCGGTCGCTGCCGGCGGAACGACAAGCGTGGGAAACCGCGGAGAAAGCGATCCAGGAGGAAATCCAGAGGCTCACCGCGACATTGCAGCAAGGGACGACCGAGCGCATCAGTTTCCACCTTGAAATGCGCCTGGCCAAACTCCCCGAGGCTCTCCGCGACGACCTGCGCCAGGTGATATCCACTCCCGACTCCCAGCGCAATGAAATCCAAAAGTACCTGGCGTCCAAATTTGAGGCGGGCCTCACCATCACGCAGGAGGAACTCAAAACGCTGGAGCCGGATTTCAAGCGTCTCGCCGACGAGACCAGCCAGGGGATCAAAACGCTGGAGGGTCGAAAGCAGCCCAAACCGGCGATTCATGCCTTGTGGGATCGGGGGGAGCCCTCTCCGACTTACATATTGCGGCGCGGCGACTACACCAAGCCCGAGCGCGAAGTCGGTCCGGGAGTGCTCAGCGCCCTCACTGATGGTCGGACCCCCTTTCCGGTCGAGCCCCCTTTGCCCGGCGCGCGTTCCACAGGTCGTCGCCTGGCGTTCGCCCGCTGGCTGACCAGCAGCGATCATCCGCTGACGGCCCGCGTCATGGTCAATCGGTTGTGGCGGCACCATTTTGGCGCTGGCCTGGTCCGGACGCTCGACAATTTCGGCGTCACCGGTGAACTGCCGACGCATCCGGAATTGCTTGACACGCTGGCGCGGGAATTCATCGACACGGGCTGGAGCATCAAACAGTTGCACCGGCTGATGGTGCATTCCGCCGCCTACCGGCAAACGTCGCGATCGAACCTCGCGCAGATGCGGATCGACCCTGACAACAAACTCCTCTCGAGAATGCCGCTCCGGCGACTGGAGGCCGAGGCGCTGCGCGACAGCCTGCTGGCGGTCGCCGGACAGCTCGACACGACCCCCTTCGGCAAACCGGACCCCGTCGAGGTCCACCCGCAAAGCGGGCTGGTCAGTACGTCGGGGGTCGGCGGCTCGATGCGGCGGACGATCTATTTGCTCCAGCGACGAACTCAGACGCTGACGCTGCTGGAAGACTTCGATCTGCCGCAGATGACCCCCAACTGCGTCGATCGTCCCCTTTCGACCGTCGCTCCCCAGGCGCTGCACCTGATGAACAATCGGGCGGTCCATGAGTCGGCCCGCCTCTTCGCCCAACGCGTCCGTGACACCGCCGGGGAAGATCCTCTCCACCGGATTGAAGCGGCCTGGAACATCGCCTTGGCGCGCGCGCCTTCGGACGACGAGCGGGAGTTGGCCGCCGCGGCGTTGCAGGATCTGACGCGCGAATGGATCGCCTCGCGCCCCGCGACCGAGGACGCGGCCGGGGCCGGGGCCGCGCAGCACGCTGCGGACGAAGCGCTGGTCAATTTGTGTCACGCCCTGCTGAACAGTGCCGAATTCCTTACGATCGATTGATTGACGCCACCATGCACCATCGGCCCGGCCCTTCCGTTCACGACTTTTGCGATCAGTCCCCCGTGGAACAACTGTCGCGGCGCGGTTTGTTCCGGCAGTTTGGAACGGGAGTGTGCGGCGCAGCGCTCGCCTGGCTGATGCAGCGCGATGCGGCTGGATTCGCTCCGTCGGCCGGCCTCCCCCCCGACCTGGCGCCGCGCCCGGCCCACTTCGCTCCCAAAGCGGGCGCGGTGATTCACCTGTTCATGAACGGTGGCCCCAGTCAGATGGACCTGTTTGATCCCAAGCCTGAACTCGACCGCCATCATGGCGAATCGTATTTCGAACGGATCGCGGGGGAGGTGGAGTTCCCCGACGCGGCGGGGCAACTGATGCGCAGCCCCTTTCAGTTTGCTCCGCGCGGCGAGTGTGGCATGCAGGTCTCCGACGCCTTGCCGCATCTGGCTGGCTGCGTTGACGACATCGCTCTGATTCGGTCGGTGCATACGACCAACCTGACGCACGAGGTGGCCCTGTTTCAGATTCATAGCGGCCGAACACTGGCCGGATATCCATCGCTCGGTTCGTGGATTACTTACGCTCTCGGAAGCGAGAACCAGAACCTCCCCGCGTATGTCGTGCTGGACGACCCGCTCGGGCTGCCGGTCAATCGGACACAGAACTGGCAGTCGGGGTTTCTTCCTCCCGTCTTTCAGGGAACGCGCTTCCGCGCCACGGGGGAGCCGCTCCTGCATTTGAAACGCGAGTTCGACGAGCCCGACCGAGTCACATTGCGGGAACGGCGACTGCAAACGGCGCTCGACCGGCGGCATCGCGACCTCCACCCCGATCAGCCGCTGCTTGATGCGCGGATCTCCAGCTACGAACTGGCAACTCGCATGCAGCTCTCCGCGGTCGAAGCGCTGGACTTATCGCAAGAGACTCAAGCCACGCTTCAGATGTACGGCGTCGATGAGCCGACGACCGATTCATATGCCCGGCGGTGCCTGATTGCGCGACGACTCGTCGAGCGGGGGGTGCGCTTCGTGCAGCTCTTCATCAATCACCAGATCTGGGACAATCACAACGAATTGGGGACGTCGCTCAAGGCGGCCTGCGATCGAACCGACAAACCGGTCGCCGCCCTGTTGCGGGATTTGAAGCAACGCGGGCTGTTCAACCAGGTGCTCGTTCTGTGGGGAGGCGAAATGGGACGTTTGCCGATCGCCCAGCTTCCCCCCGACAAAGACGAGAAAAAGGCGGGGCGCGATCACAACAAGAATGCGATGGTGCAATGGCTGGCCGGCGCGGGGATCAAAGGAGGAACCGTCCTGGGAGCCACTGACGAGTTGGGGATGGCGGCGGTCGAGAACAAAGTCAGCGTGACCGACTGGCACGCCACCGTCCTGGCGCTCCTGGGACTGGACTACCAGCAGCTCTCCTATTCCCGAAATGGACTGGATGAGAAGCTGACTGGGGTGACCGAGCCGCGGGTGGTGGAGGAACTGTTGAGTTAGCCATTTCTCCCTGCCATCGGCCAAGAAATCGATTATACTCTACACGGAGTCGCGTGATTCATGCGTGCGGCGGATGCCTCCCACATAGCCGCTCGCAGTAATTCGTGAACTCCCCAACCCGCACTGGATG